>NZ_CP032514.1:302491-604982 GCF_003606385.1 Actinomyces lilanjuaniae | reverse complement strand
GGACGACCATGCCGCCGCCCGGCTCCAGGCCGTCCGGGAGGCCCCCCAGGTCTGGCAGAGGTGGGAGGAGGAGCTGGCCCAGGGCAGCCTGGCCGCCCGGGGCCTCATTGACGCCGACGGCATGAGGCGCATCGGCCAGGACCCCTTCCTCAGACAGAAGTACGCGCTCAGCGTCAAGAAGACCGTAGAGACAGAAAGGTGGGTGACGTCATGGCTAGAGGCTGGCGGCTCGCTGACGGAATGAGCCTGACACACCTGAAGAACGGTGGCTGGACCCTCGCGGACCTGCACCGGCTGTCCGTCCATGAGATTGACGAGGACACCGGGACGGTCCTCCACGCCGCCCTGACTGGGGCGCCCGGTACCAGCTCCGACACGACCTCCGACTCCGCCTCCGGCACCACCTCCAGCTCTGCCTCCGAGCTCCTTGAGACCGCAGTCGCCTCCGGGGTGCTCGTCGAGACGAAGGACCCCACAGCCCCCGCACCCACTGACGCAGACACCACGACACACAAGGAGACACAGCCATGACCGACATGATCACCATAACCCCCCTGCTCACCACCCTCCTGGCCCGGGCAGCCACCGGCACCCTGCTCGTCACTCTTCTTGCCGGAGGGGCCGTCGGCGTCCTGCTGGGCACCGCCGCCGCCAAGACCTGGGCTGCTGCGCAAGCCCGCCTGGCCTGGCCCCAGGGGGCGAACTTCCTGCGTCTCCACCTGTCCCTGGGCCTTGTCGTCTCGGTCGAGGTGCTTGCCTCTGCCGTGGCGCTCAGTCTGCCCAGCCTGCGCCTGGCCTGCCTGGTGCTCGCCACCGTCTACGCCGCCTTCGTGGTGGGCGCCACCACCCTGAGGGGGCAGGAGTGCGGCTGCTTTGGCGTGGAGGGCATGACGGTCGGCCCCCTCCACATCTGGGGGTGCGCCCTGACCTCCGCCGCCCTGGGACTGGCTGCCCTCCTAGGGGACGGCCTCACCGCTGCCCGCCCCGCCCGCCTGGCCGCCGCCATGGCCACCGCCCTGGTCATGACGCTGGCCCTCCAGCTCCTGCGCGGGCGCGAGTCCGCCAGCGCCCGGGCCAGCCAGGAGCACCACGACCGCCTCCTGGTGGTCCTCTCCCCCACCTGCCCGGCCTGCTCCGCCCTGAAGATCATGGAGAACCACGACGTCAGCGACACCGAGGCGGCAGGCACGGTCAGCTGGGTGGACCAGGACTCCCAGCCTGCTGCCGCTCTGCGCCAGGCTGGGGTGGACATCTCCTCCTTCCCGGCCGTGGTCTCCCTGGACAGCTCCAACCCCGCCGGGGCACAGGTGCGCTCCGGGCTCCAGGAGTGCAGGGAGGTGCTTCAGTCATGGCGGCAGCGTCACCTGGTCCCACAGGCGTAGGCACCGCTGGGCGGCGGGTGCTGTCCCGCTCCAGCGCCACCGGCCGGGCGCTGCGGGCCATGACCCCCTCGGTGATCATCATCACCATCCTGCTAGCCATCCAGTCCGGCCTGGCGACCGTCTCCCCGCTCATGCTCCAGCGCGTCATCGACGGCACCCGGCCCGGCGCCTCCCTGGCCTCAGCGGTCGTCATCCCCGCGCTGCTGGCCGCCGGTGCCGCACTGGCCAGCACGGCAGCCAACGTGATCGAGCAGCGTGTCACGGCCTCCACCGGGCAGCGATTCCAGGAACGGCTGCGCGTGCTCATGCTCGGTAAGCTCACCCGGCTGCCCTCCTCAGCCGTGGGAGCCGAGCCCAGCGGCGCCATGCTCTCCCGTATCACCAACGACACCGAGCAGGCACAGTCCTTTGTCTCCAGCATCCTGCCCCAGGTCTTCGGGCTCATCACCCGCCTGGTGGTCCTAGTCACCATCATGTCCTCACGCTCGGTCACCATCACCCTGGTGGTCCTGGGCCTGGGGCTGGTCCTCATCCTGCCCACCGAGGGGGTCTCACGCAGGCTCGCCGCCACCACCGACCGCATGCTCGACGCCATGTCCTCCTTCAGCGGCACCGTCATGGAGCGCACGGGCGTGGCCGGGCACCTGTTCTCCCGCACGGTGGCCGACACCGAGGTGGACCAGCAGCAGGCCAGGCAGACCGCCGCAGAGGTCCGGCGCACCTACACGCGCATGATCACCATCGAGACAGCCTTCTCCTCCTCCCTGGACCTGGCGGGCTCCCTGGGGACGGTGGCCATCCTTGTCATCGGGGGGCACAGCGTGATCCGCGGGGAGATGACGGTCGGCTCCCTGGCCGCCCTCATCACCCTGGCTCCCCAGCTCTACGAGCCGCTCCAGTCCGCCTCCGGGATACGCACCGCGCTGGCCTCCACCTGGGCCGCGCTCGTGCGCGTCCACGGCTTCCTGGAGAAGGACGAGGAATGGTACGAGCCGCCGGCAGAGCCCGTGGACGTGCTGGACACCGGCTCACTCATCGTCCGGGAGGTCGACTTCTCCGTCCCCAACGACTCGGGTACCACCACCCTGCTCCACTCAGTCAGCCTTACGGCGCGCTGCGGGGAGATCGTCAGCGTGGTGGGCCCCTCCGGCTCGGGCAAGTCCACCCTGCTCAGCCTCATCGCCGGGGCCAACCGACCCGAGCGCGGTCACATCACCTTTGGCGGCCTGTCCCCCGCGGACACGGGCTCCGCCAGGTGGAACCGCATCGTCCAGCTCTGCCCCAGGACCCGTTCTTCCGCAGCGCCACCCTGCTGGAGAACTTCACCCTGGCCCGTCCGGGAATCCGTGAGGACCAGGTGGACTTGCTGTGCCGCCAGATGGGCCTGGACCTCTCCCGGCTGGGCGACCGCTCCGGGATGACCACCATGATGGGCGAGCACGGCATGCGGGTCAGCGGAGGCGAGCGCGCCCGCCTGGCCATCGCGCGGATGCTGGCCCTCTCACCCCGGGTGCTCCTGCTCGACGAGCCCACCTCCGCCCTGGACGACGAGTCCACCCGGCGGTTCATCAGCGTGCTGCTGACCCTGCGCCGCACCCACTGCGTCATCGTCACCACCCACGACGCCAGGCTGTCCGCCGTGACCGACCGCACCTACCGCATGGAGGGCGGGCGGCTGAGCGAGGTGCGCCCCGCACGCGCCTCCGCCCTGGCGGGAGCGGGAGACCGGCTGCCATGAGGTACGACGCCACCCCGCAGCCCCCGGACGCCGCCGCCGTTCAGGTCGCCGCGCAGGCCAGCCTCCCACCCGCCGCGCCGGTCTCGGTCCGGGCGGTGTCGGCCGGGCTGGACCGGCTGGCCGTCCACACGCTCACCCTGCCGTGCGGTAGGCAGGCCGTCCTGGAGGCGCCCGCCTACCGCAGCCTCCCCCGTGCCCGGCTGGACCTCATCAGGCACCGGGGCACGGCCTACGACCGCCTCTGCGGGGACACTATCCCCTCACCTGTGCCCACCGGCTACGCCGGAGCCGTGGAGGGCGAAGCCCGCACCCTGCTCTCGCAGCAGGCCAGCGGGCTGCCCCTGCCCCACGGCCCCGGCGGATGGGTGGTCGCCCACCACCAGGACGACGGGCACGTCACCGTACGCCTCCACGAGCACGACGAGCACCACGAGCACGCTGCCACCGCCCCCACCACCTGGGGCACCAGCACCCGCTCGCTGCTGGGCCTGCGAAGCAACCCGGCGCAGGAAACCCGCCTGTGGCGGCTGGGCGACCAGGTGGTCTGGCTGCGCCAGGAGCACAGCCCCTCCTCCTCTGCCCTCGTGAGGAGCCGCGACGACCGCGCCTGGCCGCAGGCGCTGGTGACCGAGCTCTTTGAGGCCGCCCTGTGCACCGTCATGGTCGGCCCCCGCCCTCTGCCCGGCCTGCCCAGGGGGGTCGTGGTGCTCCTGGAGACGCAGGAGCCAAGCACCCAGGAGACTGCGGCCCGGAAGACACCGGGGACGCTGGTGGTCGGCCTGGCTCAGACGCCCCGGGAGCTGTCCGCCTTCCTCCACGAGGACCATGTCCCCCACCATCTGGTCGCCCAGGCCCCGACGGCACCTGGTCCCCCTCCCTGGTCGGGGACCTCCCCGGGGCTCGGTAGCCCACCAGCACCTGAGCGGCCAGCCGGTAGTGGTCTTTACCGAGCGCCTGGAGACCGCCACCACCTCCTACCGGGTGAGCGACGGCAGCGTCCTGGCCCGCGTCGTGGCCCGGGTGGACCACTACACGGGCGTACCCGGGCTCAGCGGCGCGTGGGTGGAGCACGCGGAGCCCCACCTCCTGCGGTGGGCCACCGGGTCGTGGAGCGACGGCACAGACGTGACCCACCTCCAGGAGGAGGCCGACGGCGTGGTCACGGTCATGACCCAGGGGGGCCAGGGGCACCAGGAGGTCCCCATGGTCCCCGGCGCCTGGCAGGTCAGCCCCGTCGTGCGCGACGACCCGCCCGGACCCCCGCCGCCCCCAGCCGCGCACCCGCATACTCCCGCCCTGTGGTGCCCCTCCGTGCAGGACCCGGTAGCCGGGCGGCCCGGGCTGCTCCTGGCACGGCGGGAGGAGGGGCACGTGGTCGAGGTGGTGACCAGCGACCCAGCGGGCACGCAGACGCCCCTGGTGTGGTTCGACGACTCCGGTGACCTCCCGGCGGCACCCGTGGGCGGCCGGGGCGTGCGCCACGGCGTCGACCTGGGCACCCTGCCCGTGGGGGACGCGGCCTGGTGCCACGCAGGGACGCGGCCGGTTGTGCGCGTGGGTATCGACTACCACCACCTGGCAGCCCTGGAGCCGGAGGGGCTTCTCTCCGAGCTGCATCAGGCATGGCGCGCGGCGCTGGTGGTCATCAGCACCGAGCTCGGGGACGGTCCAGGTAGCGCCCAGGACACCCCCTTCCTGGGCGGGCACAGCTTTGGTGCGGCGCTGGCGGCCGTCGCCGTGCTGCGCGGCCTGTGCTCACCGGCGGGTGCCCTTCTGCGCAGCGGCGCCTACGACCGCTACGCGACCCCGCACGGCTTTGAGCACGACCACCGCACGGCCGCCTCACACCCGGGGCTCTACCGCGTCATGAGCGTGCTCCCCCGGGCGGGCGCGCACCGGGGCACCCCCTTCCTCATCAGCTGCGGCGGCAGCGACCAGAACTCCGCTACCACCCCGCAGCAGTCTCTGGCCCTCCACGAGAACCTCCTGGCCGCGCAGGCCGACACCATGCTGGCCGTCTTCCCCGAGGAGGGGCACGTCTTCTCCTCCCGGCAGGCACTCCTAGAGCGCCGACACCTGGAGGAGGAGTGGATGCGCAGCCACCCTCCCCACAGCCGCCCAGTCCACACAGCCCGGCCGGACCCGACAAGCCCGGGCCAGACGCACCAGCAGCAGGACGACCCGCACCCCACAGAAAGGAACTCACAGCCATGAACCACCGCACCCGCACGGACATCAGGCAGTCCGTACGCACCGTCCTGTCCTCACGGCAGCAAGGAGGGATGAGGGGGTGGCTGCCCCGCACCGGCCAGCCCTCCCCCAGGCCCCGCAACCAGGTCGAGGCCGAGCTCCTCCAGCTGCGCCGCGCCCTGGTCAAGGAGGGCAGTGAACTGTCCGGTGACATTGAGAAGGACGCCGCGCTCGTGCTCGCCGCCCGCAGACAGGGCCACCGGGTGGACCTCGTCATCGGCCGGGAGATCGCCCCGCCGGACCAGGACTGCCGGTACGTGTCCTGGGTGGAGCACAACGAGTCAGTCATCCTTACCGTGGCGCCGGTGCGCGAGCTCTACGAGGAGGTCGCCCGATGGTGAACCCGAACCGCCCCCGCGCACGGACCCGACACGCATGCGTGGTCCGGGACGTCCCGGGACGCGAGGCGGCAGCCCGGCGGCCCGCCTGGCTGCCGGTGCGCTCCCTGGCCGCTGTGCTCACGCTCCTGGCGGTCTGGACCGCCCCCGCCCTGGCACTCCAGCCCCCGCCGGGCCAGGGTCCCGCCCAGCAGCACGCTGAGAGCCCTAGCAGCCCCGGCAGCCTCGATCCTCCTGGGGAGGACCCCCTTGCCGCCCAGCAGTGGTATCTGGACTGGCGCGAGGGCACGGTCTCGCAGGAGGACGGACAGGGGGTCTCCGTCGGAGTCATGGACAGCGGGGTCGATGCCACCCACCCCGAGATCGCCTCGTCCTACGACGCTGAGCGCAGCCGGTCTTTCCTCCCCTCCGACTGCACACCGGGCAGCGAGTGCCCCGACCTCGACCCGGCGCACGACCCCTACGGCCACGGCACCGAGATCGCCGGGCTCATCACCGCCGACGTAGACGGGCACGGCATCGTGGGTGCCGCCCCCGGTGCCAGCATCGTCAGCCTCAAGGCCGGTGACGCGACAGGCCGCTTCTACGCCGAGGCCGTCGCCCAGGCCCTCAGGTACGCGGCGGACACGGGCCTGGACGTCCTTGTCCTCAGCTTTACCACCGACCCCTGGTTCCGCTACTGCCCCGACGCCCCAGGTGACACCGACCAGGAGCGCCAGGAACAGGCTCAGGACCTGGCTACCATCACCTCCGCCCTGGAGTACGCAGCCCACCACGGTGTCATCATGGTGGCTGCCGCCGGCAACGAGTCCTTCGACCTCGACCAGGGCACCGCAGACTCCTCCTCCATCGGATGGTCCGGGCAGGGCGAGCGCCCGGTCACCGACCAGTGCGTGACCATGCCCGCCCAGTCTGAGCACGTCCTCACCGTGGGCGCCCTCGACCCGGCGGGAGCCCGGACCTTCTACTCCAACGTGGGCAGCGCGGTTGACATCGCCGCGCCCGGCGGCGCACCCGTCTGGTACGACGACACCGACACACCGCACGGGCTGGAGTCCGCGATCCTCACTACCGCACCCACAGATGTCGTCCGCAGCGGGGGCACCGACGAGGAGGGGGTCTCGCTGCTGCCCGACGTGGTCTCCGACTGCGGCGAGGGGGGCCAGCGGTGCCGCTACTACTGGTACCGCAGCGGGACCTCCTTCGCCACCCCGCTGGCTGCTGCTGCGGTGGCCGTCCTCCTGTCCCAGGGTGTCCCCGCTCCACAGGCGCCAGGTCTTCTCCTCGACCTGGCCGCACCCGCAGCCTGCCCAGCCCCGGCCGACCAGGACCTGCCCTGCCGGGAGAGCCCGGACCACCCCGGACCGACCACCACCTGGTACGGCCGGGGCAGGCTGCGGCTGCCGACCGTACCGCCAGTGGGCACGGGCGACCATGACGAGGCGGACCAGACAGGTCAGCCACGTCAGCACTGAGGCGGGTAGCTCAAAAGGACGGAGAGGCAGGAGACGGCCAGCTGGCGGGTCAGGAGGCCTTGCC
The DNA here is from genome assembly GCF_003606385.1 of Actinomyces lilanjuaniae. NCBI lineage: Bacteria > Bacillati > Actinomycetota > Actinomycetes > Actinomycetales > Actinomycetaceae > Actinomyces > Actinomyces lilanjuaniae. The sequence continues at coordinate 597,735 of NZ_CP032514.1, read as the reverse complement.
AGGGGCTTTAGCCAGTCGCCTCTCAGCCGCCCGACCCGCCAGCCTCCTCCTGGTGGACGGCCACCACCAGCTTGAGGCGTGAGGTCACCCCGTACTTCCTCATGAGGCTGGAGACGTGGGTCTTGACCGTGGACTCCGCGACAACGAGCCTATCGGCAATCTCCGCGTTGGAGTAGCCCTCGCACAGCAGCGTGAGCACCTCACGTTCTGCACCCGTGAGGTCCGGGCGGGCGGGCACCCGGGCCTCCCGCAGGTAGCCCTCCGAGATCAGCCGGGAGGTGGCACGGGGTGAGATCGTGGTCCCCCCGGTGCTGGCTGCACGCACGGCCTGCACGACCTCCTCCGGATCGGCGTCCTTGAGGAGGAACCCGCTGGCCTGCTGGGACAGGGCCTCAATCATGGCGGAGTCGTCGTCGAAGGAGGTCAGCACGAGGACCGCCGTGTCCGGGTACCTCGCCTTGACGCGCGCCAGCAGCTCCAAGCCGTCTACGGGGAGCATGCGTATGTCGGTGATGAGGACGTCTACCGGCATGCGGCTCATAAAGGCCAGGGCGTCAGTGGCTATGGTGAAGGTGCTGAGGACCTCGATCCCCTCCGCAGCTGAGAGGTAGGAGCGCAGGGCACCCAGCACAAACTGGTCGTCATCGACCGCGACAACCCGGATCATCTTGCCGGGGGTCCTGACAGGGGGTGGAGAACCGCTCGCAGGCATGCGACGATACTACCGTATCGTCACCGTTATCTCCGGCCCCTCGGACGTGATCGCAGTGCCTACCGCATGGTCCCGTATCTTTTCTCGGATTCCTCCAAGAGCTGCGGCGCTGGCCAGGCCCAGTTTCTTTGACACCTGGCAGCCCACCACCCGCACCCACCTGCTGCACGCAGGCCTCGCGGTGTTCCTGGTCCTGGTCAGCGTGGTCGACACAGCTGCCTCCGGTACTGCCACCAGTCTGGGCCTCACTATTTTTAACGCGCTCTGCCTTCCCCTGGCCTCCTGCCTTCCCCTCGTCGGCGCAGTCACGAGCCTAGCCGTCACGACCGCAGCCCTGGCGGTACCTGACAGCGTCGGCCTCACGGCGACCTCTGCGTACTGGGGACCTCTGGTACTGCTGGCGTCCCGGGGCTACCACCCTGGGGCTGTCTGGTCACTGGCCACTACCAGCCTGCTGAGCAGCATCTTCCTGGGCGGCCTCACCTCCCTTGACGCTCTCACAGCATTTGTCATTGTGGGTGCCCCGTGCATGACGCTAGGACTCACGCTGCGCCACCAGCGCCAGAAGAGCGACGAGGCTGCCCGGCAGCGCCGGGAACGTCGGGGCCTCCGGCAGCGCCTGCTGGTCTCTGAGCTCCACGACACCGTGGTGCGTAACCTCACCCACGCCGTCATGCAGGCCGAGCAGGCTAAGATCGCCCGCCCCGAGGACTTAGAGCTCACCCGCACCCTCGACTCTGTCATCGGCCCGGTACGCAGTGCCACGGGCCAGCTGCGCTACCTCCTCAGGGCCATGTCGTCCGCCTCCGGCAACGAGGCCCTGCTGCTGCTATCCACCACCCCACCCCGCCCCCTGGAGGAGACCCTGGCCCAGGCTGAGCAGATCCTCACCCAGCGAGACACCACCTTGGAGGTCACCGGCCTGGAGGCTCTTGACACCGCCGCGATCGGCCCCGGCATGCGCCAGCAGATCACCCGCGTCCTCGCTGAGCTTATCGAGAACGCCGTCAAGTACGCCAGCGTGCACGGACGCGTCACCCTCCTGCTGGAGACCGACGGCGGCACCCTGGAGTGCATGTGCACCAACACCCGCGACCCCACCCGCCATCAGCCCCCGCGCAGACAGGCAGGGCACCGGCACCGGGCAGAGGCAGAACAAGAGACACAGCAGCAGCAGGTAGTGTCCTCCGGCCTGGGCCTGGACACCGCGCGCCGCCGTATCGAGTCGCTGGGCGGGGCGCTGACCACCACCCACACCCCGCGCCGCTGGACCACCGCCTTCAGCATCCCCCTCACACCCGCGATCTAGAGCCCGCACCAGTCAGCAAGCAGCCCCAAGCGCAGCCACGGGCAGCCGCCGTGGTCCTTTGGGATGAGGCGAACAGGAACTCTCGACCTTCTGCCAGCTGGCTGCCCGCCAGAACCCCGGAAGGATACAGGTATCAGCCCACCCGCTACCGACACGCACTGAGGTGATCTTCATGTCTGTCCGCACCGCGCTCCCCACCGTCCTGGCCACCCTCCTCATTGGCAGCAGCGCCGTCCTCCCCACAACCGCCGTGGCAGCCTCACCCGACACGGGACACCAGTCCAGCGGCGGCTACGCCGCCAGGACAACCAGTATGCACGCCAAGCCCGCCGGGGCACACGCAACGGACGTGACAGTCACAAATATCAAGAACACCAACTGTTTCTCCCCGGGTCCACTCCGTATCTGCATCTCCTGACCTTCACGACCCCGCACCCCGCCCTGCTTACGACCACCGCTCAGTGCCGCCCACCCAGGATAAGGCTCATGGCCTCACTCCGGGTGGCGGCACTGCGCATGCTGCCACGCACGGCGCTGGTGACCGTGCTGGAGCCCGGCTTGCGCACGCCCCGCATAGACATGCACAGGTGCTCCGCCTCCACCACCACGAGCACGCCCTGGCAGCCCAGCCGCTCCACGAGGGCGTCAGCCACCTGGGAGGTGAGCCGCTCCTGGACCTGGGGGCGGCGTGCGTAGCCGTCCACCAGGCGGGCCACCTTGGACAGCCCGGTCACACGACCGTCCCGGTCAGGGATGTAGGCCACGTGGGCCACCCCGTGGAAAGGCAGCAGGTGGTGCTCACACACCGAGTACATGGGGATGTCGCGCACCAGGACCATCTCCTGGTGGTCGGCGTCGAAGACCGTCTCCACGTGCCGGGCCGGGTCCTGGCCCAAGCCGGAAAACATCTCCGCGTAAGCACGGGCCAGCCGCTCCGGGGTCCCGCGCAGACCCTCCCGGTCCGGATCCTCGCCGACGGCCACCAGCAGGTCGCGCACGGCCCGCATGACGCCCTGGGAGTCGTAGGCGCCCTGGGCCTGCCCGGTCACCTCACAGGCTCCGTGGTGCCGTAGTCAAGAGTCTCGTCGCTGCGCCACAGAGGGCGCTCAGCCTGCTTGACCACGGGGGCGAAGATCCTCTCCAGGTCCATCTCCAGCAGTGTCTCCCGCTCCAGGAGCTGGCTGGCCAGGTCGTCGAGCACAGCCCGGTTGCGGGTAAGGATCTCCCAGGCCTCACGGTGGGCGGCGTCCAGGAGCACCCGTACCTCCGCGTCGACGGTGGCAGCCACGTCCTCAGAGAAGTCCCGGCTGGTGGCGTTGAGCCCCAGGACGGTCTCGTTCTCCGTGGTCCCCAGCTTGACCGCCCCCACGGCGGCCGTCATGCCGTAGTCGGTGACCATCTTGCGGGCCGTGGCCGTGGCCTTCTCGATGTCGTTGGAGGCACCGGTGGTGGGGTCACGGAAGACGATCTCCTCCGCGGCCCGTCCGCCCATGGCGTAGACAAGCTGGTCCAACAGCTCGTTACGGGTAGTGGAGTACTTGTCGTCACTGGGCATGACCATGGTGTACCCCAGGGCCTTGCCCCGCGGCAGGATCGTCACCTTGGTCACCGGGTCGGAGTAGGCACCCGCCGCGGCGCACAGGGCGTGGCCGGCCTCGTGGTAAGCGGTTACGCGCTTCTCGTGGTCGTTCATGACCCGGGTGCGCTTCTGGGGGCCTGCCAGCACCCGGTCGATGGCCTCGTCCAGGGCGCGGTTGTCAATGAGGTTGGCGTTGGACCGTGCGGTCAGCAGGGCCGCCTCGTTGAGGACGTTGGCCAGGTCGGCACCGGTGAAGCCTGGCGTCCTCTTGGCCACCAGCCCCAGGTCGACGTCAGGGGTCAGCGGCTTGCCCTTGGCGTGGACCGCCAGGATGGCCTCGCGTCCGCCCATGTCGGGGGCCTCGACACTGACCTGCCGGTCGAAGCGCCCGGGCCGCAGCAGGGCAGGGTCCAGCACGTCGGGGCGGTTGGTGGCAGCAATGAGGATGACGTTGGTGTTGACGTCGAAGCCGTCCATCTCCACCAGGAGCTGGTTGAGGGTCTGCTCCCGCTCGTCGTGGCCTCCCCCGGTTCCGCTGCCGCGATGACGGCCCACCGCGTCGATCTCGTCAACGAAGATGATGGCCGGCGAGTTCTCCTTGGCCTGCTCGAACAGGTCGCGTACACGGCTGGCGCCCACACCCACGAACATCTCGACGAACTCGGAGGCAGCCATAGAGAAGAACGGCACGCCCGCCTCCCCCGCCACGGCCTTGGCCAGGAGGGTCTTACCGGTCCCGGGGGGCCCGTACAGGAGGACCCCCTTAGGAATCTTAGCCCCCACGGCCCGGAACTTGTCCGGCTCGGAGAGGAACTCACGGATCTCCTCCAGCTCCTCGACCGCCTCGTCCTCCCCGGCGACGTCGTCGAAGGTGACGTCAGGCATCTCCTTGGAGCCGACCTTCGCCCGGGACCTGCCAAAGCCCATGGCACCGCCCCGGCCCCCGCTCATGCGCGTGAGCATCCACCACATGAGCCCCAGGAAGATCATGGTGGGCAGCAGGAGCTGGAGCATGGAGGACCACCAGGAGGAGGTGGGTACCACCGAGTTGAAGCCTGCTGAGGGGTCAGCACCCTGGACCAGGGAGTCCACCTGCTCCGCCTGGGCGTCGGTGAAGGTGAACTGGACCCTGTCACCCATGTTCTGCTCCGAATCACCCTGCCGCTTAGGCTGCTGGACGTAGCTCTGGGTCAGGTCCAGCTCGACGCGCTGAGTGCCGTCGATGACGGTCACCGACTCGACGATCCCGGGGTTGTCCCGCAGCAGGGCGAGGCCGTCGGAGGTGTCGATAGACCGGTAGCCACCCAGGGAGGAGGCCAGCGACCACACCAGCAGGACCACCAAAATAATGACGGGGGCGACCCACAGCAGGGGGTTGCCCAGCGCCCCACGACGCCTTCTGTCACGGCCGCCACGACCGCCCCTCTTGTTCTTCCCGCCCCGGAGGTCCGGGGTCCTTCGACCAGGCTGCTGGCCCGATTCACTCATCAGCGGTGGATCCCTTCACGTGTCTGATGCCCACACGGTAGCCGATGAGAGGCGGAGGGACCCCACCGATTCCTGTTGCGGTGCCTCACGTTCGCACACGGCGTGCAGAGGGGGTCACAACGAGCACCGCAGAACCAGCGGCGGCACCGACCTGCGGCCCCTCCACGGGAGGCGGCCGCAGGCTCTACATCGGCCCCAGCGGCAGCACCGGTATCGGCCCGGCCCTGGCCAAGGGGGTCATCGACCTGCACCACGGCCGCATCAGCGCCCAGAATACCGGTGAAGGCACCCGGTTCGAGGTCCGTCCTCCCCTGGGACGGCGACAGCGCCCCAGGCGCCGTCGCCGCCTGGCCCCAGGTACCCGGCCCCCGGGCACAGGATCATCCGGGAGACCGACCTCCTCTAAAGGCTGCTCCAGGCTGGGCGGGCCACAAAGCTCAGATCTTTCTTGAGGAAGTTCCACATCTTTGACACGTGAACTCCCTGGCCGGCAGCTACGCCCGTGGAGTGCATGAGCATTCCGTCCCCCAGGTAGATAGCCGCGTGGTAGACGTTCCCGAATATGGTCCTCGCACCGACGCCGCCTCCCGTTACCGCATTCCGGTCCGGGTCGGAGAAGAACATGATGTCACCGCGCTCATAGTGGTTATCCACGTCCAGCCACACGTCTCCACGCGCATAGAACCAGCTGGCAAGATTATTCGCCGACCAGGCCCTGGAGGTCTCAAAACCGTCACCAAAGTCGACGTAGTAGCCCACCTTGGTGTTCTGGTCGGCCACATAGGTCGTGTGCTGGTAGTCCCATCCCAGAACCGCCATGCCGACAAAGGTGGAGCACGACACCGCGTAGGGCTCCGAGGCGACCTGGTGGACCACCTGCCCCGTCAGCGGGGTGAGGCCGTTACCGTCCCACCCCAGGCGGGTACCCGCGTCGACAAAGCTCTGCCCCCGTGATATCAGGTCGTCTGCTGCCGCAGTGCTCGTACTGCGGGCAGGCTGGGTGGAGAAGCTCTGCGGCACCGCCCACTTGCCGTTGGCAAGGAGCATTGACACGTTCCCGAGCCTGCCCGAGGGCCGCGACGACTCCACGGCGTAGGTGACGCCAGCGCCGTCGCCGGCCAGCTCGTCACCCCGCGTCCAGACCGTCCCTGACGGGTTAGAGGCCTGCAGCAGGTCGTAGAGGGTGTCGTACTGCGTTGCCTCGACCGACCCCGGGGCTGCCGCAGCCGGCACCCAGGAGATAGTGGGCGAGGCGAGCAGGGCCGCTCCCAAAAAGGTGATACCGCGCCGCGAAATAGAGGTTGTCTCAGCCATGAGCCGCTGTCTCCTGTCATAGAGGTTCTGGCATCTTGCGGCCGTGACCATACCGCTACTACAGCTTCTGCCAAACAGGAGAGGCCTCATAGCGAGTGTCACATTGCTGACAACTATGAGAGCGTTCCGTCAGGCTTTCCAACACGGCCTGACCACGGGTCTTCCGCATCAACGATCCCGCTTATAGGAAACGGACCAGCGAGAACAAGAGGGTTGTCTGTCAGCACTAGGACCGTCAGCCCAACGCTTTCTGCCAGCGGTGAATTATGGGTGACCTCACCTTGTGGCACACGCTGGTTCCGCAGAATACGTTTCCATGCCACACGACCCGCCCCAGCCACACGCCCCGCAGCCCGAGAAAGGCGTGTGCCCGCACCTCTGAGAGGTGCGGGCACACGCTGTCGGCCATCAGATGGCGGTCCCAAATTGAGACCTTATTGTTGCCGTCTCCGGTGTCGTCGTCACCGTCTCCGGCGCACTAGCCTGCGGGCACCGTCCACCGTAGCCCGCAGACGCGACGCCTGAAGGCTGCGCTGACGCAGCAGCAGGAACACCGCGCCCGACGCCAGCATCACCAGAGCCACGCCCCCGGCCAGAAGGCTGGAGGAGGGGAGCCCCGTACGTGCCAGCACGGAGTCTCCCTGGTCTCCCTGGCCATTCGCCTCTGCATCGGAGTCAGCACCAGGATCTGCCTGGGCCGCGGCCGCCTGCGCGCCGTCCCGGGAACCTGCGTCCTCAGACTCGCCGACAGGGGCGTCATAGGAAGTCACCGCTGGGTCCTGGTCCTCCTCGGCCTCCTCCTGAGCCGTCCCGGCGTCCCCGTCCTGGGGGTCCGCTGCACCCGCGTCGTCGGCAGCCCCACCGTCCTGGCCAGCCTCAGCGCCCCCGTCCTGGGGGTCCTGCTGGACAGCCTGGTCCTGGTCCTCCTCGGCCTCCTCCTGAGCCGTCCCGGCGTCCCCGTCCTGGGGTCCGCTGCACCCGCGTCGTCGGCAGCCTCAGCGTCCTGGCCAGCCTCAGCGTCCTCGCCCTGACCGTCCTGCGCACCCCCGGCCTCGTCCTGGCCCTCATCCTGGGTGGCGGAGAAGACGCTGGAGGAGTCCCCCAGCTCGGACGGGCCACGAAGCTCAGGTCCGCCTCAAGGCTGGCCCAGAACTGGGTGACGACAACGCCGCCGTCAGCAGACGGACCGGTGGAGTGGATCAGCTGGTTGTCACCGAGGTAGATCGCCGTGTGGTACACGTTACCGAAGAAGACGTCATCCGCCTGGACGGAGTCAGACTGCCCCCGGGGGTCCTGCTCGGAGAAGAAGAGGACGTCACCGGGCTCGTAGCCGCCCTCGCTGCCCAGCCACACGTCACCGTTGGCATAGAACCAGCTGGCAAGGTTGTTCGCCGACCAGAAGCCCTTGTCCTCAAGGACGCCGCCGAAGTCGACGCCGTAGCCGACCTGTGAGTTCTCGTCAGCCACGTAGGTGGTGTGGGAGTAGTCCCAGCCTGCCAGCGCCATTCCGACGAAGGAGGAGCAGGTCACCGCGTAGGGCCGACTCATCGTGGAGTGGACGACCTCACCGGACAGCGGCGTGAGTCGACTGCTGTCCCATACCAGGTCGTCCCCCGCCTCGGCAAAGGTCCTGGCACGGGACAGCAGGTCCTCCACCGCCTCGGGGTCCGGCGAGGTGCTGGGAGAGGTGGCCAGTCCCTGCGGGACCGCGTACTGGCCGTCGCTCAGGGAGACGGCGATGCCACCCAGTGCTCCCTCAGGAAGAGTGCTGGTGATCTGGAAGGTCATCCCAGAACCGTCACCGGCCTCCTCGTCTCCGTCGGTGACGACAGTGCCGGACAGCCCGGAGGCCGCCTTCATGTCGGCAACCGTGTCAAAATGTGTGGCAGTGGATGTCGTCTGCCCGAGCGGCCCGGCCCCGGCAGCGGCAAGCGCCGGGGATCCCAGGCCAAGAGCGACGACAAGGGCTCCAAGGGCTCCGGCTAGGGGCCGGAGCACCGGTCTCATGAGTGGCAAGATCTCTTCTTCCTGTGGGGTTCGGGGACAGCTCGTAGAAGACGGCACGCTGCAGACCTGAGCCCCCGCACCCGCCCGCGGGACGAGCATCCGAGGAGGATCAGACCTCAGGCGCCGTAGACCTCCGGACGCAACGTACCAATTACGGAGAGATTACGGTAGTTCTCAGCGTAGTCCAGCCCGTAACCGACGACGAACTCGGTGGGGATGTCGAAACCGACGTACTTGACCCCCACCTCGACCTTGGCCGCCCCAGGTTTGCGCAGGACACTGGCGATCTCGACCGAACTTGCCCCCCGCGATGAGAGGTTGCCCACAAGCCATGACAGGGTGAGGCCCGAGTCGATGATGTCCTCGACGATGAGGACGTCGCGACCGGTGATGTCGGAGTCCAGGTCCTTGAGGATGCGGACCACCCCGGAGGAACGGGTCCCGGACCCGTAGGAGGACACCGCCATCCAGTCCATGGGCACCGAGCGGTGCAGCCGACGGGACAGGTCCGCCATGGCGTAGACAGCGCCCTTGAGGACGCCGACAAGCAGGAGATCCCGTCCCTCGTAGTCCGCGTCAATCTGAGCAGCCATCTCGTCAAGGCGGCGCCCGATCTGTTCCTCGGTGAGCAGGACCTGCTGGAGCTTGCCCCCCATGTCCGTGACGTCCATTGGCATCGCCTTCCTCATGGCAGGTAGCCGGTCAGGGCAGGTACCGGCCTGTGTCGCGCCAAGCCTGCCACAGGCCGCAGCCGCAGCGCCCCACGGCACACGCCGCCACGGCCTCCTGGCAGACGCTCCTGCGACGTGTGACGTCAGCCCTGGCAGCCACACCCGGCCAGAGGCACCATGAGGTGCTCATCGAGCGCAGCCCTGGCCGCCGTCAGCCCGCCCTCGGCAAACCCGTCCACCACGACCGCGAAGGCCAGGAGCCGCCTGTCGGCGGTGGTTACCACCCCCGACAGCGAGACCGTCTGGTCCAGGGAGCCGGTCTTGGCCCGCACCGTCCCCGCCGCAGCCGTGTCTAGGAAGCGGTCGTCCAGAGTCCCGTCCAGGGCACCCACAGGCAGGGCCGCCAAAAGGGTGCGCCCGACCTCCCCACCCTGGTCACCGGCTGCCCGGCCGACAACCTGTGCCAGCAGGCGGGCGGGAACCTTGTTCCCCTTGGCCAGGCCGGAGGAGTCCAGGAGGGTCACGCCAGCAGTGTCAAAACCGTCCTGGCCCAGCTGGGCCAGGACCGCCCGCGCGGCACCCTCAAAATCGGCGCTCTCTCCCGCTGCGGCCGCGACCAGGTGCCCCTGGACCTCGGTCATGGAGTTGTCAGAGGTACGCAGCGACAGGGACAGGACGTCCGCCAGCGGCGCCGAGCTGACCGAGGCCACGGTCGCGGCGGAGTCCGCGGCCGCGGCCCGGGTGATGCTGCCCTGCACGCTGACCCCGGCCTCTCTCAGGTGGTCCGCAAAGGTCTGGGCGGCGTGAAGAGCCGGGTCGGAGGGATAGCCCCCCTGACCGTGGTAGGCGGACACGTCCACCATGATTGGCTGCACCCCCGACACCCACGCCTCGTTGCCTGCCTCCCATGCCTCGTTCCAGGTCGGCCCGCTGAAGAGAGTGTCGTCCAGGCGCAGGGAGACACCGGTGACCCCCTGGCTCCTGAGTGCCTCCGCTGTCTGACGGGCCAGATCTCCCAGGCCTGCCCGTCCCGCCGTCGCCGTGGGGTCCCCCTCGTCAGCGGCGAGCAGGACATCCCCCCCACCCACAAGAGTCAAGGTCTCACCGTCAAGGACCGTCGAGGTCTCCAGGGCGTGCTCCGGCCCCAGGAGGGACAGGGCGGCCCACGCGGTGAGCAGCTTGTTGGAGGACGCAGGCGTCAGGGCAGTACCAGCACGGTGGTCGAGGATCTCCTCACCGGTGACGACGTCGATGACGGAGGCGCTGACACTGGCCTCCTCCAGCGCCTCGTCCTCCTCAAGTGCCCGGACCAGGAGGTCCAGGGCGGCTGCCTGCGGGACAGGCACGTCCTCGGGCAGGGGGAGGGTTGGGACACCGTGGCCTGCGGCGAGGCCACTTGGGGGAAGGGCTGGGGGTGATGTCCTCGGCCGCGGCGGTGACGGGGCCAGGCACCAGGTCGAGGGCGTCGGCCAGCCCGTAGTAACCACCGGCAACAAGGAGAGTCGCCGCCGTCAGAGCAGCGATCTGGGCCTTGCGCATGTGTTCTCCGTTCATCCTCAGGTGCCGTCGAGCCACGGCAGGAGCGCACCCGCCGCTGTCAGGCAACTACCTGCCAGCGGCTCAACCAGGGCCGGTCCCACAACCAGGCACCAGCCAGGCTACCGGACGCGATGACCGGGAGAGCAGACGGCTCCCGGAGAGACCGGCCAGCGGCGACCGCCAAGGACGGCTCATGACAGCCCAGGACAGCCGAAGATGAGGCCTGTGGCTGCTGTCGCCAGGGCCGACTGTGGGCCACACTAGTGCCGTTGAGACCCCACCAGCCGGGACGGGACCGCACCCCGACGTCGTGCCTAGGGCACTTTTCGGGCTGGAAGACACGCAAAGGAGGCTCCCGTGGAGTTCGACGTCACCATCGAGATCCCCAAGGGAAACCGCAACAAGTACGAGATCGACCACGAGACCGGCCGGATCAGGCTGGACCGGATGCTCTTCACCTCGACGCGCTATCCCGACGACTACGGCTTCATTGACGACACGCTCGGAGAGGACGGCGACCCCCTGGACGCGCTGGTGCTCCTGGAGGAGCCCACCTTCCCTGGCTGCGTCATCCGCTGCCGGGCACTGGGAATGTTCCGCATGCGCGACGAGAAAGGCGGGGACGACAAGGTCCTGTGCGTACCCAGCGCGGACCAGCGCGCATCCTGGCGCACAGACATCGAGGACGTCAGCGAGTTCCACCGCCTGGAGATCCAGCACTTCTTCGAGGTCTACAAGGACCTGGAGCCAGGCAAGTCGGTGGAGGGAGCCCACTGGGTCGGGCGCGAGGAGGCGGAGGAGGAGATCCGCGTCTCCTACCAGCGCGAGGCCGAGCGAGTCGCGCGCGAGAGCTGACGGGGGACCTGGCTCCGCCTCTGCGCTCCACCTCGGCAGCAAGGCCGCGAGCCAGGCAATCCAGACAACGAAAACGTCAGAGGACAACGCGGTGGAGTGTTGTCCTCTGACGTTTTCGTTGCGCTTTGTACTTGTACTTGTTGCGCAAGCTTGCCACGCAGGCCGCGTATGCCGTCAGGGCCGGACGGCGTAGGGCATAGCCCCGGAATAGCGCATCGCGGTGATCCGCACCGTGTACCCGAAGGTCGGCGCCTCGATCATCATGCCGTCACCGAGGTAGATGGCGACGTGGTAGATGCCCGACTGGGTCCCATTGGAGGACCAGAACACCAGGTCCCCCGGCTGGGCGCCGGACAGGGGCACCTGCGCTCCCTGGCCGTACTGGACCCGAGAGGAGTGGGTGAGGTATACGCCAGCCTCGCGGTAGGACATCATGGTCAGTCCCGAGCAGTCCAGACCCGAGCGCGACTCCCCGCCCCACACGTACGGGGTCCCGATGTAGCTCCTGGCAGCGGCAATCGCAGTGGTCGCACCGGAGCCTGAGGATGTTGCAGGTGCAGCGGGCGCCTCCTGGGCGGGCGCAGGCTCCTGGGCAGGCGCAGGCTCCTGGGCCGGCGCCTCCTGGGCCGGCGCGGACTCCTCAGCCGACTCCTCCTGGGCAGGCTCCTCCTGGGCGGGCGCAGGCTCCTCAGCCGACTCCTCCTGGGCAGGCTCCTCCTGGGCGGGCGCAGGCTCCTCAGCCGACTCCTCCTGGGCCGGCGCAGGGTCCTCAGCAGGCGCCTCCTGGGCCGGCGCAGGCTCCTCAGCAGGCGCCTCCTGAGCAGCCTCGCCATCCTCGGCCGCCATCTCGTCCTCAGGCTGCGGCTGCGCAGACTCCTGCACTGGCGGCTCAGAGGCCTCATCAGCAGCCTGCCCCTCGGAGCCCTCGCCCTCCTCAGAGGGCTGGGCCTCCTCCTGGGTCACACCAAGGGCTTCCCTGGCCGCCTCTTCCTCGCTCTGCCTGCGCTGCTCCTCCAGCTGGTCCTGGTACTGCGTCTCCAGCTCAACGGTAGTGCTGCGCTGGGTGGCCAGCTGCTCAATGAGGACAGCACGCTGGTCCTGGGCCTGTGTGACCGCGGTCTGGGCGGCCGTGGCAGCGGCATCGGCCGTCGTCTTGGCCTCCTGCGCGTTCTGGGCCGCAGTCTCCTTGGTAGTGAGCCTGCTGTCAGCAAGGTCCTTCTTGGACTCGGCCACAGCCTGGTTCGCCTCGACCTCCTGGACCTTGGCGTCGGTGGTCTCCCCCACGCGCGTCAACGCCGCACCGGCGTCAGCGAGGTCAGACAGCGACTCGCTGGTCAGGTAGGGCGTCAGGGCTGTCAGAGCGGTGCCGCCCTCCTGGTAGGTCTGCACGACGACGGACCCGAGCTCGGAGCGCGCCTCCTCAGTCTCCTGCACAGCAGCCTCGGCGTCCTCCTGCGCCTGCTGCGCCTGTGAGGTGGCCGTAGCCAGCTCGTCCACCGCCACAAGGTAGTCCTCGTTGGCAGCCTGGGCATTGACCTGGGCCGCCTCCAGGTTGGCGCTCAGCTCGACGAGGGCCTCCTCCAGGTCCTCGATAGATGCTGACGTCGTCGTCTCAGCGGCCCTGGCGTCGTCAATGTCCTCCTGGTCCACGGGGTCGGCGTACGAGGCGGGCGTCAGGGTGCACGCCAGCGCCAAGGCGGCGGCAGCCGCCAGGCCGCGCCCCCATCGGTTCTGGTACTTCAGGCTCACGAAGGTCTCCGTCGTCAGGCAGTTGTCACGGGTCAGCAGGGTGCTGGTCCGCCCGCGCTGCGGGTCACTGCGGGTCTTGGTATCGCCACATTAGTCGCTCGCGTTCATTCTGGAAACACTGCCCACATCATTCACATCAACAACTTACACCTCTGTCATTTCAGGCATTCCCCGCTATGACGCGGATCGACAGCGCTGAGACCGACGAGCGGCTTTTGTGATATCTCTCTCACTAAGGGTGGGTGAAGGGCGGCGCAGGGCGCGAGAAGGGGTGCCGTCCCCTCCTGAGCCGCCGCCCGGCGCTACGCACCGACCACCCCGGACGCAGTCCTCACCGAGTTACTCCGGGTACTCCGGGGACTCCGGTTACTCCGCGCCACTCCGGGCTACTCCGGGCCACTCCGCCCCCTCCCGGGCGCCGTCGGCCGTTGTCGACGACGCCAGCGTGGCCGACGCCCGGCCGATCCCCCTCCCGGACGCTGCGGACCCCGCAGCCTCACACTCGCGCCGCACCTCACGGACCGGTAGAGTGCGCACCATGTCCTGCACCCAGCACCAGACCGGGACCCGGCTCCAGGCGGGGGACAGCACCCGTCGAATGCGCCGCTGACGCGTACGCCAGCCCGTACGCGTCACCCCGCCCCTGCCCACCCTGGTGACAGCAGAGGACGCAGGACACCTTCCCGCACCACGCACCGCCAGCGTCAGGAACCGGTCAGGCAGTTGGCTCGCGCCCGGTCCGCCCCGGCCTGAGGCGGTCGGAGGACGGCAGCCTGAGGACGACCGAGGTCCACGGGCCGCAGGTGCACAAGGTCCAGGTCGTTCCAGCGCTCCCCCGGTCACCGCCGCCTCCAAGGAGCACCCCTATGCCAGAACCGACGTCCACCCAGACCAGCCCCACCACTGCTGAGCCCCCCAGCCCCGGCAGCCCGCACGGGTGGCGGTTCGAGACCAAGCAGGTCCAGGCAGGCCACGACCCCAGGTCGGACAGCACCCGCTCCCGGGCCATCCCCATCTACCAGACCACCTCCTACGTCTTCGACTCCGCCGAGCAGGCCGCCGCGCGCTTTGCGCTGACCGACCTGGGCCCTATCTACACCCGGCTGAACAACCCGACCAACGAGATCGTCGAGAACCGCATCGCCGCCCTGGAGGGGGGCGCAGGAGCGCTGCTGACCGCCTCCGGGCAGGCAGCCCAAACCCTGACCTTCCTGACCCTGGGAGGCGCGGGCAGCAATATCGTGGCCTCCCCCTCCCTGTACGGGGCACCACCAACCTGCTGGCCCACTCCCTGCCCCGGCTCGGCATCGAGACACGCTTCGTGGACGACCCTGCCGACCCCAGGCGTGGTCCTCCCAGGCCGACAAGCGCACCATCGCCTTCTTCGGGAGACGATCCCCAACCCCCGCGGTGACATCCTCGACATCGAACCGGTGGCCGCAGCGGCCCACGCCCAGGGCATCCCTCTGGTCGTGGACAACACGGTGGCCTCGCCGTTCCTGACCCGCCCCATCGAGTGGGGCGCCGACATCGTCGTGGCCTCAGCCACCAAGTTTCTGGGAGGGCACGGCTCGTCGGTAGCCGGAGTCATCGTGGACTCGGGGAACTTTGACTTCGCGGCTGCGCCGCAGCGCTTCCCCGGGTTCAACACGCCCGACGAGTCCTACCACGGCCTGGTCTACGCCCGGGACCTAGGCGTGGGCAGCCCCCTGGGAGCCAACCTGGCCTTTGTCCTCAAGGCCCGCACCCAGGGGCAGCGGGACCTGGGCTTCCCCCTGGCCCCGCACTCGGCCTTCCTCATCGCCCAGGGCATCGAGACCCTCTCCCTGCGCATGGAGCGCCACGTGGACAACGCCCTGGCTGTGGCCACCTGGCTGGAGGCGCGCGACGACGTCGCCGACGTGCGCTACTCGGGCCTGGCCTCCAGCCCCTACTACCACCTGCACCGCAAGTACTGTCCGCGGGGCGCGGGAGCGGTCTTGGCCTTCGACCTGCCGGGGGGCCGACAGGCCGGGGCCGCCTTTATCGACGCCCTGCGGCTGTTCTCCAACCTGGCCAACATCGGTGACGTGCGCTCCCTGGCGGTCCACCCGGCCACCACCACCCACTCCCAGCTAGACGACGCGGGGCTGGCCGCCTCGGGGATCGGTGCCGGCACGGTGCGCCTGAGTGTCGGTATCGAGCACATCGACGACATCCTGGCGGACCTGGAGCGCGGCCTGGCTGCCGCCTCAGGAGGCCAGCCGTGAGCCTCCCGGGCACGCATGACCCGGGCACGGACCAGGCGCCCCGCCCCTCCCCCACGCTCATCAGCGACACCGAGGAGGCTCCCGCCTACGGCGTGGGCACAGCCTCCTCCAAGCTGGTGGACCGCGAGGCAGGCTCCCCCACCGGGGCGTGGAGGCCCGGCAACGACCCGGGACGCCGACGCTTCCTGGAGATCGGGGACATGCCCCTGGAGTCCGGCGAGGTCCTACCGGACACCACGCTGGCCTTCGAGACCTGGGGGCGCCTGTCCGAGCAGCGCGACAACGCCGTCCTGGTGCTGCACGCTCTGACCGGGGACTCCCACGTCACCGGTGAGGCAGGACCCGGGCACCCCACCCCCGGGTGGTGGCCCGGCGTCGTCGGCCCGGGCAGGGCCATCGACACGCAGAGGTACTTCGTCGTGGCCGCCAACATCCTGGGCGGGTGCCAGGGCTCGACCGGGCCGTCCTCCCTCGCGCCGGACGGCCGCCCGTGGGGGTCACGCTTCCCCTGGCTGACCACCCGCGACGCCGTGGAGGCCGAGACCCGCCTGGCTGACGCGCTGGGGATCGAGGCCTTCCACCTGGTGGTCGGCGCCTCCCTGGGAGGGCACCGAGCCCTCGAGTGGGCCGTGAGTCACCCGCACCGGGTACGCAACCTGGCACTGGTAGCCACCGGGGCCTCCACCACCGCCGACCAGCTGGCCTGGTGCCACCTCCAGGAGCTGGCGATCGTGGGGGACCCCTACTTCCTTGATGGCGACTACTACTCCCACCCGGTGGGGCCCGTGCGGGGCCTGGCGCTGGCGCGGGCGCTGGCCCACACCACCTACCGCTCGGCCGCCGAGCTGGACCAGCGCTTCGGCCGGGCGCACCAGGGGGAGGAGGACCCGGCAGTGGGCGGCCGCTACCAGGTGGAGTCCTACCTGGACTACCACGCGGGCAAACTGTTGGCCCGTTTTGACGCTAACACCTATCTTATTGTCACCCACTCCATGATGGTCCACGACGTCGGGACCGGGCGCGGGGGGATCCAGGCCGCCCTGGGGCGGGTCACCGCCCGCACCCTGGTGGTGGACGTGGACTCTGACCGCCTGTTCCTGCCCGCCCAGGCCCAGGAGCTGGCTGACGGCGTACCGGACGCCAGAAGGCGCACCGTGGCCTCCGTCCACGGCCACGACGGGTTCCTCATCGAGACCGACCAGATGGAGGCGATCCTGCGGGAGTTCCTGGAGGACCCGGAGGCCTAACCAGAGGAGCAGGAGGCGGACCCGCCTCTGCCACGGCTCGGCACCCCGTCGCAGGAGCACATTTCTCTCCCATGTGAGAAAAGTGTTGCGCTAGACGACATTGACACATTTGTCACGGCTCAATAACGTGGTGGTGGCACGCCACCACGGAACTAGCGGAGCAAGAGCCTTGGCAGAGAACAGGCAGAAGACAGCGATCGGGAAAGTGCTGGAGCGCACCAGGACCGCACGCCTCACGCTGGACCTGGAGAACGACTCCACCAAGGCAGTCACGCTCAGCCAAGACCTGTCGGACTCGTGGACGTCTCCCCGGGCGACCGACTACGAGGAGATCCTCTTCGAGATCGTCAACACCATGCGCTCTGCCTGGTCCAACCTGGAGCTCACGCTGGAGGAGGCCTTTGACGGCCAGCCCGACGAGGTTGAGGAGGACGATCCCAGGGCTAAGTGGGACTAGGAATAAGTGGAGCGACGAGCAGAGGACAGCCAGTGGCCTACATCTACCTTTTTATCAGCCAGTCCGCTATTGATACCCGCACCCAGGCTGCGGTGTCGGCCGCCCAGGTCGAGGAGGACGTGGTCGCGGCGAGCCTCGGCGGGCTCAGCACCGGGCTGTCCTCCATCCCGCACCCGGTCACGCAGGCAACGGGTGTGGCGATCTCCCTGGCCTCTCCCGTCATGACGGAGGAGGTGGGTGCGGTGGACCTCTCAGGGGAGGACTACGCCACCGGCCACGAGTGGATGAGCGCCGACCACACCATCGACACCGCCTCGGTCCTGACCAGCACCGAGCACAGCAGACAGCTCCAGAAGTGGCTGGAGGACGCCTCCATCCCCGAGGTCACCCTCGAGAACGCCCTCGCCGCAGGCGTCCAGGACGGACAGCACAGTGCCAGCCACTGACAGCACCGCAGGCACTGGCAGCAGCCCGGCAGGTGTCGGCATCAGCGGCGCCAACCCAGCAGGTACCGGCGCCCCCGCAGGCACCTGGGCACGCGACATCCTGGGTCCCGGCTTCCAGGCCCGCACCCTGGAGCTGGCACCGGACACCGAGGACGACGGCGCGGTGGCCACCCTGGTGCGGCACGTCCCCGCCGAGGACCCGCACGCCCTGCCCGGCACCCCCACAGCCCCCGTCTTCGCCTACCTCTACCTCCACGGCTGGAACGACTACTTCTTCCAGACCCACCTGGCCCGGGAGGTCTCTGCCCTGGGCGGGGCCTTCTACGCCCTGGACCTGCGCCGCTACGGCCGCTCCTGGCGCGAGGGCAGATGCACGGGTGGTGCACCTCCCTGCTCGACTACGACGAGGAGCTGGGGCTGGCCCTCAAGATCATCCGCTCCGGGCACGACCTACGCCCCGGGCCGGGCGGGGCGGAGGCCGTGACGGCCGGGCTGCCGCCCCGGCCAGCCGCCGGAGCAGGACCACTGGGACCGCGCTGTCCAGAGCACCCCTGTGGT
Source organism: Actinomyces lilanjuaniae (assembly GCF_003606385.1). Lineage (NCBI taxonomy): Bacteria > Bacillati > Actinomycetota > Actinomycetes > Actinomycetales > Actinomycetaceae > Actinomyces > Actinomyces lilanjuaniae. The sequence continues at coordinate 579,555 of NZ_CP032514.1, read as the reverse complement.
CCTCAACGGCCACTCCACCGGAGGCCTGACTGCCGCCCTGTGGGCGCACCGTCACCCCGGCGTCCTGTCCGGCCTAGCGCTCACCTCCCCCTGGCTGGAGACGTGGGGCGGGCATCCCACCCGCACCCTGGGTCGGCCGGTGATACGCACCCTGGCACGTGTGAGCCCACGCATGGAGCTGCCCACCGGCACCATCAGCCCCTCTGATGTGTTCTACGTGGCCGACGGCTGGAACGACGAACGCGACGGGGCGCTGCCGGACCCCTCCTGGGCGCAGGACCCCTACGCCACCGGCTGGGACCTCAACCCCGCCTGGGTCCTGCGTCCCTGGGCACCGGTACGACCCGGCTGGCTCCTGGCGGTCCTGGACGGCCAGGCCCGCGTGGCCCAGGGCCTGGACATCGACTGCCCCGTGCTGTTGATGGCCTCGGCCCGTAGCCGGGTGAGCCTGGGCTGGACGCCGCAGGCACGTCACGCCGACACCATCATCGACGCCCAGGCCGCCGCCCGAAACTCTGTAAGACTGGGCAACCTGGTAACCATCACCCGTTTTGCGGGCGGTGTCCACGACCTCACCCTCTCCGAGCCGCCCGTGCGTGAGCGGGTCTTCTCCACGCTGGGACGCTGGCTTATGTCGTACGCCCTGCACACTGCGCACCCGAACCATTGAGAGCAACCTGGTCCTCACAGGACACCGAGTCCTCGTAAAGTACTGGCACGTCAGTCGTTCTGTGAGCGTCCTGCGAGGATGCGGCAGACCTCGCGTGCAGGCTACGGTGACCGACGGGAGCCCTGCCAAGGGCGTGCCGGAACCACGTCACGACGGCGACCGGCGCAGGTCCTCACGCAGGTCCCCGAGCTGACGGCCACGCACGCCCAGCCTCCACACGCGCCACCCGTCGGCGTCGTCCACGCCCTGGGCGGCATTGGCGGCAGAGGTGGGGTCAGAGAAGGTACGACCGTCCACCAGGGTGATGATGCCTCCGGCAGACAGGACAGCCTCGTGGTAAATGCCCCGACGCAGCCCCTGCCAGATGATACGCGTGGGACCCTCCAGGTGACGCGCGATCGCCGCCAGGTCTGCGGCATCCTGTGCCGCCACCTCCGGGGTAGGGCGAGTGACCGCCTCCGCCTCGGCCTGGGCCGCCGCACGGCCCGGCGGGCTGACGGGCCAGGCCTGAGCCAGGTGCGCCGCCTCGGTGTCGTCCTGGGGCGGGGTGGAGACCGAGGGCGGCGTCAACGGCTGCACCGGTGCCTGCTCCTCACCGTCACCTGCGTGCCGGGAGGCCCCCGGTGCTGCCGCGTGCTGGCCGACGGCAGCACCATCCCACCCGGAGGAGCCCGGCGTACGGGTCCCCGCCACCGTGTCCCGCAAGCGGTGGCCGCGGGCGCGGGAGGCAGGCTCCTCGGCCTCCTCCTGGAGCCCCTGGGCGCCGTCGCGCACACCAGCCGTGCCCGCTACCGGCGTGGAGTCCGCTGCACCTGCTGTACCTGTCTGCGTCCCGGCTGTCTGCTCCTCAGCCACAGCCTCCGCGCGGAAGTAGTCTGCTGGCGGGGCCGACCCCTGGCCAGGATCAGCGGGCTGCCGCGGGGCGACGACCTCGATGGAGCCCGTGACCGGCTGGGGCCTGGCCTGCTGCGCCTGCGCAGCCCTGGTACCGGGACCGGTCAGGCCAGGGCGCTGAGGACGAGCCACCAGCAGCGGGCCGCCACCGCTCAGGTCGCTCATCCGGACCTGCTCAATGACCACGACCACCCGGGACTCGTCTACGACCCGGGTGTCAACCTCGTAGAGCTCGACCCCCGAGCCCATCAGCACCGACATGCTGGAGCGGACGTCAGGCGCCAGGGACGCCGCCAGCAGCGTCAGGCGCGGGCCGGACTCTACCTGGGAGGGCATGGCCTCGCGGAACTCGTTCCAGTCCTCCCGGAAGGCCGCCAGCCCGCCGGCGTAGCGGCTGGCCAGCTCACGCCGCCCGGCGGCCGCGGCTGCCGTCAGACGGGACATCGCCGACATCAGGCCCGCGGCGTCAACCGCGCTGAGGACCTCTACCAGGACCACCTGACCGGTCGCGTCCAGGGCGGTCAGGCTCTGCCCGTGGTCCACCTCGCTCCACCCCAGGGGAAACAAGGGTCGACGCAGCACGTCGACAACCTGGCGCTGGATGGCGGCAAGGCCGCGAGCCCGGGTCTCAGCATCCGTGGGGCGGCCGAGCCGTACCGGGAGGAGGTGGTTGCCATCGAGCTCGTACATGGCCATAGAAGGTCTGCCTTTCCTCGTCGTCGTGCCCGGCCCTCCGTCATGCGGAAGGCACCTGGCACGCCCCAGATGACCTGGGTCCCGGCAAAGAATCCTCTCGCGCGAGACGGAGGACCGTGTCCGGGGCGTTATTCCATCCTCTCACGCCCGTGGACATGTTCCGGGGATTCTCGGGTGGGCGCCGCCCGCCTGTCTGTGTCGCCGTCCCGGCGACCCGGTGACGCAGCACCACGACGGCGATCTGACTGTAACACTGACCGTGGCAGGTCAGGGTGCGGCAGGAGGCTTGCAGGCAGCACCACGGCCAGGAGCCGACGCCACCTCCCCGCAGCACTGCGCAGCCCGGCACTGGCGGTGCTGAGCCCCTCGTCGGCCTCCCGCCTCCCAAGAGCCTCGTGAGCAGGCTCAGCCTCCTGCCGGGTCGGGGGGCCGTAACGCTCCGCGACAGCCCCGGCAGCCAGTCGGGGGACCGCCTCCCGCGCCCGCCTGAGCAGGTCCCCGGTGTCCGGGTCCGCACCCTGCGGCTGCCGGGTAGGGGAGGATAGGGCCGCCACGAGCCGCTCAGCCACGGCCTCCTGCGTGCGCGCCCTGCCCACCGGCGCCCGGCTCAGGAGCCGCAGGTCGGTTCCTAGCGCCACCAGCTCCTCCCAGGCCGCTGCCGCAGGGTCCCGGCCTGAGCTCACCCGCCGACGACGTCGGCGCCCGGCTACCGCACGTAGCAGCCCCGGAGCCAGGAGGCAGGCAAGAAGCACCGCGAGCACCACCACGGCGCTCCAGCGCGACGCCGACGTAGCCGACGCGCGCACCCCCGCCTGCGGCGCGGAGGCGCCCTGGGCCTCGGCAGCCGAGGGCGTCCCCGGCTGGGAGGCGGGCTGGCCCGGGGTGGGCTCGGCCGGGGAGGACGTGGGAGGCGCGGACACGGCGTCCTGGCCCTGCTGGTCCGCCTCCACGCCCGACCCACCGGGCGTGGGCTCGAAGGCGACCCACCCCTCCTCCTCCACCCACACCTCGGGCCAGGCGTGGAGCTGGTCGCCCCTGACCTGCGTCCACCGGCCCGGTCCCGCAGCAGCAGAGGCGTAGCCCACGGCGATGCGTGTGGGCAGGCCCAGCGACCGGGCCATGACGGTGAAGGCGGAGGCATAGTGGACGCAGTAGCCACGACGCTCCTGGAGGAAGGTCGCCACGGTTTCCATGGCTGAGCCCCCCTCAGCGCCCTCGCCGCTATCTCCGCCAGAACCTCCGCCAGAACCGTCGTCTGTGCCGTCTGTGCCACCGGGGGCCGACTCGTCGTAGACGAAGCCCTCCCCCCGCAGCCAGGATGCCAGCGCCGCCGCCCGGGAGGCGGCGTCCTCACCGGCACCGGCCTGAGCCACCGCCTCACGCGCTGCCTGGGCGGCCGCGACCGGGGTGTCCTCAGGGAGACGGGTGTAGCGCTCCAGCACGTCCCAGGACGCGGCGAAGGCGACAGGCACCTGCGCCGCCGGGTGCCCAGAGGCGTCAGCGACGGCGTTCCAGCCCACAAGCGTGTAGGCCGTCCCCGACCCCAGGGTGGTACCGACGCCTGTGGCCGTGGAGGTCCCCTCAACCCAGCGCCACGCCTCCAGATCAGCCTCCAAGTCAGCCTCGACGTCAGGATCGGCGTCGAGGTCCAAGCCCGCCCCGCTACCCGTGGGAGACGGGGACGGCGCACTCTCCTGCCCCTCGGGGCTCTCCTCCACACCGGTGCTGACGTCCTCACCGGCTCCGACCACCAGGGCCGTGGACTGGAGGACAGGCAGGTGGTCGGTGCGCAGGTCCTGCACGCGCACCTGTAGCGCCGTGACCGCACCGGCGCCGTCCCCCGCGGTACCGACCAGGTGGTCCAGGTCTGAGCCGCTCAGCCCGGAACGAGCCACGGCCCCTCCCGCTGTCAGGGCTCCCTCTCCAGAGGAGTCCTGGAGCCGGGAGACCTGCGTGGGGCCGGGGCTGCGCTCCGGCTGCCAGGAGGTCCCCTCCAGGTCGGCGACAACGGCGAGGGGCAGTCTCAGGCTGGTGCCCGTCTCCAGGTCACCCGTGTAGGACAGGACCGTGGTCCCCGGGCCTCGAAGCAGGTCCCGGGACAGGGTCAGCCCCAGCTCTGGCTCACTCGTCCGTGCCCTCACCGGTGCCCACACCTGCTCCGTCACCACGGGAACCGCCCCCGTCAGGGCGATGGACACGACCACGGCAACCGCCCCCATGACCAGGCAGAGCCTGCTCCGTGCCGCGCTGGGGCCGTGGGAGGCTCCCGGGTCGTGGCTGCGTGAGGGCCAGTAGCGCTCGGGGGCGGAGGTGACCACCAGGGCGGTCAGGCACAGCGCCACGCCCACGAGGCACAGCCGTGGCGGCTCCTGGCCCCTGACCACCACGGGCACAAGGAGGGCAGCGGCTGGAACCAGCCCGGTCAGCCCGACGACGTCGGCCCCACCCGCTGACACGAGAGCACAGGCCCACGACAGCAGCAGGCAGACGATGAGGAGCCCCGAGCCCAGGGTCGCAGAGACCTCCAGGGGTGGTACGCCTGTGGCCAGCTCCTGACCTGCCAGACGCGCCGCCCCGACCGGGTCGTGCCACCACACTGCCGCACGCGACCACCCTAGGACGGCAGTCAGCACGCAGGCCGCCGACACCAGCCCCACCACCAGTCCCAGGGCCGGGCGGGAGGGCCGAAGGCCGCGCGCCACCCCCGGGACCACCACGGCCGAGGCGGTCACGGCTAGGACCTGGTACTGCCAGGCGCCCGGGAGCAGCACCGGCTCGACCGCACGCGCCCCGAGCCACCACAGTGTGGTGACAAGGAGCGCCGCCAGGAGCGGCTGCCAGCGAGCAGGCTCGGTCAGGACACGGGTCGCAGGGCTGAGCGGGCGCAGCCGGGCCGCAGGGCGCACGGGCTGCACACCTGCCCTGCCACGTCCCGGCCTGGACCTCACCTGCCGCCTCCCTCCTGGACGGCGGGCACACGCAGCACCTGCCAGCCCTGCGGGACCTCGCCGACAGCCCCGCAGGCCGCCGGCTCCTGCCCACCGCCCGCCGTGCCGCCGACAAGAACCAGGGTCCCGTGCACGGAAGGGTCCAGGAACGAGTAGCCGACACCGCTGCCGCGGTCACCACCGGCAGAGCCCTGCCTGCCTTCCTGCGCCCCGGGAGAGGCAACCGCCTGGACGACGACGTCGGCGGCGAGGCCTGCCCGGAGCCCGGCCTGGACGCCCTGCTCCCGCAGCGCGGCCGGGGCCAGCGAGGCGACATCGCCACCGTGCAGGTCCAGCTGCGCCAGGACTCTCAGGAGAACGACGGAGCACGCCCCCTCCGCCTCCCACTGCACAAGACTGCCCCCGTCGGCCCCGTCGGCCCCGTCGGCTGCGGCGGGAAGGACCAGCACGGCCAGACCCAGGTCACGGTACCGGGCGGACCACTCCTGGATGATCCCAGCCGCCACGGATATGGCGACCTCAGCGTCCTCGTGGCTGGCACAGACCCCGGGTCCCGCCAGGAGGGCCAGACGTGCCCGGGGACGGGACTCGCGCTCCCGGTCGCTGACCAGGAGACGGTCGGCCCGGGCAGACTGCTTCCAGTGGACAAGCGCCAGCATGTCACCAGGACGGTAGTCGCGCAGGGTGCCGGGCGGCTCCCCGCCCTCGCTGCCGTGCTGCTCCCCCGGTGCAGGCCCCGGCACCACGGCGAGCTCCTCCTCCAGGGCCACCGGCCGGGGAAGCACCAGGAGCGTGGCTGACACGCCCAGCGGCAGGCTCCCACGAGCCAGGCCCAGCGGCTCCCACAGGACAAGACGCGAGACGCCCACGACCGCAGGACCGCGCCGAGCGGCCTCCAGCCCCAGCACACAGCCCCGGCGGTCCACAGGCGCCAGTGTAGAGACGCCGTCCACCCTCCACAGGACCCAGGCGGGCACGGCCACGGGCAGCCGCAGCCCCACGCGCACGCCCACCAGCACCCGTTCTCCCACCTGGGGCAGGGCGGGCAGGTCCAGCTGCACCCGGGGGCGGGCCACGGCACTGACCAGGGCCGTGCCACCCACAACGGACAGGGACACCAGGACCGGTGCCGCCAGGACCAGGGCGGCGCAGGCAAGCAGGCGAAGACCCGTCAGCCACCAGGCACCTGCTAGGACAGCCCCTACCGCTACCAGCCCCCAGCCCTGAGGCGTGGGGGCGGCCCAGGGGACGCCCCATCGCGCCCGGAGACGGTGGCGCTGCACCGCAGCAGTACTCACCGGGCTACACCTCCTGCACCTTCCGCCCGCCCGCCTGCCGGGCACCCGTGAGCAGGGCAAAGCCCGGACCGGGACCCGTCACGAGCCCGGGACCGGTGTGCGCGACACGATCTGTGCCAGGACCTCACCGGCTGCCTGGTGCGCCTGGGCCGCTGAGGCAAACCGGTCGGCAGGCACCAGACGATGGGTCAGGACCGCGTCAGCGACCTGGGCGACGTCGTCAGGAGAGACGAAGTCCCGCCCGGCTGCGGCCGCCCGGGCACGGGCCAGGCCAGCCAGCTGCAGGCCCGCCCTCGGGCTGGCCCCCAGGGCCAGGGCTCGGTCGTGACGGGTCGCCGCGACCAGGGCCACGATGTAGGCCGCGACCGGCTCGGCCAGGTGCAGGCGGGCGACAGCGCTGCGCGCCCGGCGCACGTCCTCGGCACAGGCCAGTGGCCTCAGCGCCTCCAGCGGGTCCGCGCCAGCGCGGTCGGTGTGCATAGCGGTCTCCGCCGCTACGTCCGGGTAGCCCATGGAGATACGGGTCATGAAGCGGTCGCGCTGGGCCTCTGGAAGCCGATAGGTTCCCTCCATGTCCAGGGGGTTCTGGGTAGCGACGACCATGAAGGGATCGGGTAGCGCCAGGCTCCGGCCCTCCACGCTCACCTGGTCCTCCCCCATGGCCTCCAGGAGGGCGGACTGGGTCCGCGGGGTCGCGCGGTTGACCTCGTCGGCGACGACAATGTTGGCAAAGACCGGCCCGGGGTGGAAGCGGAAGTCCCTGGTGGACTGGTCGTAGACGCTGACTCCGGTGATGTCAGCAGGCAGCAGGTCCGCGGTGAACTGGATACGAGACACGCTCAGGTCCAGGCAGCGAGCCAGCGCCAAGGCCAGGGTGGTCTTTCCCACTCCCGGGACGTCCTCGATAAGAAGGTGTCCACCAGCCAGGAGGGTGGCCACAGTGGTCTGCACGGCCTGGGCCTTGCCGACCACGACCGACTCCACCTGCTGGCACAGGGCCCGGGCCAGGGCAGCCAGGGTCTGGGGAGACGACCCCTGCGCGCCCGGCTCCCGAGCGCGCGCACGCAGGTCGGCGGGGGAGACCAGGCGTTGAGCGCCCCTGCCCGCGCCAGGGCCGGGAAACGGCACCGAGGCTGGGGACACGGCAGAGGACGCCGCGGAAGACGCTGCGCTGGTCATGGCATGATCATGTCATGACCAGCGCAGCACTGGGCTGAGGCGTGCGCCCCAGGCACGCACCGCCCGGCGCCTACTCCCCTGCCGACGAGAGCACCGCCGCGCGTCCCGCCTCCAGACGCGCCACCGGCACCCGGAAGGGCGAGCAGGACACGTAGTCCAGGCCCACACGGTGGAAGAAGCCGATGGACTCCGGGTCGCCCCCGTGCTCACCGCACACGCCCAGCTTGAGCCCGGGCCTGGCGGAGCGTCCCCGCTGCGCCCCGAGCTCCACCAGGTGGCCCACCCCGCGCTCGTCAACGGTCTCGAAGGGGGAGACGCCAAAGACCCCCTCCTCCAGGTACTCCTTGAAGAAGGTGCTCTCCACGTCGTCTCGGGAGAATCCCCAGGTGGTCTGGGTCAGGTCGTTAGTGCCGAATGAGAAGAAGTCCGCCTCCTCCGCGATCGTGTCCGCGCTCACCGCCGCCCGCGGCAGCTCGATCATGCAGCCTACCGGGAAGGCCAGCTCGTACCCGGTCTCCGCGGAGACCTCGGCCAGGACGGCCTCAGCGCGCTCCCGCGCGATCTGGAGCTCACGGACGCTGCCCACCAGCGGGATCATGATCTCCGGGAGCGGGCTACCCCCCTCCCGAAGCCGCTCGACCGCCGCCTCAGCCACGGCCCGCACCTGCAGCTCGATCAGCCCGGGCATGGTCAGCAGGAGTCGCACGCCGCGCAGCCCCAGCATCGGGTTAGCCTCGTGGTAGCGGCGCACCACCGCCAGCAGCTCCTCTTCAGCAGGGTCCAGGGTGCCGCGCTCGCGCTCCAGGGCGACCTTGACGCTCAGCTCGGTGAGGTCAGGGAGGAACTCGTGCAGCGGCGGGTCAATGAGACGCACCGTCATGGGGCGCCCGTCCATGGTCTCCAGCATCTGCACGAAGTCGCCCTTCTGCAGCGGCAGGAGCGCCGCCAGGGCACGCTCGCGCTCATCCTGGTTCCCGGCCAGGATGAGGTTCTGCACGTAGCGCTTGCGCTCCCCCAGGAACATGTGCTCGGTACGGCACAGCCCCACCCCCTGGGCGCCACGGTGGATGGCGTGACGGGCGTCGTCGGGGGTGTCCGCGTTTGCTCTCACCTCCAGGCGGCGGACCTTGTCCGCGTGGCGCATGAGCCGGTGCACGCTGGTAACCAGCTCACGGGTGTCCACGCCGCCAGCCGCCTCCAGCGCCTCCTCCAGGCCACGGCGCAGGTAGGTCATGACCGGGGAGTCCACCACCGCGACCTCCCCGAGGAACACCTCACCGGTGGTCCCGTCGATGGCGATGACGTCCTTGCCGGTGAGGACCTCCTCACGGCCAGCTACTCGCAGCGTCTTGGCCTCGGCGTCCACCTCCAGGGCCTCAGCACCACACACGCAGGTCTTGCCCATACCGCGGGCCACGACGGCGGCGTGGGAGGTCTTGCCACCCCTGGCAGTCAGCACACCGGAGGCGGCCACCATGCCGGGCAGGTCGTCCGGGTTGGTCTCCCGGCGCACGAGGATGACGGACTCTCCCGCCTCGGCGCGGGCCACCGCCTCCTCGTTGTCGAAGACGACGTAGCCCACAGCCGCCCCCGGGGAGGCGGGCATGGCCCGGGTGAGCAGGTCCCGGTCGGTCTCACCGTTGAACTGAGGGAACATCAGCTGGGTGAGCTGGTCGCCGGTGACACGGGTCAGGGCCTCGTCCATAGTGATGAGCTTCTCGTCCACCAGCTGGGTGGCTACGCGGAAGGCCGCGGCAGCGGTGCGCTTGCCCACCCGGGTCTGCAGGAGCCACAGGCGGCCGCGCTCAATGGTGAACTCGATGTCGCACAGGTCGCGGTAGTGGGTCTCCAGCTTGCGCATCGCCGAGCGCAGCTCGTCGTAGGAGGCCTTGTCCAGGTGCTCCAGGTCAGCCAGGGACAAGGTGTTGCGGATACCCGCGACGACGTCCTCACCCTGGGCGTTGACCAGGTAGTCCCCGTAGACGCCTGAGCGCCCGGTGGAGGGGTCGCGAGTGAAGCACACCCCGGTCCCTGAGGTCTGGCCCATGTTGCCGAAGACCATGGTGCACACGTTGACAGCCGTGCCCAGGTCGTGGGGAATCTTCTCCCGGCGACGGTAGATGTGGGCGCGCTCGGTGTTCCAGGACCGGAAGACAGCCTCGGTGGCCATGTCGAGCTGGGCGCGCGGGTCCTGGGGGAAGTCGATACCCGCGTGCTCACGCACGATCGTCTTGTACTCCTCCACCAGCTCGGTCAGCGCCTCCACCCCCAGCTCGTAGTCGAGGCTGACGCCCCTGGCCTCCTTCTTGGCCTCCAGAGCGTCGGAGAAGTGGTCGCCGTCGATGTCCAGGACGGTCTTGCCGAACATCTGGATGAGACGTCGGTAGGAGTCCCAGGCGAAGCGCCTGTCCCCGCTGACGGCAGCCAGTCCCTCCACGGAGGAGTCGTTGAGGCCGATGTTGAGGACGGTCTCCATCATGCCGGGCATGGAGAACTTTGCCCCGGAGCGCACCGAGACCAGCAGGGGGTCCTGCTGGGCCCCCAGCCCGCGGCCGAGCTCCTCCTCCACCTCGCGCAGCGCGGTGGTGACCTGGACCGCCAGCTCGTCAGGGACCTCACCGTCAGCCAGGTAGGCGCGGCAGGCGTCCGTGGTGATGGTAAAGCCCGGAGGGACAGGCAGGCCCAGGCGGGTCATCTCAGCCAGGTTGGCCCCCTTGCCGCCCAGGAGGTCTTTCTGGTCCTTGTCCCCCTCGCTGAAGCGGTACACGTACTTGGGCATCCTTGCCTCTCTTCCCGGCGTGTTGTCGTTTCTGTGGTTGTCCGTGGTCGGTTACGGGTATATGCGGCTGCCTACGGCAGCCGCAGCCTCCAGCCGTGGCCACCACCCAGCTCACGGCCCACCGCTACGCACAAGCAGGTTCTACTTTAGTGTGACCTCAGTCCTAGGTACAAACTACTGTCGCTCACGGCGTTTCGTGGCGACTGGACCGCATCGTCTCTGGCCGAGTACCAGTCCCCCGAAGAGACCGACTACCTCCTGCCCAACCCGGCCAACGCGCGGCACCTGACCACCGGTCTGCTCCCGGTACGCCGTCCTTGGACGGTGCGCCCCTCAGACCAGACCGACCTTCCGCACAGCGGACCACGTGCGCACCCGCTCCTCTCCTCAGGGCCGCAGCGCCAGCAGCCCGTGGTGAGGTGCCAGCGCCACACGCCGGGGCAGGAGCTCACCATCGGGCCTGCCCTGGGGACCAGGACACACCATGCCGGGAGCCAGGTCCAGCTCTCCCCCCCGGTCCGGGTCGAGGACCACGGCCGCGGTCCCGCCCTCGAACTCCCGCACCCACACTCCTGCCTGGCGGTGGGGCGCCTCCAGCGGCGCCCCCAGGTCGGCGTCGAGAGCCGGGAACCAGGGCGTGCGGGAGTAGTCGTCGTGCCCGGTAGCCGTGTAGGCCCCCTCCCCCGCGCCAAACACCCAGAAGGCGGCCAGGCCGTACAGGGGGTGCGGGCTGCCCCCACCACCCCCGTCGGGCGTGCGCACCACGGACAGCCCGGGACCGTCGAGCTCGTGGACCTGGGCCAACGAGGTGGGCTCGTCAAAGAGCGTCGCCTCCCCCCAGCCGAGCCAGCACTCGTCAAAGCCCCCGCCCCAGGAGGCGTGGTACTCCCAGCGGCCGGGCTCGCGCCGCGCCTCGGCAATGTTGGGAACCAGGATCTTGCCGACTCCCGCCAGACCCCAGCCGACCTGCTCCACGAAGCCGTCCAGGACCCTGCGCAGGCTGGCGGCGTCCTCGACCCCCTCCAGGGGCAGGTCCAGGTCGTAGTAGTCCTCAAAGACGTCATTGTCAGACATCACGCCGTCAAAGGCGGTGTCCGCGATGTCCTCACAGACCTGCTCCACCCAGCGCACCCGATAGCCCGGGTCCCACACCCGCGCCTGGAAGTGGCCGGGATAGCTCGACCACTCCACCAGGCTGCCGTCACGGCGCCGGGCGAGCCAGTCGCGCTGGCGCAGCTCGTCGAAGGTGAGGCCGGAGGCGCAGCGCTGCGGCGGCTCGAAGTCCCGGGCCGAGGACAGGCACCGGTAGGCCAGCACGGTCATGTCCGGCCGCTCCTGCTTGAGACGCTCAGCCGCCTGCGTCTCCCAGGGCTGGAGAATGGCCACCCGGTAGTGCCGGGCAGCGAAGTCCACCTCCTCACGCCCCAGAGGGTCCCCGTAGCGGACCCAGGCGCCGACTCCGCTCACGCGCGCGCTCCTTTTCTCCCGGTCCTGCCTGCCCCGCCCTGACGGTACACACGGTTGTAGGCAGCATTGACCTTGTCTAGGTTGTAGGCGGCTTCAACACGGCCCCGCGCCGCCAGGCACAGCTGCTGGTACAGGTCCACGTCCTGGATGATCTCCTGGACCTTGTCCGCCATGAGCACCGGGTCTCCTGGCTCGATAATGGTGCCGCACGGCCCCCACACCGTGCCGTCCTCGGCGACGATCTCGTCGGCGACCACCGAGCGCACCGCCCCGACGTCGGTGCTGACGGTAGGGATACCCGCCCCCATGGTCTCCAGCGAGACCACGGGAAGACCCTCGTTGTAGCTGGGCAGGACAAAGAGGTCGAAGTCCGGGAGGTGCTGGCGGACCTTGATCGTGCCTCGGATCGTGATGACCGACTCCAGCCCCAGCTCGACGATGCGGTTGAGGCACTTCTCATAGTAGGAGGGGTGGTGCTCCGTAGGCCCGCAGACGTCCAGGTGGATCCTCAGTCCCCGGTCCACCATGGTCCTCACCGACTCGATCATGTCCACCAGCCCCTTGATGGGCACGACCCGGGCGATGTAGACCAGCTTCCACAGGTGGTTGTCCGCCCCCTCCTGCCTGATGGCCTGCACAGCCCTCATACGGGCGGCGTAGGAGGCGTCGAACTCGCTGGTAACGATGCCGTTGGGGATAACCACCGCCTTGCTGGCGTCGCCCCCGAGCTCGGTCGCCTCCGTGATCGCCCGCGGGTAGAGGTAGGTGGTGGCATATGCGTAGGGGTAGCACAGCCGCCCCATCTCCAGCCACCACGCCATCCACATGCGCTGCCTGCCGGTGACGTCAAAGGTTCGGTAGTCGTTGAGCGTGATGTCGTAGTCCAGACGGCGGTCCAGGAGGGTGTTGACCGTGTCGCGGACGTAGAGGTTGTGCTCGGTCAGCAGGAAGGAGGTGCCGTGCTCCTTGGCTGCGTTGACACTGAGCAGGGCGGCGTACCCGGTGGTGTGGGCGTGGTAGACGGCGGCACGCGGCATCGACTCCGACAAGACTGCGTAGGCCAGGGAGAAGAAGTCGCGCAGGCACCAGAAGACCTCGGACATGGGCATGTCCAGGTCAGGCATTCTCTCCCGGTAGACCTCCATGAACTCCTGGGTACCCAGGATCGCCCACACCGGGTAGCGCCGGGACCCCCCGCCCAGGCCCTCGGTGATAATCTCCCACAGCGGCTCGGTGCGCCCCTCGCTGGCCAGGGCGATGAGAGAGTCCACCAGGCGCGCCGACAGGGTGCGCCGCTGACGACGGCTCATGCGCAGGTCGCGGGGGCGCGCCCGCAGAAAGTCCTGCTGGTGCTCCTCCATGGACAGGTAGAGGACCCGGACCCAGGCGACGTTGCCCGGCATCCCGTAGAGGTCGCGGCTGGGGGCGTGGGAGTCCCAGGTGATGTGGATGATCCCGAAGGTCAGCTCGGGGTTGCCGGTGATGATGTCGTGCACGACGGCGGAGACACCACCCTTGAGGTAGGGGTAGGTGGATTCCATGACGATGGCGACGTCCACGTCCTGGTAGAAGCCGTCTGCCGGGACGCCGTCAGGCAGCCGGGAGGCGTCGTCCCCACCGTGCAGGGACTGCCCAGCATCGGCAGCACCGCCGGCCTCCGTGATGCTGCCGGCGCCACCACCGGGCGCCTGACCGGAGGGGACCAGGGTCGTGGCCGAATGCGTCTCCCCGGGTGCCGACTGCGGGGCGGCAGGAGGCGACAGGACAGAGCTGCGAGAGTCCCCCGGCCCCTCGGCCGGGCGGTGCTGAGTCGGCAGCGGGCTGTAGGGGGAGGTGAGGTCGGGCGCAGCGGCAGCGACAAACCCGTAGCCGCTGGCGTCCGGCGTCATTCCCGGTGCCACCCCCTGCCTCGGTGAGGCGGAGAGCGGGATCGACACAGGTTGCCGCACCGATGCGGGCTCAGGACTTACCGGGGTCGAGGGGGTCGTTCCGGCAGCAGCGGGACGCACGTGGCGGCCTGCGTGCCAACGTCGCTCTGCGGAGGGGGATGCAGCAACCCCCCTGCCCCCGTCCTTCTGCTGACCCTCAGGCTGAGACGGGGCCGTACGCCCGGCGAGGCGCTCGCGGGGGGTGCCGCTACGCGCAGCGGGGTGCGCACGCGCAGGCCGCTCGGTGCTCAGCCACATGCTGTCCGGGTGTCGGGCCACGTTCCCGTCACCGGTGCCCAGCACCTGCGCGGCCGCTGCCCGCCCGCTAGTGTCCAGCACCGGACCAGCAGACACCTCAGTTGCCGAGGGCTGCGCTGCGGGTAACGGTGCGTAGCCACCCGCAGGAGCCGAGTAGTAGGAGGGCAGGCTCTCCAGCCGTGCCCGATAGGACGAGGAGCTCACCAGGACATCGCCTTTCCCCAAAAGAAGGAGTACTCGGGAGAGGCCCAGCGTCGGCGGTAGACGACCAGAGCCACTAGGCACAGGACCAGGTCGACACCCACCAGGACCTGGTAGGCACCTGTGCCACCCAGATGCAGCAGGAGCCCGGCAGCCGCAGCGACGTGCGCACCTGACAGCAGCAGGGCCGAAGCCTGGTCGCCGATATGGTCGATCTCGTAGGACAGGAGCGTGAGGACGGTGAACAGCAGGGAGGAGGAGGCGACAGCAAGCACCAGCGGCACCCGGGCAGGGTCCAGCAGCGCCACCACCGTCACCTCCACGACCACGGCGCCCGCGCCCACGGACCCGGCCCGTACCAGGCTCGCGTCCAGCAGGTGGCGCAGCACCTTGCCCCGGGCACGCAGCCCGGTCATGTCGTCCTCGTTGAGCTGGGCCTGGAACAGCGCGATCTCCGTGTTGAGCCGGGGTGAGGTCACTGCGAAGTAGTAGCAGTAGGCGACGACGGCAGGCTGGAGGCACAGGTAGACCAGCGCGACCTCAAAGTCCTGACGCACCGCGAGGAACAGAAAGAACTTGTCCGACCACAGCACGCCGCCCAGGACCATTCCCCGGGCCATGTCCTGGAGCAGGGGCACCGCGGGCACCGGGCTGGGACGCACCAGCTGCCTCAGTGCCGCTCCCATCGGGACGACCTGGCTGAGCGTGCCCGCCAGGGGCGGAAGGAACCACCACCCCGGCGCGGCGAGGAGGGCAGCCGCGTAGCAGAGCCACCCGAAGGCCCACAGACGTCGCCGACCCGCCACGTCAGCCACGATGAGCGACTGGACAAAGACCACGTGGAGCAGGAGGAGGAGCAGGTGTGCCGCCACAGCGGCAGGCTGCCAGCGGGTCACGGCAGCCATCACCAGCACGACTGCGAGCGTAGGAACGAGCGCCCAGGCGAATAGGGCGGGCCACACCGAGCAGTAGCGCCTCAGAAGAGCCGCAGGTCCCCGCCCGATCGAGTCACCCAGGAGCCGGTAGACAGGGTTGCCGGTGACCTGGCTGAGCCAGGGCACCGCCACCGACACGCTGAGGATGATGACCTGGAGGTTGACACCCCCCGCTGAGTGCGCGGACACACGACCAGCCACCACCGGGAAGGCTAGACCCAGGAGGATTGCCGGGGACATGGCCAGGACCATCGTGACGGCCCAGCCCCGACGGCCGCCGTGAGGCAGGACGCCCCACTTCAGGGCGGAGGTAGGCGGTGCCGTGACCAGCCCCAACGTCGTCCCCAGCGCGACAAGGCCAACCAGGGCAGTAGCGGGACGGGGCCAGCCGAGCAGGGGCAGCACAGCCACCAGGACGCAGGCACCCACGACAACCGCCGCCGCGTTGGTGGTACGCAGCAGCGGACGCCGGAACCTGTTGATGTGCCGTGGAGCGTATCTGGACTGAGTCATAAGGCCTGTTCGTCGACGAGCGGCGAGCCCAGATACCTGGGTCGTGCCTGTGGGTACACGGCCGCGGCCGTTGCCTAACTGTAACGGTCCAGAGATACCCAGGGCGGTAAGGTGGGAGGCATCGGGCCATTCTCACACCATGACGCTCCTCCCATGGAGTTGCCGTCACGCGTGCAGCCCCGCCGTGACAGGTCACGTCGTAGGAATCAGCCCTCCGAGAAAAGCCTCACGGCCCGGACAGGCGGACGCCCGTCCGAGCCGTGAGTGCCTACATCACAGGATGCCTCAGTAGGCACCCCCAGGAGCTGGCGCGGCGCCCTCTCCACCGCCCACGGGTGTCCTCGGCGCCCCCACAGGAGTACCGGCAGACCCAGCGGAGGAGGCGATCTTCTCCGCCTCACGTACCGCAGCCGCCTCACGCTCGGCCGGGGTCCAAGGCACGCCACGGAAGATGAACTCCCCGAGGATCGACTCGCCCTCGGCGTCGACCACCACCTTCTGTCCGCGCTCGATCTCCCCGAAGAGGATCTTCTCGCTCAGGGCATCCTCGATGTCACGCTGGATAGCACGGCGTAGAGGCCGCGCGCCCAGGACGGGATCAAAGCCACGCTCGGCCAGGAGCTCCTTGGCGGCGTCGGTCAGCTCGATGGTCATCTCCTGCTCGGCCAGGCGGCCCGCCAGGCGGGTGATCATGAGGTCCACGATCTGGCGGACCTCCTCCTTGGTCAGCTGCGGGAAGACGATGAGGTCATCCACGCGGTTGAGGAACTCAGGCCGGAACTGCTGCTTGAGCTCACGGTTGACGTGGGCCTTCATCTCCTCGTAGTCCATGGCGCCAGACTCCGTGGACTGGAAGCCGGTAGCCACCGACTTGCCGATGTCCTTGCTGCCCAGGTTCGTGGTCATGATGATGACGGTGTTCTTGAAGTCCACCACGCGCCCCTGGGCGTCGGTGAGGTGGCCATCCTCCAGGATCTGCAGCAGTGAGTTGAAGATATCGGGGTGGGCCTTCTCCACCTCGTCGAACAGCACCACGGAGAAGGGACGGCGCCGCACCTTCTCGGTCAGCTGCCCGCCCTCGTCGTAGCCGACGTAGCCGGGGGGTGCTCCAAAGAGGCGTGAGACGGTGTGCTTCTCGGCGAACTCGGACATGTCCAGCTGGATGAGGGCGTCCTCGTCGTCAAAGAGGAACTCCGCCAGCGCCTTGGCCAGCTCGGTCTTGCCCACGCCGGTGGGGCCGGCGAAGATGAAGGAGCCGCCAGGACGCTTGGGGTCCTTCAGGCCCGCGCGGGTGCGCCGGATCGACTTGGACAGGGCCTCAATCGCCTTGTTCTGACCAACGATGCGTTTGTGCAGCTCGGTCTCCATGTTGAGGAGCTTGGCGGACTCGGCCTCGGTCAGCTTGACCACGGGGATGCCGGTGGACATAGCCAGGACCTCGGCGATGAGGTTCTCATCGACCTCGGCGACCTGGTCCAGGTCGCCGGAGCGCCAGGCCTTCTCCCGGGAGGCGCGCTCCTCGGCCAGGCGGTGCTCGTCGTCACGCAGGGACGCGGCCCGCTCGAAGTCCTGGTCGTCGATCGCCGACTCCTTCTCCCGCTTGACCTCGGCGATCTTCTCGTCGATGTCGCGCAGCTCCTGGGGCGCGGTCATGCGACGGATGCGCAGGCGCGCGCCGGCCTCGTCCACCAGGTCGATAGCCTTGTCCGGCAGGAAGCGATCGTTGATGTAGCGCTCGGAGAGCTTGGCGGCAGCCTCGATAGCGTCATCGGTGATGACCACGCGGTGGAATGCCTCGTAGCGGTCCCGCAGCCCGGTGAGGATGCCGACCGTCTCCTCGATGCTCGGCTGGTCCACAGTCACCGGCTGGAAGCGACGCTCCAGGGCGGCGTCCTTCTCGATCTTGCGGTACTCCTCCAGGGTGGTAGCGCCGATGGTCTGGAGCTCACCACGGGCCAGCATGGGCTTGAGGATGCTGGCGGCGTCCACGGCGCCCTCGGCTGCCCCCGCCCCTACCAGGGTGTGGATCTCGTCGATGAACAGGACGATGTCCCCACGGGTGCGCACCTCCTTGAGGACCTTCTTGAGCCTCTCCTCGAAGTCACCACGGTAGCGCGAGCCCGCGACCAGGGAGCCCATGTCCAGGGAGTAGAGCTGCTTGTCCCGCAGCGACTCAGGGACGTCGCCGTGGACGATGGCCTGGCTCAGCCCCTCCACGACGGCTGTCTTGCCCACGCCGGGCTCCCCGATGAGGACGGGGTTGTTCTTGGTGCGGCGGGAGAGGATCTGCATGACCCGCTCCATCTCCTTGTGGCGCCCGATGACCGGGTCCAGCTTGCCCTCACGGGCCGCCGCGGTCAGGTTGCGGCCGAACTGGTCCAGGATGGCGCTGCCCGACGGCGTGCCCTCCTTGGAGGGGCCGCCCGCGTTGACAGTCTCCTTGCCCTCGTAGCCCGACAGCATCTGCAGCACGGTCTGGCGGACGCTGGAGAGGTCCCCGCCCAGGTTGGTCAGCACCTGCGCGGCAACGCCCTCCCCCTCGCGCAGCAGGCCCAGGAGCAGGTGCTCGGTGCCGATGTAGTTGTGGCCGAGCTGGAGCGCCTCACGCATGGACAGCTCGAAGACCTTCTTGCCCCGGGGAGTGAAGGGGATGTGGCCGGTAGGGGCCGACTGCCCCTCGCCGATGATCTCCACCACCTGTGCACGCACGGCATCCAGGGAGATGTCCATGGACTCCAGAGCCTTGGCAGCCACCCCCTCGCCCTCGTGGATGAGGCCAAGAAGGAGGTGCTCGGTGCCGATGTAGTTGTGGTTGAGCGCCCGGGCCTCGTCCTGGGCCAGGACGACGACGCGGCGGGCACGGTCAGTAAAGCGTTCAAACATCAGTGGTTCCTCCTCGGCACGTGCTCGGTGCGGCACCCTCCTGCGTCTCAGGAAGCCAGGTGGCGGAGCGCCTAGGAGCAGAGGGCGCTTGGGCACGTGCTGACAAGGCTAACCAGGACGGACAGGGGCCCATGCCCCTGTTCGCGGTAGGCGTGAGGCAAGGTTGAGTCAGGGCGGCTCAGGAATAGGCGCGCCACCGGGCGACCGGGACAGGCTCGCCGCCCGACACGCATGCCGCCACATACCGGCAAGTTCCAGTGAAATTCATACCCCACTCCACCGGCCCACCGGTCAGCCGAACACGGCCGCAGAACGGACCACCCAGGCGGTATACGCAATCCGTCTACACATAAGCCTAACGCTCTCATGCAGCCATACAAATACAGTCGGTATAGCCCATAATGACGCCTCCCCCCTGCACTCAGCAACTATCGCCGCTAGGATGAAATCACTTCGTCACCACGGGCCCCGGCTCCTGCCAGCCGCTGCGGCTCCCCGGCCCCGGTCGCGCATGACAACTGCACAGCGGAAGGACCACCCAGAAGGACCTGGGTACGAGCAGCCTCACCAGGTCTACGACCGCATCAGCACCTCGACGTCCACCGACATCATCAGCCCTGAAGACACAGCAACATTCCAGACACCCGACCAGACATAGGGGGCAACCGTGACTCAGGAGACACAGGACACACTCGTCAACCAGCTGCTCATCGGCGGCCAGTGGACAGCCGCATCAGACGGAGGCACCCGGTCCATCGTGTGCCCGGCTGACGGGACACAGGTGGCCGAGGTCCCCGAGGCCACCGTCCAGGACGCCCGGGCTGCCGTGGCCGCAGCCCGCTACGCCTTCGACCACGGCCCCTGGCCTGGCACCCCGTCCCCCCAGCGCGCCAGGCTCCTGACCGCACTGGCCGACAGGCTCGAGACGGAGTCGGACGCAGTGGCCCGCCTGGAGTCGCTGGACACCGGCAAGCGTCATGTGGAGAGCCTTGTCGACATGGCCGACATCGTGTCCGTGTTCCGCCACTTCGCGTCCCTCGCCCAGGACGAGGCCGGCCGGGTGGTCGACACCGGGGTGCCCGACGTCGCCAGCCGTGTGGTGACCGAGCCGGTTGGCGTGTGCGCACTGATCACCCCGTGGAACTACCCGCTGCTCCAGACAGCCTGGAAGGTCGCGCCCGCCCTCGCGGCGGGCAACACCTTCGTCCTCAAGCCAGCGGCGCTCACACCCCAGACCGCCGTGTGGCTGTGCCGCACGCTTACCGAGCTCGGCCTGCCCGACGGTGTGGCCAACCTGGTGCTGGGCTCCGGCGGGGTCGTGGGCCCGGTCCTCACGGAGTCGCCCGACGTCGACCTGGTGTCCTTCACCGGCGGGCTGGATACCGGGCGGTCGATCATGGCCTCCGCCTCCGGCACGGTCAAGCGGGTGGCACTGGAGCTGGGCGGCAAGAACCCCAACGTCGTCTTCGCCGACGCCGACCTGGACGCCGCGGTCGACAACGCGCTCACGGCCGTCTTCCTCGACTCCGGGCAGGTCTGCTCAGCGGGTGCACGGCTGGTGGTCGAGGAGTCGGTCCACGACCAGGTGGTCGACGAGCTCGTCCGGCGGGCCGAGGCCATCCGTCTGGGTGGTCCCTTCGACCCCGAGGCGGAGACCGGCCCGCTCATCAGCCAGGCCCACCGAGACAAGGTGGAGCAGTACGTGGCCCAGGCCGTGGCCGAGGGCGCCGTCCTGCGCTGCGGCGGGCAGCGTCCCAGCGGCGCGGGGCTGGAGTCCGGCTGGTACTACCCGCCGACGATCCTGGACGGCTGCACCTCCGATATGGCCTGCGTGCACGAGGAGTCCTTCGGCCCCGTCCTCACCGTCGAGACCTTCAGCGGGTCAGCGCCCCAGGAGGCCGAGGACGCTGCGGTGGCCATCGCCAACGACACCATCTACGGGCTCGCGGGCGCGGTGTGGACCGAGAACGCCGGACGCGCCGAGCGCGTAGCCCGGCGGCTGCGCCACGGGACGATCTGGATCAACGACTACCACCCCTACGTGCCGCAGGCCGAGTGGGGCGGCATGAAGCAGTCCGGGGTCGGCCGCGAGCTGGGAGTCGCCGGCCTGGCCGAGTACCAGGAGCACAAGCACATCTGGCACAACCTCCGGCCGGCACGGGCCGGGTGGTTCGCCGACCCCTGCGCAGCAGGGTAGCCCCGTCGGCGCTACGCGGAGGAGGCGTACAGCAAGGCACATCAAAAAGGCACATCAAAGTCGCAAAGTACAGCAGCCTGCCCGCGAAGAGCACCAGGAAGCACAGGAAACACACCAAGAAGAGGGAGAAGCTCACGTGAAGAAGCGCTACGACTACGTCATCGTCGGAGGAGGATCAGCTGGATCGGCCCTGGCCAACCGCCTGTCTGCGGACCCCGCTACCTCCGTCCTTGTCCTGGAGGCCGGCCGCGCCGACTTCCTCCTCGACCCTCTTGTGCACATGCCGGCCGCGCTCATGTTCCCGGCTGGCAACCCCCTCTACGACTGGGCCTACGAGACGGACCCCGAGCCCTACATGGGGGGACGCCGCGTCAAGCACGCTCGGGGCAAGGTTCTGGGCGGGTCGTCGTCGATCAACGGCATGATCTTCCAGCGCGGCAACCCGGGTGACTACGACCGCTGGGCTGCCAGCCCGGGGATGGAGGAGTGGGACTTCGCCCACTGCCTGCCCTACTTCAGGCGCATGGAGACCCGCCGGGCCGGCGCCAACGCCTGGCGAGGTGGAGCGGGCCCGCTCCACCTGGACCGCGGCCCCGCCACCTCACCACTGTTCCAGGCCTTCTTCGAGGCGGCGGCCCAGGCCGGGTACCCGCATACCGACGACGTCAACGGCTACCGCCAGGAGGGGTTCGCGCCCTTTGACCGCAACACCCGGCACGGCTCCCGCTGGAGCGCGGCGCGCGCCTACCTGCGCCCGGTGCGCGACCGCAGGAACCTTGACGTCACCACCCTCGCGTATGTGACAAGGCTGACGTGGAGCGGCACCCGTGTGACCGGCGTCAACTTCAGCCGCCTGGGCAGGTACCACCACGTGGAGGCCGACGAGGTCATCCTGTGCGGTGGCGCCTTCAACACCCCCCAGCTGCTGGAGCTGTCCGGGGTGGGTGACCCCGGGGTGCTGCAGGCCGCGGGCGTGCGGCCGCGCGTCGAGCTGCCAGGCGTCGGTGAGAACCTGCAGGACCACCTGGAGGTCTACCTCCAGCACGAGTGCCTCCAGCCGGTCTCGATCGCCCCGTGGCTGAGGATGTGGAAGGCACCCTACATCGGCGCTCAGTGGCTGTTCCTCGACTCGGGCGTAGGAGCTTCTAACCACTTCGAGGGCGGCGGCTTCATCCGCACCAACGACGACGTGGCCTACCCGAACCTGCAGTTCCACTTCCTGCCCATCGCAGTGCGCTACGACGGCTCCGCCCCGGCCTCCAAGCACGGCTACCAGGTGCACATCGGGCCGATGAACTCCGACGTACGCGGCCGCATCCACATCACGAGCCCCGACGCCGGCGTGCGCCCGTCCATCCTGTTCAACTACCTGTCCACAGAGCGCGACCGACGTGAGTGGGTCGAGGTGGTCCGTGCCGCCCGCCACATCCTGGCCCAGCCGGCCCTGGCCCCCTTCGACGCCGGGGAGATCTCCCCCGGTCCCGAGGTCTCCTCCGACGAGGAGATCCTCCGCTGGGTCGCCCAGGACGCCGAGACCGCACTGCACCCCTCGTGCTCGGCGAAGATGGGCACCGACGACATGTCCGTCGTCGACCCCTCCTCCATGCGGGTCCACGGCACCCAGGGGCTGCGCGTCGTCGACGCCTCGGTCTTCCCGACCATCACCAACGCCAACATCTATGCGCCGGTCATGATGGTGGCGGAGAAGGCGGCCGACCTCATCACCGGCAGCACCCCGCTGGCACCCGAGCACACCCCGGTCTTCAAGGCCGACGGATCGATGCCGGCCTACCCGCCAGGGGACCCTCGCAACAACAGCTGGGACGCTCCCACGGAGCTCCCCAGCGCCGCGCAGGCCGAGGCGCAGCACCCGGCCTTAGCCCGCCATACCGGGGGTGCCTGATGAAGGAGGCGGGCCAGAAGACGAAACAACTAAGGGAAAAACCGGGAGACAACGACAAAGACGGAGGCAACCAGACACCACGACAACCAGCCCAGGGTGCCCGGCAGGCGGCCGTCCAGGACAGCCTGCCACCCGTCAAGCGACCCGTGCTTATCACCTCCCTGCTGGTCACTGGGCTCATGGCCACCTGGTGCCTGGCGACACCGACGGCGGCGGGCCGCGTCCTGGACACCACCGTGGTGTGGGCTGCCGACCACCTCGGCTGGTTCTACATCACACTGGCCACCGCAGCGCTGCTGTTCGTCATCTACGTGGGCTTCCGCTACGCCAGCGTGCGCCTGGGGGGTGACTACGACCGCCCCAGTACTCCACCTTCTCCTGGGCGGCCATGCTGTTCGCCGCAGGCATCGGCACGGACCTCATGTTCTACGCCGTCGCCGAGCCTGCGACACAGTTCCTCTCCCCGCCCCAGGTGCCCGGACAGACCGTGGAGGCCGCCCGTGAGTCGACCGTGTGGACGATCTACCACTATGGCGTCACCGGCTGGGGGATGTACGCCCTCATGGGGCTAGCCCTGGGATACTTCGCCCACCGCAAGAAGGCGCCGCTGGCCGTGCGCTCGGTGCTGGTGCCCCTCTTCGGCAAGCGAGTCCGCGGTCCCATCGGGCACTCGATCGACGTCGCGACGGTGATCGGCACGATCTTCGGTGTCGCCACCTCGCTGGGCATCGGCGTGGTTATGCTCAACGTGGGCCTGAACATCCTGTTCGGGGTGCCGCAGGGGCTCGGGGCCCAGACGATGCTGGTGGTCCTGGCGGTAGTCCTGGCCACGGTATCGGCTACCACCGGCGTCGACAGGGGTGTGCGCCTGCTGTCCCAGCTCAACGTGGCGCTGGCGATCGTCCTGGCCGGCTGGGCGCTGGTCACCGGCAGCACCACGTTCCTGCTGCGCGCCATGGTCATGAACGTCGGCGACTTCGTCACCATGTTCCCCGGGATGACCCTGGACACGATGGCCTACAGCTACCCGAGTGAGTGGATGCAGTCCTGGACGCTCTTCTTCTGGGCGTGGTGGATCGCCTGGGCCTCGTTCGTGGGCATGTTCCTGGCACGCATCTCCAAGGGGCGCACGATCGGCCAGTTCGTCCTGGGCACCCTGGTGATCCCCTTCTCCTACATCATCATGTGGATCTCGATCTTCGGCAACACCGCGGTGAAGCGGATCATGGACGGGGACTCCGCGTTCGGGCAGGCCGTGGAGGCCTCCCCGGAGCAGGGGTTCTTCGAGCTGCTCACCACGGTGCCGGGCACCCCCATGCTGGTCGCCCTGTCGACACTCGTAGGGCTGCTGTTCTACGTCACCTCCGCCGACTCCGGCGCCCTGGTCATGGCCAACCTGTGCAGCGAGCTGCCTACAGCCGACACCGACGCCCGCCCCTCGCTGCGCATCCTGTGGGCGGCGGTCACAGGGGCGCTGACGATCGGCATGCTGCTGGTCGGTGGCATCACGGCCCTGCAAAGCGCCACGATCATCATGGCGGTGCCCTTTGCCCTTGTCCTGGTGCTCGTCATGGTGGGCCTCAACCGGGCTCTGCGCGAGGAGCACGAGCACGAGCAGGCGGTCTACCGTTCTTTCGCGGTCCAGTGGACCAGTCCCGAGCCGACGATCTCGGTGGGGTCGTGGCGGCGGCGCCTGTCGCTGTCGCTGGGCTCGGTGTCCTCCCGCCAGGCCGAGCAGCGGCTCCAGAACGTCATCATGCCCGCCCTGGACGAGGTTGCCGCGGCCCTGCAGGAGCGCGGGGTCCCCGCCGTGGTCCGTGAGATATCGGACGGCCTCCAGCACGACGTCTTCAAGCGTGTCCAGCTGGAGGCGCTGTCACAGGACGAGGACGGCGAGGACTTCATCTATCCGGTCCAGATCCGGCGCTCGCGAGCCACCTCCTACGGTGCTCGCATGATCAGGGCAGAGGACACGACGATCCACCTCGAGGTCACGCTTGGGGAGGGGCTGAGCTACAGCATCTACCCCTACGAGGGCAACCAGATCTGCAACGACGTGCTCGACCACTACGAGCGCTACGAACTGGTGGCCGCTTCCAGGGAGGAGTCCCTGGAAGCAGAGCAGTACTGACCTCTGCTGGCCCTATCGGTGTGCCGGGACGCCTTTGTGGCACCCCGTGACGTGGGGAGCAGGCCCAGCAACCCCGGTGCCGCTCAGTGCTGCCCCACAACCACCACACGCTTTCCGCAGGCCGACCGCGCCTGCGCGTCCTCGTGCATCCGGGCGACGTCCTTGAGCTCGTAGCTCGTGTCGATGATGGGGACTAGCGACCCGTCGTCTACACGGTCGGCCAGCCAGGTCAGGTCCTCGGGCACCGACCTGGCCGACATCGTCCGGATCCTGGCACCGGGACTGAGGAGAGACAAGACGACCAGCGGTATCGCAGCCGGGGACAGCGCCATGACCTCGCCTCCGCGGGCAGTCGTCCTCCTGTAGGCGAGCATGCTGGCCCCCGCGGCGTTGACGACGGCGTCGTACTTCCTGGTGATCTGCTCCGGCCCACCAGAGTGGTAGTTGTAGAGCTGCCTCGCGCCAGCCCGCTCAGCCGCCTGACTCTGCCGACCGACCACCGCGTCCACCTCGGCACCGAGCAGGCGAGCCACCTGGATGGTAGCCGACCCGACCCCGCCATTGCCCCCGACGACCAGGACCTGCTTGCCGCTGCCCACACGCAGCGCCCGCAGCGCCTGCAGAGCGGTCAGCCCCACCAGCGGGAGCGCGGCCGCCTCACCCGGGGGTATGGTCCTAGGCGCCCTGGCTACCTGGTCAGCGCCAGTGGCCACGTACTGAGCCGCAGCGGCGGCCCGCCCCGGCGGCTTCAGGCCGGTGTAGCCCCACACCACGTCGCCGTCATCTACTCCTGCTGCACGACCACCGCCCTGCACAACCCTGCCGACGAAGTCCACCCCCGAGCCCTTAGGGAAACCGAACCCCATCATGGGCCGCATCCTCCCGGCCCGCCCGTCCAGGTCCAGCTGGTTGAGGCTGAACGCAGATACCTCGACCAGCACCTGCGCAGCCGAGGGGCTCGGCACAGCCGCCTGCCCCACCTCCATCACCTCGGGTCCGCCGTAGCGGCGGTACTGAACGGCCCACATCTGGCTCTCGTCCATCGAGTCCTCCTCAGACGATGTTTACGAAACGTATCGTAGCACCTCGATGGCGTGCCCCAGCCCTTCGTGAGCACACAGCAACGTGTCGCGTCGGAGTCGACAGGTCCGCGCCCGCCTCAGCAGGTGGCGCAGGCGCTGCCCACCGGGGTGCCAGCGCTGTAGTAGTCTGACTTTCCTCCCAGAACTGTGCGCCAGCGGCGATCACGGCGCGTGCACGCGCACCAGCGGAGCACCGCGGCACTGTTCATGACCACAAGGAGAGACCCCACCACCATGGACCCCGCAGAGCCACGCAGAACCAGCCACTACGCCTCGCGACGCGCCCACACCGATGCACAGCTGGCGGCTGCCGTCAGGGACCTCGTGGTCCAGCACGGCTACACGGGACTAACTATCGAGGGAGTCGCGCAGGAGTCCGGGGTAGCCAAGACCACCATCTACCGCCGGTGGGGCTCCAAGGCGGAGATGGTCTTCGACCTCATTCTCCACCCCACGGCACAGGGCGAGGATGGCCAGGCCGCCAGTGACCCGAGCTGCGTCCAGGACAGCATCCGGCAACTGGCGGAGAGCACTGTGACGATGATCGCCTCCCCCGTCGGCCTGGCTGTCATCCCAGGACTCCTGGCGGAGATGGCGGGCAACCCCAAGCTTCGCGCCTCCATGGAGAGCGTCCTGATCAAGAGTGCCCACGACGACATCTCCTCCGTCCTCAACGAGCCGGTCCCCCACCCTGTCAACATCAACGAGTTTCACGCCACCCTGCTGGGCGTCCCCTACGTCCGCCTCTACCTGCTCAACGAGAAGGACGTGGACAGGATCACCGACCAGCTCACCGACCAGCTCCTCCTCCTCATCGGTTTGCCTCCCCGACCCGATCCCGCCTCATGTCCCTCAGCCTGAGGGCTGAGCGCCCTCGATGTCATCCCGCGACGTGTCATCCCCCAATGTCGCTGTAGACGATCATGGCCTGGTCGATCTCGCACACGAGCCTGTCGCCCACCCAGGCCCTGGCTCGGAGCAGAGCCGCGGGGCTGCCGATGTGGTCGGCCTCCACCTCTGCGGTGACCGTGTCCCCGGGGAAGGCGTCACCCAGGAACCTGACGCCCCTGGCCCGCGTGAACAAGGGTGGGGGGCCGTCAGCCCCTCTGCCGCTGCTGTAGGAGCACAGCAGTACCGCAGCCTGGCCGATGAACTCGGTCATCAGGGTCCGCGGCCAGGGAGCGGGGCACGGGGTGTCCGTCAGGCAGGCACCCCGGAAGCAGGGCTCGTCAGTACTGACGCGGTGGGTCGCCCGCACCGTCCTGCCCGCCTCGATGCCGAGGACCTCCGACAGAAGAAGCATCTCACCCCGGTGCGGGATGAGTGAGTGGGTATCCCAGTCACCGGCGGCCTCCCTGCCGACCGGCACCTCGGCCGTCGTCCTAGTCCTGCCTGTCCCTGTTCCTGCTGCTGTTCCTGATGCTGCCGTCGCAGACTCCCCGTCCTCCTCGTCCGCAGCCTCGGCCCGCCGGAGGCGAAGCACCAGGTCTGCCAGGCGCTGGCCGTCGCGCGAGCGCAGGCACTGCGCCCGGACCTCCCAGCAGGAGGCGGACAGCTGGCGCGTCCCGGCCTGTACCGTGAACGAGTCCCCGGGGAACCCGGGGGCGGAGAAACGTGCCCTGCTGACCTCAGCCAGGCAGAGCCGACCACCACCGCGGCTCTCTAGGTAGAGGCACGCCGCCCTGAAGGCCGTCTCTATGAGAAATACCCCGGGATACACGGGGGCACCCGGGTAGTGGCCGTCCTGGTAGGGAGAACTGGCAGGGGCGTGCTGGACAGCCGTAAACCCCTCTGCCTCCTCCTCCATGAGCACGGGAGCCTCCACCGGGGAAGGCGGTTGCCCACGCTGCCCAGCTGGGACCGCACTGCTCACAGGAACCTCCGCTCCATAACTACAGGCGCCGCACGGAGGACGACGTCAGGACGCGCTCCTCTAACAACCAGCGCCTTAACTTTCATATGAAATAACAAGAAGCAGCCTAGCAACCGGTGTCACAGCGGGTCAACCACGTCCCGACCCCTCCTCCCGGCCACGGGGCCTGCCAGGGAGCTGGTGGGCCGCCCAGCAGCAATCCGGCACCTACCCCGGCACACAGTAGGCCTAGAACGTAGCGGGCATGACCACGACGCTGGCGACATGGCTCCCGCTGCACGCCCACGCCCCCCTCACGCTGTGCCACGGCGCCGCGGCAGCCTGCAGACGGGCCTGAAAGCCACCTCCCAGGTCGATCCGTACCTCGGCGTCGTCGAACCCCAACCAGCAGCGCTCCAGGGGGAACCACGCCTTGTACACGCTCTCCTTGATGCTGAACAGCAGACGGTCAAAGGCGACCTCGGGACGCTGGGCGGACACGGCTCCCAGGTGGTCACGCTCCGCAGCGGAGGCGACGACGTCCAGGACCCCTGAAGGCAGCGGGCTGTTGGGCTCAGCGTCGATACCAAGGGAGGACACCTCCTGCGAGCGCGCGACGCCCGCCGCCCGGTAGCCCTCACAGTGGGTGAGGGAGCCCACCACCCCGTCAGGCCAGGTCGGCTCGCCCCGGTCGCCCGGCACCATGACCGGACGTTGCCGCCCCAGGCCCCGCAGCGCCTGGCGGGCACAGTAGCGCACCGTGGTGAACTCGGCACGCCGCTTGGCGACCGCCCGGGCAATGTGCCTCTCCTCCGCGGGGAACAGCGGCTCCTCGACATCAGTCCCCACCTCGCAGACCACGACACAGGGAGGGACCACGCGGTCTAGCAGGTGCGCCCCAGCGCTCACTGCGCCTCCACCAGGAGCGTCACGGGACCGTCAGCAACCATGTCAATCTCCATGTGCGCCCCGAAGCGACCGCTTGCGACCTCCAGGCCACGAGCGCGCAGGTCAGCCACCACCGCCTCCACCAGCGGTTGGGCCACCTCTGCGGGAGCCGCCCGATTCCAGGTGGGGCGCCGTCCCTTGCGCGCGTCCCCGTAGAGGGTGAACTGGGAGACCACGAGCACCGGCGCACCCAGGTCGGCCACGGAGCGCTCGGGGCCGGGCGCACCCGCGTGGGCGTCCCCGTCATCCTCCAGCAGCCGCAGGTCTGCAATCTTGCGGGCAATGACACCCGCTTGGGCGACGCCGTCCTCGTGGGTCACCCCCACCAGGGCCATGAGCCCCGGCCTGGTGATCTCACCGACCACCTCACCGTCAACCCGCACGGCAGCGCGCCTGACGCGCTGGAGCACGGCGCGCATCAGCGTCCCGGACGCCAGTCGCGAGGACCGCGCCCACCACCGCGCTGGCCCCCCGGCCGCTTTTGCTGGGCACGCCCCGGGATACGGATGGAGGAGCGTACTCGCACCGGGGTGTAGAGACGCAGGGCGGGGCGGACGTCAGCCAGGTACACCGCGCTGGCTACGACCCCTAACAGCCCCAGCAGGGAGGTTGGCGCTGTGAAATAGGCCAGGACGGTGCCAGCGGCGGTGAGACCGACCCAGAACCCCTTGGTGCGCTTGCCCGCAGCCACAAAGTGGGAGGAGTCGCGCATGAGGGCGTCGATGAGTGCCCACACGCCCAGGAGGACAGCGACAAGCTGGCTGAGCCTCCAAGCCCAGAGGACAGCCTGGTCCAGGTAGATCGCAGTCATCACCAGCACATCCACGCCGTCAGTCTACCTTCCGGCCTGGGCCAGCCCTCAGGACGGCCAGAACTGTCCTCTCCCAGCGGAGCCCGGCTGTATCAGCCCTGACCCGTCCCGCGTGTCCCGGCACTGCGCAGCCCGGCCCCGGGACGCTCGGCGGGACTGGCCTGGGCACGCCCCTGAGGGGAGACCAGGGGCTCCTGAGCGGCCGCGACGCGCCCCACCTCACGCAGCTCCTGCGATCCGGTCCCAGAGTCCCTGCCGTCCTGGCCACCGTGGCCAGTCTCCTCCCGGCCGATGTCCTGGTCGGCCTCGGTCACCGCCACCGTCAGCGGCTCACCCAGCGGCACCCCCCGACGCAGCAGAGCCAGCGCCATCGGTCCCAGCTCGTGGTGGCGCGCCACCGAGGTCACGGCGCCCACAGTACGCTCCCCCAGGCGCACCGCCGCACCGGGAGCGGGCAGCTCCCCGCCCAGGCCGTCGAGCTGGAGGACGGTCAGGCGGCGCGGGGGCCGCCCCAGGTTGACGGTGCGCGCCACCGTCTCCTGGCCCGGGTAGCAGCCCTTGGTCAGGTGCACGGCGGTACGCAGCCAGTCCAGCTCGTGGGGGATGGCACGAGCGTCAGCCTCACGCGCCTGGCGCGGGCGCCCCGCCTCCACCCGCAGCGCCTCCCAGGCCATGGAGCCAGCCAGGGCACTCCCGGCGACCGCGTGCTCCCCTCCCTGCGCCCCACTGATCGAGCCGCCCTGCCCGGCAGCCTCCCCGGCGGCGTCCCTGTCCAGGCCGCGCTCGTAGGCGCGCACCACCTCAGGGACGTCACCGGCGGGAACAACCACCCAGCCCGCCCGGTACCCGGCACCGGGGTGCGGGCGCCCCTCCAGGCCGACGTCGTAGCTGGTCCCGCCCTCGACCACCCCCGGCCAGGGGTCACGCCAGGTGCCCAGCCAGTGCTCCGGCCGGGCGGCCTCCTCCAGACGGGCCACGCCGTCTCCCATGGCACCCAGTACGGCCAGCTCCTCGGCAGCCCGCACCTCGACCCGGAGCATGAACCGCATCGACTCCAGGAAGCCCGCCAGGTCCTCGCCGAACCCGGCCTCGGTCACCAGAAGGAGGCGCTGGCCGTCATCAAGAGCCGCCAGGGCGTGGGCGATACGGCCGTGGGCGTCCATGAGCAGGGCCTCAGCCCCGCCGTCGCCGGGGGCAAGATCAGTCAGCACCTGGCTGGACAGGGTGGTCAGCCAGCTCAGGCGATCAGGGCCGGTCACGATCACGACGTCGCGGGCCAGGGCGCTCAGTGCCCGCCCGGCGGCCAGGGCGACCTGCTCGCGCAGCGGGTCCCCGTAGTGGGCGGGCACAGCTGAGTCCGGGTCCCCCCCGGGCCCGGCGACGGCACCGGTACGGCCCAGCAGCGGCGAGGGCAGCATCAGGACGTCCTTCCCCGTCCGCCCCCCTCGGGGCCAGCGCTCCCGGCACCAGCGCCTTGCGCAGCGGCGTCCTCCAGGCCGACACCGCGGCCGCCCGGGGCGGAGGCGGGCGCAGCGGGATCACTGGGAGGGGCGTCAGGCTCCGCCACCCTGCCCAGACGGCCGGAGGCGTAGGTGGTCAGCTCCTCGACACCGAAGGCGGCCATGTCCTGGGTCCACATGAGGTCCCCGCCGACGAGGCCGACCATGCGTGACATCTGGGTCACCGCGGCCGCGGTGCGTGACCGTCCCACCGCCTGGGAGGCCACCTGCGCCCGCGGTCCCTGGATCCAGCCCTCCCAGACGGCGACGTGCCCGGCAGGGTCGGCGGAGACCAGCTCCAGGCGGGTGACAGGGGTGCGGGTGTCGGCGTCATCGGGGTCCGGCTCCTCCTGGGCCACCGGGCGCCAGTAGGCGGTCTCGGTGGACCACACCTGGGCGGGGGCCAGGCGGTCCCCGCCCTCCAGCCCGGGCATCTCGAAGTCGAGGTCCTGGCTGCGGGTGGCGTCCACCGTCCAGATCGTCGTGCGCTGGCGCAGGTAGGGGCCGCCGTCGTGGTCGAAGACCATCTCCTGGTAGACGGCCTGCTCAGGAACGGTCTCGCCGTAGGTGAGGACACCGTAGCCACGCCAGCCGCCGACCAGCCAGGCCAGCGGATAGAGCTCAGGTGCGAGGCCGTCAGGAAAGGTGAACGCCATGACCCTAGCCTACGGCAGGACGTCGGCACGACACGGACCCCGGCAGCGGTCAGCAGGCCAGCGACCAGTCACCCCGCGATAAAGCCGCCCATGAGCCGGGCGATGGCATACACCGGAACCCCCACCGCCAGGACAGGCACCAGTGCGGAGGCCACGGCGGCCCGCCCCCCCGGGACCCAGCGGTGGGTCCACAGCACCCGGTTGCCCGCCGCCATGAGCACACCCGCCACGAAGCCGACGATGACGCAGGCGGCGGCGCTCTGGAGGGCAGCCGCAGTTCCCGTGTGGGTCACGCCGAAGAAGCCGGCCGAGGCCAGCAGTCCCCCGGCCACACCCGCCGTGAGCACCGGGACAGTGACAGTCAGCAGGTCCAGGACGGTAGCTCGCACCTCCAGGACCGTCAGTGCCGCCCCGACGAACAGGGCCAGGCAGGTGGGGACGGTCACCGCAGGGTCCGCCACCCCGGCCTCCAGGGCGCACCAGGCTGAGCCGGAGACCACCACCAGGCACCCGGACACAGTTGAGGACAGGTCCTCTACCAGGTGGGGCCGACCGTCACGGCGACAGATCTGAGCCACAAAGGCCGCCAGGACCGACCCGGCCATGACCAGACCCGCCGCGCCGAGGTCGTGACGCAGGAACACCAGGACCGCCGCCAGGAAGCCGCAGGCCGTCAGCACGACCGTCGCACCGCGGTCGTGCTGGGCACGCACCAGGGCCGACCAGCCCTGCGCGGCGGAGGGCACCAGCAGCAGGACGAGCACCAGGCGCACCCACGGCGGCAGGACCGCGCTCACTGCCAGGAGCACAGGAACCAGGCCCGCGAAGGCCAGCCGTGTCCACGCCGGGTCCACGAGGCCAGGCTCGGTGGGAGGGTGGGCGTCGAGCCGGGTGGCGTAGGCGCCGTCCTCCTCGGGGTAGTCCTCGGGGTAGAGGTCCAGGTCACCAACGCCAGCCCCCGCCGTACCCGCACCCGTTCCAGCGGCACGTGCAGCACCGCCCGGACGGGCTGCCGCAGACCCGGCTGCTGGCTTCTGGGAACGTGGTTCCTGAGACCACGGCGGTGCCACGGGGGGCTCGTCCCCGCCCTCGTACCAGGGCCGCGCATCCGGTCGGGAGGGTCCGTGATGGGTGCTCACGAAACGCATCGTGCCACACCAGGCACCCGGACATGTGGTTGACTGGCTCCGGGCCGGGGTGCTGAGGCACGGCCGCCGGGCCAGGAGCAGCCGGGACCGGTGGACGGGGACCGCGGCCAGAGAGGAGAGCGCCGTGCGGATCATCATGTTCACCCGTGAGACGGACGCTTCTGACGTCGTCCCGGCGGCGGCCTTCCTCGACCCCCAGGTCGACTGCCTCCCGCCCGTCCCCGCCTCCTACGTGGCGGTCGACTCCGCCGACGTCGTCATGATCGACGCCCGCGGCGACCTGACCCGGGCCCGCGCCCTCTGCCAGCTCCTGACCGGCCCCATGGAGTGCCCACCCGTCATGCTCGTCCTGGAGGAGGGCGGGGCCGCCGCCCTCCAGAGCGACTGGGGCAGCGCGGACTTTGTCATGCCCACCGCGGGGCCGGCCGAGCTGTCAGCCCGCCTGCGGCTCCTGCGCGCCCACGTCCCCCCCGTCGAGTCGACCAACGACGCCCTCATCGAGGTCGGTGACCTGGTCATCGACGTGACGGCCTACACCGCCAGGCTGCACGGCTCCATCCTGGACCTCACCTACAAGGAGTTCGAGCTGCTGAAGTTCCTGGCAGCCAACCACGGCCGGGTCCTCACTCGCGAGACGCTCCTGGACGAGGTGTGGGGCGAGGACTACATCGGCGGCTCGCGCACGGTTGACGTCCACATCCGGCGCCTGCGTGCCAAGCTTGGCACGGACCACGACCACCTCATCGGAACCGTGCGCAACGTCGGCTACCGTCTGGACGCCCCGCAGGAGCAGGACTCCTAGTCCTCCTGCAGCCCTCCTACCCACTGCCCTCCTAGCGCGGCCTCTGCCCGGCCGACCCGCCAGCCACACCCGTCCCGGCACCTTGTGGCAGGCCCCGGGACACGCCGGGGCCTGAGTACCGTCGGCACCCTGTATGCTGGTGCACGGCGTCGGGTCGCGACGGGCCCCGGGCTCCAACTCAAGCCGCCGCGAGCGGCACACGCGCCGACTGGCGCTCTCCGGCCCGACGTCACCTCTTTCGTAGTCCCCTCGGTCCCTTGCACCCACCCCCGCCAGTGGTCTCTGCCAGTGACTGCCGTGGAGTGTAGGCGCGTCAGCCGAAGCGCCCGGAAATGTAGTCTTCCGTCGCTTTCTGGGACGGGGCGGAAAAGACCTTGGCGGTGGCGTCGTACTCCACCAGCTGGCCGGGCCGCCCGGTAGCCTCCAGGTTGAAGAACCCGGTCATGTCAGACACGCGCGAGGCCTGCTGCATGTTGTGGGTGACGATGACGATCGTGTAGTCGCGCTTAAGCTCGGCGATAAGGTCCTCGACAGCCAGGGTGGAGATCGGGTCCAGGGCGGAGCAGGGCTCGTCCATGAGCAGCACGGAGGGCCTCACAGCAATCGCGCGAGCGATGCACAGGCGCTGCTGCTGCCCACCGGACAGGCCTGCACCGGGACGGTCCAGACGGTCCTTGACCTCGTCCCACAGGTTGGCACCGCGCAGGGAGGTCTCGACCAGCTCCTCGGCCTCGGCCTTCCTGAGCCTGCGGTTGTTGAGGCGCACACCCGCCAGGACGTTCTCCGCGATAGACATCGTGGGGAAGGGGTTGGGCCGCTGGAACACCATGCCGATGGCGCGACGCACCTGGACGGCGTCCACACCGGGGTCGTAGAGGTTGACACCGTCGACGACGACCTGGCCCTCCACGCGCGCACCGGGTATGACCTCGTGCATCCGGTTGAGCGTGCGCAGGAACGTCGACTTCCCGCACCCGGAGGGCCCGATGAGGGCGGTGACCGTGCGTGGCTCGATGCGGACGTTCACGTCCTTGACGGCCAGCACGTCACCGTAGTAGATGCTCTCGTTGATGACGTCGATGCGCTTGGACACGTCAGCTCCTTCCAGTGCTTTCAGGACGGGTCGCGGCCTGGGCGGCTGCTCACCTACGCCCCCGGGGGCTGAAGCGCCAGGCGACCAGCCGGGCTGCCAGGTTGAGCAGCATGACGATGACGATGAGGGTCAGCGCCCCGGCCCAGGCCCGCTCCATGGTCGCGGCCTCCCCCCGGGCGTACTGGTCGTAGACGAGGACCGGCAGGGTCGCCATGGACCCCTCCACCGGGTTGACGTTGGTGCGGATCGTCAGGCCCACAGTGATGAGCAGGGGGGCGGTCTCACCGATGACCCGGGCGACCGCCAGCATGACCGAGGTGGTGATACCGGCGGCTGCGGTGCGCAGGACCACCTTGATGATGGTTAGCCACTTGGGCACCCCCAGCGCGTAGGAGGCCTCCCGCAGGTCGTTGGGGACCAGCTTGAGCATCTCCTCCACCCCGCGCACGACGACCGGGGTCATGAGCACGCTCAGGGCTACCGCCCCGATGACGCCCGCCTGGTAGCGGGGACCGGCCAGCAGCAGGAACAGGGAGTAGGAGAACAGACCCGCCACGATCGAGGGGACCCCGGTCATGACGTCCACGAGGAAGGTCACAGCCCTGGCCAGCCAGCCGCCGTCGTACTCCACCAGGAAGACGGCGGTCAGCAGCCCCAGCGGCACCGAGACGGCCGAGGCGATCGCAGTGATCTCCAGGGTACCGACGATACCGTGGTAGAAGCCTCCGTTGTCCTCCTGCGCCCCGCGCATGCTGGTCAGCAGGAACTCCGGGCCGAAGCGCTGCGCCCCGCCGACAACTGCCATCCACACCAGGGAGACCAGCGGGACCATAACGGCGGCGAAGGCGAGGTAGACCAGGACCGTCATAAGGGTGTCACGTCCCCACCGCTCCCCTTCCGCGACCCAGGAGACGACCGTGGCCGCCACCAGCCAGGTCACGGCCGTCACGGCGAGCACGACGGCAGCCGACCACCCCGCCGCCAGGCCAACGCCACCGGCAAGGACGAAGGCAGCCCCAGGGCTGCCCAGAGGAACCCCCGGGAAGGCGGTAGGAGGTCAGCGGCACGCCCTCAATACTGGGAGGGTCGGCCAGAGGGTCCTGGGCAGACGGCACGCCGCCGCCCGAGGTGGTCTGGGTGGCCCGAGCAGCCGCAGCCCGGACAGTCCGGCTGAACCTGGTCATGCCCGCCTCCTTCTTCCTGCCCTACCTACGCCCCGTAGACGGCACCGCGCCGCGCCACGACCCAGCGGGCCAAGGAGTTGACCACGAAGGTGATGATGAACAGGACCAGGCCGGTGGCGATGAGGACGTCGACGCTCAGACCGAAGGCCTCACGGAACTGCGCGGCGATGTTGGCCGCGATGGTCTGGTGCCGCCCTGCCTGGAGGAGGTGAAGGCTGGTGGTCATGCCCGGGGACATGATCATGAGGACCGCCATGGTCTCCCCCAGGGCGCGTCCCAGCCCCAGCATGGAGGCTGAGACGATGCCGGAGCGGGCATAGGGCAGGACCGCCTGGCGGATCATCTCGTAGCGGGTCGCCCCCAGCGCCAGGGAGGCCTCCTGGTGGAGGGTAGGGGTCTGGAGGAAGACCTCCCGCACCGTGGCGGTGATGATCGGCAGGATCATGACCGCCAGGACCAAGGAGGCGGTCATGATGTTCTTGGCGGGTGCCGTGTAGCCGGAGAAGAGAGGGACGAAGCCGAGGGGGCCCTGGCTCAACCAGGTGTAGAAGGGGTCCAGCAGGGGCATCAGCCACAGGAAGCCCCACAGGCCGAAGACGACCGAGGGGACGGCGGCCAGCAGGTCCACCAGGTAGCCCAGCCCCTGGGCCAGGCGGCGGGGAGCAAAGTGGGAGATGAACAGGGCGACCCCGATACTCAGGGGCACCGCTACCGCCAGGGCCAGGAGCGAGGACAGGAGTGTGCCGAACACCAGGGGAGCCACGTACCCCCACAGGTCCCGCCCCCGCATGAAGGAGACGCCCTCCAGATCCTGCGCGGAGGCGGTGAGGGCTGGCAGCGCCCGGTAGACCAGGAAGGCCGTGACCAGGGCGAGCAGGCCCATGATGATGACGCCGGCTCCGTAGGACAGGGCGGTGAAGACGCTGTTGCCCGCCCGGCCCGGTGCCCGGCCCGGGCGGATCACGCCAGCCTCGGAGGTGCTGGCAGCCTGAGGGGCCGGGGAGGGGGTGGAGTAGGTGGTGTCCACTGATGAGCCTTCCGTGTACGTCCGCTGTGTGCGTTCCTGTGCCGCGGAGGTCTCAGGGAGAGATCATGGCGATGGCGGAGGCCGCCCTGGAGCGCAGGGCCTGCGGGACGGGGACGCACCCGGCCCGCAGGGCGGCCAGGTCCTGTCCCTGCGCGGAGACGGCGTAGCTGAGGTAGGCCCGGACCACGGCAGCGGTATCAGCGTCCTCGTAGTCCTGACGGGCGAGCAGGTAGGACACCAGGACAACGGGGTAGGCGCCCGGCGCGTCGTAGTCGAGGGAGTAGGCCAGCCTTGCGCCGCCGTCGCCCTCGACCAGCTGCGAGGAGGACAGGGTCACAGCGGCGGCCTCGCTGGAGCAGGCGACAAAGTCCCCAGGCTCGCCCACTGCCACCGTGCCCAGAGAACCGGGAACCTTGGAGGCATCAGCGTAGCCGATCGTGCCGGGAGCCGCGGAGACCGTCTGGACCACCCCGGAGGTCCCGTCCCCGGACTGCCCCTCCAGAGGCCAGGTCTCGGAGCTGCCGTAGGGCCAGGCCTGTGGGGCGGTAGCGCTAAGGTAGTCGGTGAGGGTCCTGGTGGTCCCGGAGTCGTCAGAGCGGTGCACCACGGTAATGTCCAGGTCAGGAAGGTCGGTCCCCTCGTTGAGGGCGACAAGGGCCGGGTCCTTCCAGGAGGTGATCGTCCCGGCCAGGACACGGGCGAGGACCTCACCGGTCATGCTGACGTGGTCGGTTGCGTCCAGGCCTGGCAGGTTGTAGACGAGCGCGATCGGGGAGACGTACAGGGGCAGCTCGACGACGCCGCCCAGCCCGGCGGCCTCATCGTCGTCCACCGCCACGTCAGAGCCGGCAAAGTCCACCGCGCCAGCGGCGAGCTTGGTGCGTCCCGCCCCGGAGCCACCACCCGCGTAGTCGACAAACGCCTGGAGGTTGGCGTCCATGAAGCCGTTCATCCAGGCCTCCTGGGCAGTGGACTGGGACGTGGCCCCCGCCCCGCGGATCCCTCCCTCCAGGTCGGAGGAGCCGCCGGAGGCAGGGGTGCCTGCGTCTCGCCCGCAGGCCGCCAGCACGGCCACCGAGGCGGCGCCCACGGCACCGAGCGCACCCAGGCAGCGGCGTGTCACAGAACTGTGCGAAAGGAGCACAGGAGCAGTCCTTGTCTCACCTTGTACCTCACCGTGGTGGTGTCTCGTCTTTCTGTCCGGTTTTCTGTCCGGTTCCTGCCCGGTCGTTCTCCGTCTGGTCTTGTCGTGGCCTGCTGCATGGTCACCCACCTTTCCGCGACGCCCTGTCCCTGGGAATCCTGGTGGAGACCTGCCCCGCTGCCAGGTGCTGCCGGGAACCGCAGGACAGGCCACCACGATAACCGCCCTGGGTGACGGCTCCGGGTGCCATAGGCAAACAGGAGGTTAACGGCGTGTCCGGTACGGCACAGTCTCTGTCAGGCGCTGTCAGGGCTCCGCCAGACCCGGCTCCTCCGCCAGACGGACGAGGTTGCGTATGGCCTGGGGCACTCCGGCAGAACTCGGAGCACCGACCAGCCGGGAGAACAGGAAGGTGAGCGGACCGGTGACCCTGAGACCGTGGGTGACCCGGGTCCCGCCCTCCAC
The DNA here is from genome assembly GCF_003606385.1 of Actinomyces lilanjuaniae. Lineage (NCBI taxonomy): Bacteria > Bacillati > Actinomycetota > Actinomycetes > Actinomycetales > Actinomycetaceae > Actinomyces > Actinomyces lilanjuaniae. Next base: position 540,964 of record NZ_CP032514.1, on the reverse strand, counting down.
CGCCTCCAGAGTGTGGAAGAACTGCAGCCGGGCCAGCGGAAGCCGTGCCGTATCAGTAAAGCTGCGCCCGGGGGTGACCTCGGTGAACGTGAAGGATATCGTCGGGCCGCTGGCAGGCCTCAGCCTGCCTCGTGTCCCAACCCGCACAGGACCGTCCACGCTGACGGATCGCACCGCAGGGTCCCAGCGTTTCCACTGAGCCGGGTCGGCGTAGAACTGCCACACCCGCTCAGGGGCGGCTGCCGTCACCTCGCTGTGAGAAAAGGTCCACATCGTCTTCCTCCGCTCTTTGGCAGGGGTCTCCCACCAGGGTGCGAACCAGGCTAGCGTGAGATAGTGACACAGGAACCGGCATCTGTGCCTTCCCCGAAAGGCGGGTAGACGATACGGGGCTAGCGTCCCTCGGCCAGGACGGGGCGCTGCTTCTCAATCGCCACTGCTCGCACCTTGCCCCGAGGGCGGCGGGCCAGGTGCACCACCAGGATCTCCCCGGTCTTGAGCCACGGGTCGCGATCTGGCACGGAGCGCAGCAGCCGCCCCGGGGCCGCCTGCGCCACGACGTCCATGACCGTCGGCAGGACCGGCCGGTGGGTGCACAGGGCGACCGGCGCCTCCGGGTGGCGCAGCTCGCGGGCCACCACCGCACGTACCTCCTTGGGCTGCTGCGCGTGCGCGGCCTCGGTGAGCGAGCCCACCTGCTCCGCCTCCAGCCCGGCCGCCCGGGCGTAGGGAGCCACGGTGTCAGCACAGCGTCTCCACGGGCTAGTGACGACCCGGGCTACCCCGTAGGCGGACAGGATCGGTACCAGTGCCTGCGCCCGCCCCTCACCCTGGTCACGGGTCAGGGGACGAGTAGCCTCGTCGGTCTCCTTGTCGCGCTTGCGGGGCCGGTTCCACACCGAGCGCTTGACCGCCCGGGCGTGACGCACCAGGACCAGCGTCCAGGTGTCCAGCTTGCCGTCCTCCCACAGGTCCACCAGCTCGCCCAGCAGGTCCCGGTCACGTACGTGGGTCAGGCGCTTGCGGGCCTTCTTGGCGCTCATCCACTCGACGTCGTCAATCTCCCTGCGTGAGGCAGGCTCCACCGCCGGCCGCGCCCTCAGGGGGGCCGAGTCCGCAGGCAGCAGGCGGGCGGCCCAGTAGCTGACCTGCTTACGGGTACCGTCGCCCAGGCGGTAGCGCACAGTGGTCAGCGGCTGGCCCAGGACCACGTGTCGCCCGGTCTCCTCGGCAACCTCCCGCACCGCGCAGGTACGCACCGACTCACCTGGCTCGACCTTCCCCTTGGGGAAAGACCAGTCGTCGTAGCGGGGACGGTGCACCACCAGGACCTCCAGGCGCCCACGCCTGTCACGCCACACCAGCGCCCCGGCCGCTCGAACCGCAGCCTTGCCGCCTTTCCCGGTCTTTCCTCCCCCCTTCTTCGCGGTCTTGCCCCCGGCCGTCTTCCCGGTCTTCTTCTCCGACGTCCTCTCGCTGCTCATGGCACCCTCAGCGGCGACCCTTGACCCGCGAGCGCGCCCGGGCCATAAGGCTGTCCTGGACGTCCTCCAGGCGGCTACCGTCCTCACCGCTCACGTGACGGGTCCACGTGCCGTCGGAGTTGAGGTGCCAGGAGGAGACCTCATCGCTGACGCAGCGGGTCACCAGCTCCTCCAGCTGGGCCAGCATGGCAGGGTCGGTAATGCGGACCAGGGCCTCCACGCGGCGGTCCAGGTTACGGTGCATGAGGTCGGCTGAGCCGATGTAGAGCGCGGTGTCGCCCCCGTTGGCGAAGGCGTAGACCCGCGAGTGCTCCAGGAAGCGCCCCAGGATCGAGCGCACCCGGATATTCTCGCTCAGACCCGGCACCCCAGCCCGGATGCCGCAGATACCGCGCACCACGACGTCCACGGGCACCCCGGCACGCGAGGCCCGGTAGAGCGCGTCGATCACTGTCTCGTCAATGATGGAGTTCACCTTGATACGGATCCAGGCAGGCAGGCCTGAACGCTTGTTGGCGATCTCCTTGTCAATGTGCTCCACCAGGCCGTCGCGCAGAGAGCGGGGCGCCACCAGCAGGCGACGGAAACGTGCTCTGGGGGCGTAGCCGGAGAGCTGGTTGAACAAGGTAGTCAGGTCCTGGGCGACATCACGGTCCGTCGTGAGCAGGCCCAGGTCCTCGTAGCCACGTGCTGTCCTGGGGTGGTAGTTGCCGGTCCCCACGTGACAGTAGCGGCGCAGCCCGTCGCCCTCCTCCCGGACCACCAGGAGCAGCTTGCAGTGGATCTTGAGCCCCACCATGCCGTAAACCACGTGGACTCCGGCCCGCTCCAGCTTGCGCGCCCAGGAGATGTTGGCCTCCTCGTCAAAACGAGCCTTGATCTCCACCACCGCTACCACCTGCTTGCCGGCCTCGGCGGCATCGATGAGGGCGTCGATGATCGGGGAGTCTCCGCTGGTGCGGTACAGCGTCTGCTTGATGGCCAGCACCTGGGGGTCGGCGGCGGCCTGGGCCACCAGCTCCTGGACCGAGGTGGAGAAGGAGTCGTAGGGGTGGTGGAGCAGGACGTCGTGCTCGCGCATCGCTGCGAAGATGTCCGGTGAGGTGGAGGACTCGTAGGCGGCCAGCCCGGCGGCGGTGACCGGAACGAAGCGCGGGTACCGCAGCGCGGGGATGTCCAGGTCGTGGAGCTCGTTGAGGCAGCGCAGGTCCAGCGGCGCGGGGAGGGCGAAGACGTCATCCTCGCGCAGCCCCAGGGAGCGGGCCAGGTAGCGCCGGGTAAAGGGGGAGATCGTGTCCTCCACCTCCAGACGCACCGAGGCGCCGAAGCGGCGACGCTCCAGCTCACGCTCCATGGCGGTCAGGAGGTTCTCCGCGTCGTCCTCCTCCACCTCCAGGTTCTCGTTGCGGGTGACCCGGAAGAAGTGGTGCTCCAGGATGTCCATCCCGGGGAAGAGGTGGTCCAGGTGCTCACCGATGACCACCTCGATAGGGATGAAGGCCGTGCCCGCCTCCTTGTTGGAGGCGTCAAGCTCACGGCCGGGTACGGTCACCAGGCGCGGCAGGGAGTCAGGAACCTTGATCCGGGCGAAGTGCTCCTTGCCGCTGCGGGGGTTGCGCAGGATGACGGCGAGGTTGAGGGACAGGCCGGAGATGTAGGGGAAGGGGTGGGAGGGGTCCACGGCCAAGGGGGTGAGGACGGGAAAGATGTGGTGGCGGAAGTAGCGGGCCAGCCGCTCCTGCTGCTCCGAGCCCAGCTGGTCCCACATGAGGATCTCGATACCGTGCTCGGCCAGGGCCGGGCGCACGTCCTCCTGGAAGAGAGCCACCTGGCGGGCGGTGAGCTCCTTGGCACGGGCAGTGACCTGGGCCAGCACCTGGTGGGCATCCAGCCCGGAGGCACGCACCGGGGTGATGCCAGCCTTGATGCGGCGCATGAGTCCAGCAACGCGCACCATGTAGAACTCGTCCAGGTTGGAGGAGAAGATCGACAGGAACCAGGCGCGCTCCAGCAGGGGGAGATCACGGTCCTCCGCCTGCTCCAGGACCCGCGCGTTAAAGTCCATCCAGGTGAGCTCCCGGTCGGTGAAGCGGTCCTCGAAGGACTCCAGAGGAGGCAGGACGGAGTCCGGGACCGGGGAGGGAAGCTCCGGGGAGCTGGCCACGGGGGCCTGGCCCGCCTCCGCAGGGCTGGCAGGAGTGCGGCTGGCAGGGGCCGAGCCCGCTGCGGCGCTGCGGGCAGCCTCGGCCGCACCAGCAGCCGGAGCCAGGAGGGCGCCAGCCTCCTCCAGGTCCTCGAAGTCCTCGTCCTCGTACTGGGGACCAGAGTCGTCGGCGAAGTCTCGCGGGTCAGCCGCCTCAATAACGTGCTCCTCAGCGTCCTGGGCGCCCTGCCCGTCCGTGTCCTGGGCACCCTGCGCCACGCCAGAGCCCTGCCCGGCCCACTCCACCTCACCACCGCCGTCAGAGCCGGAGGGGTAGGCGCCGGGCCGGGCGGGCAGCCCACCGCCACCTGTCGCCGCCTCACCCGCAGCAGGCTCCTCCGTCGCAGCCGCATTGAGGCTCTCCGCAGGGGCGGGCGGCGCCACCTCCGCCGGCTCCCCCAGGTCCTGCGGGCCAGGGGCCGCCAGGGGAGCAGGAGGATGGGCACGACCACCGACGAAGGCAGACAGCGGAACGGGATCAGGCTGAGGGGCGTGGCTGGTCATGGGTGCATCGTCCCACGTCCCGGGCCGGGGCGACAGGCCCGGACGCACGCGGCGCGGCCGCAAGGCGGACCAGCCGCACCAGTAGCGACGGGAAGCAAGCAGGCCGCACGGAAGAACCGCCCGCCGACGGCCCGGTGACCGGGCCAGTACCGTGCCAGTGGCAGCAGGCGGCTCAGTCGAGCAGGCCAGCGCGGGCACGACGAGCCGACTCAGCCAGCTCCTCGGCCGTCGCCACCAGGGCGGAGTCCCGGCGGGTGACGCGGTCCGCCAGCTCGTCGGCGTCGTCCTCGATCCACACCGCGCTAGAGCCTGCCGCCAGAGCGCGCAGGAAGCCAGAGGTGACGCCGAGCAGAGGCTCCAGCGCCGTCACCCCGCCCTCAAGCCGTCCGGCCAGGAGCAGGTCAAGGCGCTCCCGGAACCACTGCGGCGTCGGAGCGCGCCGGGCCTGGGAGCGAGCCTCCTCGAAGCGGGCCTGGGCCTCCTCCCCCGCCCCGGTGAGGTCCACGACAGTGGCGTACCGGCGCTCGACCAGCGCGGGGTCGCGTCGGATCCACTCCCTCACCAGGAACAGGCGCCACAGGGTGCCGGGCAGTGTGGCGGCCGGGGAGTCAGCCCACAGCTCGGCGACGTCGTCCACGCCGTTCCCCGACACCGCCGCGACGACGCTCTCCCGGGTGACGGGATCGTCCTGCGACCCTGCGACACCGGGGAAGCCCCCGACCAGGGCCTGGGCGGCACGGTGGGCGACCTCTGAGGCAACGGCTGTGTCAGCCGCACCCTCGATCTGCTCGGCAGCCTCAGGGTCAAGGCGAGCCGGGCGGTGGAACTGGCGGGCCATGACGGACCCCTCCCTCTAGGACCTGCAAGAGCAGCAGCCGGGCGGCACTGGGCCAGCCGGGTGACCCCGCACAGCGTCGCGCCGGGCTGCCGCCCCCTATTGTGCCGCGAGACAGGCAGGCGGGACACCAGGCGACCAGATAGGCGACCGGCTACACTTGCGCGTAGTTAGCCTGTGCACGGGAAGCGACGGCCTGCCCGCGCCCCACCCGGCCAGGCCAGGTACCTGACGGTGCCAGCCGCCACCGGGAGCAGGACTGTCAGGCAAGGCCCCCTTAGCTCAGTTGGTCAGAGCTGCGGACTTTTAATCCGAAGGTCGTGGGTTCGAGTCCCACAGGGGGTACCAGGGCGGGCGACGGGACGGAGCCGGGCACGTAGGGTGCAGGCACCCAGCCCTCGTCGGAGCGGGTCGGCATCAGGTCGTTGACCGTCACCCCGAAGAGCCCGGCGAGCGTGTGCACGTCCTCCACCGGCCACGTCACCTGACCGTGGATGCGCTGGCTGACGTTCGAGCCTGCGAGCCCCAGGATTTCCCCTAGACGCGCACGAGTCACCCCGTGGACCAGGAGGTACTGGTTCAGCGATACGCCGAGGGCGGCATCGAAGGACAGACCCGGCCCGTCATGGGGCCGACGTTTGCGTGTGCGAGCCATGATCTAAACGTACCAGATGAACGGATTGCGGACAAGCAGGTTCTTGACATCCGCGATCGAGATGCACATCATGATCGCATGGATGAACGATCTGCGGCCGATTCGTCGCCCAGAGACCTTCAGCGTGAACTGCTTACGGGACGCGAGGCGGCAGCGTTGCTGCCAGGAGTCTCGTACGCGACGGTGATGCGCTGGGCCCGTGAGGGGCGCATCTGCTCTGTGCAGTACGTCAAGGGGGGACGGCGCCTTTTCTACCGAACCGACGTCGAGGCGCTATTAGAGCCACATGTCGAGGCGGAGCCTCAGCAACTGGCCCCGCCCACGTCACCGTCGGCCGTGTCGCCCGGTGGTGCCGCTCCCTTGCCTGGGCAGGGGCTCTGCTGTGAGGGTGTGGCTTGACGGTGGGGTGGAGGGCGTCCCGGACGAGCGCGTGGTGGCGGCCCCGACCCGGTCGGGCAGGGGGCTGGCGTCACCAGGAGGCGAGGGACGTCAGGGCAGTAGTGATGACCGTGCGGTGAGGCCTCTAGTTCGGGTGGTCAGGCGTGTGGGCCGGACGGTACCCGGCCTGGTGGTGGTGCTGTTGTTTTCCTGGGTGGGCGTGGGCGAGGTGCTGCTGCTGCGGTGGCCGGTCGCGGCCGTGGTCGGCCTGCTGGCCTGGGAGCTGGTGGTGCAGGCGTGGTGGTGGCTGGACGGCCCGCTGGGGCGGGCACGGGGCCTAGCGCTGAGAGCAGCCGACGCACTGATGAGCGTCGCGCTGCTCCTACTGCCCGGGCCGGTCAGGAGCCTGGTCCTGTCAGTGGAGGGAATAGCCTCCCCGCGGCTGGACGAGCTGGTGGACCGCGCGGTAGCGCTGGCCGCCTCGGGCGACCGCCTGGTCGCCACCGTAGGGGCGCTCCTCGTCCTGCGCCTGGTCGTCCACGCGGTGGTCCGTCTCGCGGACCGGGCCACGGAAAGGGTGGCCGACCGGGACGCGGTCCCGCGCCTGGGCGTGGCCCGCCGCATCAGCGCGCACGGGCAGGAGCCGTGAGGGCTGCGGGCTGGGCCTCCAGCCCGCAGCCGCCACCCCCTCCTCTTCCTTGTCTTTTTCCTTTTTCTGTTTCTCTGCCGCCTTGTGAGAGGAGATACCTGTGAGTGTGAGGGCCGTGTCCTGGGCGATCAGGGCTGGTCAGGGCTGTGGCCTGCCCGGTGCGGGCCGGCTCGCGGCCGGGCCGGGCAGGGGTGCGTCATGAGCTTTCAGACGATGCACTGGGCGCTGCACGAGGTACGGGGGCTGCCGAAGGCTGCGAAGTGGACCTTGTTCGCCCTGGCGGAGTACTCCGACGATCGGGACGAGGCGTGGCCGTCGCAGGAGGCGCTGGCCGACGTGGTCGAGGTGTCGGTGTCCACGGTGAGGCGGGCGCTGCGCACGCTGGAGAGGCTGGGCCTGATCGAGACTACGAGCCGGTACGTGATGGACAGCGAGGGTGACACGCACCGGGCCTCGAACGTCTACCGCCTGCACGTGGGGGCGCAGCCCGTGGAGCCGTCCACGGCGCCCGGGGCGCTTCCGGAGGAGGGTGAGGGGGAGCCTGGGAAGGGTGACACGCCCATACCGGTCAGAATGACCGGTATGGAGGACAGTGGGACCAAGGTCCCTGTGGATAACTTGTCTGATGAGCAGCTTTTCGGTGCAAGCACTGATACCGGTCAGAATGACCGGTATGGGGGCGCGACACGCCCATACCGGTCAAACCGGGGGGGTATACCGGTCACAACTATGACCGGTATATCTACTCCAAACCCCCACCTAGAACCACCAGACCTGACCTTGAGGAGGATCTCTCACCAGCGGACCCGGCTTCGGGTCGGGTCCGGTCGGGAGGGGGCTCTCGTGGACGCCTCCGGGGCCACGCCGGTCGGTGGGGGTCGGCGGGGGCCGGCTCCCGGGGCGGCCCGGGGCGGCTCTGGCGTGGCCTCGGACGCCCCTCCTGAGGTGTCCAGCCCCCCGCCTCAGGGTGGGGCGTCGCCCAGGACCACCTCTGAGAGGCGCTCACAGGCCCCTGGAGCAGCCGAACAGCCCTCGGACGGCAGGGAGGGGTCGGGTCGGGAAAGACCCTCAGAATCGCTCTCAGCGCCTCAGGGGGTGCGGGCGGTGATCGCCGCCTGCCTGCCGGAGCACCTGCGGGGGCTGGACGCTCAGGGCGCCAGGCGGGTCGCCGGGCTCCTCGATGAGCGGCTGGCTGCCGGCTGGCGGCCCAGCGAGATCCGCGCGCTGATGGACCAGCCCCTGCCCGAAAGAACGGGGCGCCTCTCCTCCCTGGTGGCCTACCGGCTGTCCAGCAACGTGGACCCCGGTCTGGCACCCGCCCGGGTGGACGGCCGTCGGTCTGAGGCCCGGCGGCAGGAGGCGGCTCGGCGGCGGTCTGAGGAGCTGGCTGGTACAGGCCGGGACCGTGACCCGGTGCGTGAGGCTGCTGAGGCGGCGGCGTGGGAGCGGGCTCGGCGGGAGGCGCCTGGGGCGTCGCGGCTGGGTCTGGCGCAGCGGGTCAACGAGATCCTGGCCGAGGACAGCGGCGGCAGGGGTGGTGGGGGTGCGGTCCACCCTGGTCGTGGCCAGCGGGCCAGGGGGAGGCGGGTGTCGTGAGCCTGGCCTGGTTGTGGTCAGCTGGGGTCGGCGGGCGTGGCCTCGGTGTCGCGTTCGCTGGTGGGTGTGGCGGTGGTGACGAGCCACTGGCCGGTGGCCGGGTCGGTGGCCAGGGTGAGGAAGAGGGTGCCCTGGCGCTGGTAGGCGGCTGCGCCGTCGGTGCGGGTGCGGACGGTGCGGGTGTAGGTGACGGTGCGGCGCCAGGTGCCGTCTGCCTGGAGGGGCCTGCCGTGGGGGCTCTCGGTGCCGAGGGCGTCGATGGTGACGTCTGTGTAGGAGTCCTGCTGCCAGGTGGTGGTGTACTCGGCGTCTCCTCGGGTGGTGTCGGGGTCGGTGGTGTCCGGGGCGGTACGGCCGGTCTGGGTGAAGATCTGAGCGCGGCGGGTGGCGTAGGCGCCGGAGGCGTCGTGGCGGGAGTCCCACGTGTGGACGGTGACGGTGTAGGCCCTGGCTACGGCGTCGGGGTCGGACCAGTCGAGGGTGGCGGGGTCGACGGGCAGGACGTCGGTGGGCCAGGTGACCTTGGCGGGGTAGAGGCAGTAGCCGCCGGGTGCGTGGGAGGAGTCCTCGCTCAGGCAGGGGCTGGTGGCGTGCTGCTGGGGGGTCGTCTCCCGGGTGGGCTGCTGGGTGGTGGTCTGGCTGGTGGGTGTGGTGCAGGCGGCCAGGGTGGTGAGGGCGAGGACGAGAGTGGTGAGTGTGGGCAGGGTGCGCACGGGGTGCCTCCTGGGTCAGGTGAGTCGTCTGATGAGGGTGACGGTGCCCCAGATGGGCTCGTCGTTGATGCCGGTGGCCTCGGAGTCGGCGGATATCATCTGTCCGGCGCCGGTGTAGATGGCGACGTGGTGGTAGTAGCCGCTGTCGCCCCAGAAGAGGAGGTCGCCGGGGCGGGCCTGCTCCAGGCTGTCGATGGTGGTGCCCTGGGGGTCGCGGGCCTGGGCGTCGGCCTTGTGCTCCACGGACACGCCCAGGCGGGCCATGAAGGCCCTGGTGAGGCCGGAGCAGTCCCACCCGGTGGGTCCCTCGCCTCCCCAGACGTAGGTGTTGGTGTCGTCGTCGGCGATGCTCCTGGCCCAGCTGATGGCGGCGTCGATGTCCCCGTCGGCTGCCCCGCTGCCGGTGGTGGTCTCGTAGTCGGCGGCGGAGGCCTGGATGACCTCGACGTAGTGCTGGGTCTCGGGGTAGGGGGGTATGCCGCCGTGGTCGAGGACGGCGCCCAGGCCGGCGTTGTAGGCGGCCAGGGCCAGGGCGACGCGGTCGGAGCCGTCGGGGAGGGTGCCGTCGGCGGTGGCGGCGTCCACGGCGGCGAGCAGGGCGCACATGTAGGCGGCCTGGGAGGGGATGGCGTCGGCGGGGTCCCAGACGTCGGCGGTGCCGTCGCCGTTGTGGTCGCCGCCGGAGGTGGCCCAGGTGGCGGGCATGAACTGGCTGATGCCCTGCGCCCCGGCGGGGGAGGCGGCGTCGGGGTCCCAGCCGGACTCCTGGCTGACCTGGGCGGCGATGATTCCGGGGGTGATGCCCTCGCAGGTGGTGCCGGCCTGGTTGACGAGGTCGCGGTAGGCCTCGGGGACCTTGTCGGACGCCAGGACGGCCCCTCCTTCGGCGGGGGCGGGCGACGTGGTGGCGAGGAGCGCCCAGGCCAGGACGAGGAGGAGGGCGGCCGTGCCTGCGGCCAGGGTTCTCATGAGTCTGCGTCGCCTGCGTCGTACCACGTGTACAGCATACGTAAGTTGTTACCAGGGTTGCAATCGCGTAGAGTTGGTGGTTACAGTTGCGTCCTGTACGGGGCTTCCTAGCAGGGGGGAGAGAGTGATGACAAGGTGGGGCGGGGCCGGGTACGCGGTCCCGGACACGGCCTCCGTGCTGGCGGGCGGCGAGCCGTCCGCCGGGGAGGGGCCTGCCGAGGGGGTGGCGGCACCCCCTGCCGGGCCTGCCGGAGGGTCTGGCGCGCCTGCGGGGCCGTCTCCCGAGGAGGGGGTGTCCTCGGTGGAGGACCGGGACCGGTGGCGCAGCGCGGCCCAGGAGATGGGCAGGGCTGACACGGGGCGGCACGAGCTGCCTGGCGCGTGGCGTCGGGTGCTGCGGCGGGTGAGCCTGGGCGCGTACAGGGGGCTGGAGCCGGAGGCGGCGTGGCGCCACCGTGTGGCTGTCAACCGGGCTCTGGCCCCGATGCCGGACACGGGGGCGGGCACGGTGGTGGTCGCCCAGCCCAAGGGCGGCGTGGGGAAGTCGCCGGTGGCGGTGCTGGTGGCCTGCGGGCTGGAGGCCTACACGCGGCGCACGCCGGTCCTGTGGGACTGCAACGAGAACGCGGGCGCGCGGTGGGCGGTCGGGCGGTTCGACCGGACCGTGGAGCACCTGCTGGGCGAGCCGGAGCGGGGCACGGTGCTCACGCAGGTGGAGGCGGCCGCGATCGACCAGGACGAGCAGGCCTACCAGGTGGTCGCGGCCCCGCGGCGGCCGCGGAACCTGAGTGACGAGGAGTTCGCGGTCGTGCACTCCAAGCTGGCCCAGCGGTTCACCCAGGTGGTCATTGACACCGGGAACACGGTGACGGCGGCGAACCTTGTCAACGCGGTGGCGAGGGCTGACGTGGTGGTGGTGCCCACCGACCACGCCACGGCGACGATGGCTCCGACGCTGGCGCTGTTCGAGGTGCTGGAGGCCCGGTGGGGCCGGGGCGCGTGGTCGCGGCGGGTGGTCGGGGTCGAGACCGGGCTGGTCGAGGACCCTGACCCGGAGTGGCGGGAGTTCTTCGCGTCCTCGTGCGCGGAGGTGGTGGAGGTCCCGTGGGACCCCCACATCGCGGCCCGGGGCCGGCTGCTGTGGTCCCGGATGGCGCCGGGCACGCGGGAGGCGTGCCTGCACCTGGCTGGCGCGGTGACTGACGTCTACAGGAGCGCCGACGACAACAACCATGACGGAGGTGTCAGGTAATATGGATCATGTTCTGGCGGGCCTGTCAGCCAGGGCCGTGGTGGCGCTTCCGGCCACCACGGTGGACAACCCGTTCGACCACACCACGCCGAACCTGGAGGTCTTCGGCGTGGACTTCTCGAACAGGCTGTACGCCCTGCTGGGAGGGCTGTGGGGGATCGCGTTCGTCTACGGGGCGGCACGTCTCGTCCTGGCGTTCGTGAGGTTCATGTCGGCGCGGCGGGTCCAGCACAACCCTGACGCGGTGTCCGACGCCTCGCGGGACGCGCAGGTCGTCGCGGTCGGCCTGATCCTGCTGTCAGCGGTGGGAGCGATATTCGTGGTCCTGGTCAACCTGTTCAGCTAGCGCGTGAGGGGTGGGTCTGATGAGTGGCGCTGTGTCACGCCCCGGGAGGGAGGGGCGTCGTGGGACGCTCCTGGTGGCCGTGGTCGCCGTGGCGGTCGTGGTGGCCGTGGTCGCCGTGGCAGCCGTGGTCCTGCGCGGGCAGGCCTCGCGGGAGGGGCGGCCTGCCGGGTCGCCGGAGCAGACCTCGGAGGAGGTGTCCCTGGACGAGGTGGTGCCGGGGTCGGGGTCGCTGCGGGAGTCCGAGCACGTGCCGGGCGTGCGTGTCGGCTACGAGGCGACGTGCCCGGGGGCGGGTCAGGCTGTCGCGGGGTGGACCGAGCAGGTCCTGGGCGGGGTGACCACCCAGAACGCCGCGGCCGGCGCCGGGGCGCTTGAGGCCCTCCTGGAGGAGGAGGTCCTGTCCCCGACCTGGGAGAGGGTTCCCGGGGCCGGGGACAGCGACCCTGTGCGTACCGTGGTGGCGGCGGCCGAGACCTACGAGGAGGAGGGTGAGGCGGCTGAGCCGGAGCCGGTCAACCGCCTGCGCGCCGAGTGGGGTGCGTGGAGGCTGCTGGCCTGTGAGGAGGGGTCGTCCGCGGAGGTCGAGCTCTACGCCCCGCTGGAGACCAACGGGTGGCGCGGCGCCACCCCGCGCTCCAGGGAGCCGGCCGAGCAGCTCCTCTTCTACCGGTTCGCGCTGGTGGCGGCTGGTGGTGAGTGGCGCGTGGAGTCGCTGACGGACGTCGCCGCTGAGGAGACCTCCGACCACGGCGGCCAGCTCGACTTCCTGGAGCCCTACGGTGACCGCGCCTTCCAGGACGGGACCTTCCTGACCGCCGGTGCGCAGGACTCCCTGATGGGCGTCCTGGGGACCGGTGCCCACCGGTACGTGGCCGGGTAGCACGGACGCAGGAACTGACTGAGCGAGGACGAGAGGACGAGGAGAGGCTGATGAGGGTAGTGGGGCGCGTCCTGGGCGTGGTAGCGGCGGTGCTCCTGGTGGCGTTGCCGCTGGCGCCCGTGGCCGCCGACGTCGTGGACGCCTCGGAGAACAGCGACGACGTCCCGAAGAATTTCAACCACGACCTGCTGACGGAGGAGGGCGGGTTCCCGCCCCGGAAGGGGTACGAGTCCCAGCTGACCGAGCAGGCTGACCTGCGGTGGTCCCACTGCCTGAGGGAGATCGACTACGCCCGGGAGGGGGCCGGGTGGGGAGGTATCGGCGGCTGGGTCTACGTCTCCGAGAACGAGGGTGAGTGCAAGACGCCGCAGCTGCTCTCCTTCCATACTGTCGAGCAGCCGTTCGCCACCCACTACGAGATCAGCAACCTCGACGTGGACGCGCTGATGAGGGAGCTGGCGCACGAGTTCGACTTCGTGAGGTGGCCGAACACCGACGAGGACAACCCCTCCGAGAAGGAGCTGAGGGACCTCGAGCTCGCCGAGCAGGAGCTGGCCGGGGACATGGCCTACGACGCCTCGGAGAGGAACGGCGGGGGCGTCCTGGAGAACAACGCCGCCGCGGCGGCCGCAGGGGCGGCCGTGGGTGCCGGGGCCTCGGTGGAGCAGGTCCAGGCGGTGACGAACCCGGCGGGGGCGCTGGACGAGCTGGTCAACACACTGAAGGAGGACTCCGGCAGGGCGATCAGCGAGGGCCTGGGCTACGTCTCCCGGGGCCTGGCGTTCGACGCGGGCGACCTCACGTTCCGGGAGACCTACGCGGCGGCGGCCGGGGTGGGTGTCGTCCTGCTGGCCATGGGGGCGGTCGTGTCGATAATGCGGATGCACAGGAGCCGCCTGCCGGCCGAGGAGGCCGTGGAGAGGTTCCTGGCCAGCCTGGTGGGCGGCATGCTGGGGCTGCTGTTCACCCCGGCGATGCTCTACGTGTGCACGCAGGCCTCCGACGTGCTGAGCCAGGGGGTCGTGAGGTGGCTGGGCACCTCGGGCGAGACGATCACCGGGTCGCTGATCGACCCCTTCAACGCGCTGACCACGGCCAACTCCCCGCTGGGCTACGTCGGGGCGGTCGTGATCTGCTGCTTCTTCTTCCTGGCCGGGGTGATGCTGCTGGCGGTCTTCGCCACGCAGTTCCTCGTGGCCTACTTCGGGGCCGTGGGCCTGGGGGTGGTAGGTGGCCTGGTGTCCACCGAGAGGGGTCGGCGCCGCTACGTGGCGGCCCTGGTGGCCGTGGTCGCCGTGGTCTTCGCCCGGCCGGTCCTGCTGTTCATGGTCGGGGTGGCGGTCAGGCTGTCCGCTGCGAACGCGCCGTCGGCGGACGGGTGGTCCACCGACCCGATGGGCACCCTGTTCCGGCTGGTCATCGCCCTGGGGGCGATCATGCTGGTGTGCTTCGCTCCTGCGGGACTGCTGCGGTTCATGCCCGTGGCGGGCAGCGGCGGCGGGGCCGGGCGGGGCCTGGCGGCCGGGGTGGTCGGCGGGTCGGTCGCCGGGTCCATGCTCGGGTCACGGATGCGGTCCATGGCGCCGGCCGTGAGGTCGGCGGCGGGACGGGCGTCCTCCAGGCTGCGGGGCGCCCCGGTCCCAGGGGGCGGGAGGACCACTACCGCGTCGGGCGCGGGTCCGCGCCGCGGCCAGGTCGGCCCCGGCCGCCGGGGCACCGCCTCACAGGCCTCCGCTGGTGCCGCCGCCCCCAGGGATGGCGTCGGCGGGAGCAGCCGCAGAGGGCCGAGGAAGGCGGACGCCGCCACGGCTGGCGCCGGGACGGCTGGGGGCCGGGACGGTGCCGGGACGGACGCCCCAGGCCGTGGTGGCAGCACCCGGGACGGCGGGTCGAGCGCGGCCGGCAGCGGGCGCGGTACGCGCGGCGGCCGACGTGCGGCCCAGGAGGCCTCCTCCCCCGGGCCGGGGGCCGCAGCCTCCGCCAGCCGTGGGGGCGGAGGCTCGGGTGGGGACGCCACGGCAGCCGGCACCAGGCCGGACGGCGTCACCGCCAGTAGCCGGGACAGTACCGTGGCGCGGGCCGGTGACGGCCCCGCCGACGGGGGCCGTGGGGCGGGCTCAGGTGGCAGGACCACGGCGTCGGCGGGCCGGGCCGCCGCAGGTGGCGGCAGCGCCCCGTTCCGGGCCGTCGGTCGCCGTGGTTCCCGGCCGGGCAGCAGGCTGACGGGCGGGGACCTCCTGGCGGCGGGGTCGGCTCCTCGCCGGGCCGCCGGCGCGGCCGTGGGCGCGGCGGGCCGCGTGGGCGGCGCGGCCCTGGCTGCGGGCGCCACGGCGGCCACGGTGACCGCCTCGGCGGCCCGGGCGGCCGGCTACCAGGGAGCGAGGTTCGCCGAGGGCGTCGTGGAGGAGGGCCAGTGAGCACGGGCAGTGTCGGCAACGTCGGCAGCGTCTGGCTGGGCGGTGAGACCACCAGCCGCGGGGTCCTGAGGACCCGCCGCGCGCAGGGCGGGGACGTGGCAGGCCTGCTGGTCTCGGCCGGGGCAGGACTGGCGGTGCTCCTGGTCGGGGGGTCGACCATGGTCGCGTTCCTGGCGGCCGCCGGCGTGGTGGCCGTGGGAGCAGCGGTGTGCGTGCCGTGGGAGCCTGTCAGGTGGGTCACCGGCGGATCGTCGGTCAGGGGGTGGGTGGCCGCCCGGGCGGGGTTCACGTGGCGGCGGCTGCACGGCCTGACGCGGTTCTCACCGGGCGGGGGCGTGGCCGCCCCTGCGGGCGTGGGCTCGGTGACCAGCACTGACGAGCCCGTGGGCGGCCTGGTGGTGGGAGTGACTGAGCCGGACCGGGCAGCCGACCGCAGAGGTCGGGGCCGCTACCTGGTCACTGTGGTGGAGTCCCAGGGTGACCCGGCCCGGCTGCGGGGCCGGGCGGGCGCGGGCTGGTCGGCGTTCCTGGAGTTCCTGGGCAGCGAGGTGAGCCTGGCCTCCCACGTGTCCACGGTGACCAGCGTGACGGACTGGGACCCGACCGACCACGTGTGGCTGGCCCGCCAGGACCTGGAGCGGGTCGCGGACCCGGACGCCACGCTGGTGGCCTCCTACGCCGCGGTGGTGGACGAGGTCGCCCGGCGGGCCGCCGCCCAGCGCACCTGGGTGGTCCTGCGGTTCCCGGTCACCGCGGCGCTGAGGGAGCACGGGGAGGGTGAGGACGGCCTGCGGCGCGCGGCGGCCGAGCAGACCGTGGCCGCGGTCGAGCGGGCCGCAGGGCTGGGGCTGCTGATGCGGCCCTGGACACCCGCCACCAGGCGGCGCTGTGCCGGCACCTGATGGACCCGGAGGTCTCCGCCGACGACCTGAGGGGCCTGGGCGGGGAGCTGGGGTGGGCCGGGGCGTTCCCGGCGTTCGAGACCAGCCCTGACCGGCGGTCCCTGGTCGTGGACGGGGCCGGGGCAGGCGGTGGATGACGGTCTGGGAGGTCCCGGCCTGGACCGTGGCGGGGCAGTGGCTGCCCCAGGACTTCCTCTACCCGGTGGTGACCGCCCTGTCGGGGCGGGTGAGGCGGTCGTTCGTGGTCACCGCCGAGCTGGAGCCCGCCCGCCGGGCACGCCACCGGGCGAGGTCGGACGTGGCCAGCGACCGGGCGGCCCTGGCCAGGGAGAGGACGGAGGTCACTGACGGCAGTGAGGAGACGCAGGCGACGTCGTCGCAGGTGCGCCTGGGCGACCTGCGCCCGGGCACGGCCGCGGTGGGAGCCAGGTGGTCGATGGTGATGTCGTTCCACGCCTCCTCCGAGGAGGAGCGGGTCGCCCACGAGCGGCGGGTGCTGGCTGCCCTCGCCGACTCCTACGTCGAGGCCCCGGACCGCCTTCGCTGGAGGCAGGACGCCGCCCTGGGGCTGGTCATGCCGGTGTGCCGCGCCTGGCGGCGCACCCTGGTGGAGAGGATGCTGTCATGAGAGGTGCGCTGGCAGGACTCAGGAGCAGGAGGAGGAGGGAGACGGAGCCTGCGGGGCAGGACGGCAAGGGGCTGGCGGGGGCCGGTGGCGCGGCTCCTGCGGCACCGGCGCGCAGGGGCGGGCACGTGGCCTCGCCGCGCCTGCCGGCGCTGGACTCGGCGCGGTCGGGAGCCCTGTCGCAGGCGCTGGCCCGTCCCTCGGCCTCGACGAGCACGCAGATGGCCGGCCTGGCGATGGCCGAGGTGGCCCCGCCCACGGGCGCCCACGGCATCCTGCTGGGCCTGGACGTGGTCACCGGCTCGCCGGTGGTCCACGACCCCTTCGTGGCCTACGCCGAGGAGCCCGGCTTCAGCTCGCCCAACGTGGTGACCTTCGGCGACCTGGGGTTCGGCAAGTCCCAGCTGTCGAAGGCGTGGGTCCTGCGCAACATGATGCTGGGGCGCCGGGTGATCGTGGTGGACAAGAAGAGGCAGGACCGCACCGACGGGCAGGCGAGCGAGGGGGAGTACTCCTCGATGGCCCGGCGCCTGGGCTTCCAGCCGGTGACGCTGCGCCCCGGCGGGGGCGGGGTACGCATCAACGTCCTGGACTCCAGGATCGCCGGGGAGACGAGCATGGGCGTGGCCGGCCAGCAGATGCTGCTGGAGTCGGTGATCTCCGCGGCGATGGGCCGCGGCCTGACCGAGGTCGAGCGGCTGGCTGTGAGGGTCGCCCGCCGCACCGCCGTCCTGCGGGGGGAGGCGGCCGGAGACGTGGCCCACGTGGGCCACGTCGTGGACGCCCTGCTGGACCCCGACGAGGACGTCGCGGCGCGGACCCCCGGCGTGGGCAGCGCGGACACGCTGCGCGGCTTCGGCCGGGACTGCGGCTTCGCGCTGGACCGGCTGGTCAGCGAGGAGCTGGCGGGCCTGATCGACGGGCCGACCGACCCCAGGCTCGACCTGGAGGGCCAGCTGGTCACCTTCGACATCTCCTCCCTGCCGGAGGAGGGGCCTGCGGTGCCGATCATGATGAGCGTGATCGGCACGTGGGTGCGCGCGGTGCTGGCCGCCTCGGCCCGGCCCGTGCCGACCCTGCTGGTCATTGACGAGGCGTGGCACGTCGTGGACGGGCAGTTCGCCGAGGTCGCCCGCCGCAACGCCAAGGTCGCACGCGGCATCGCCCTGTCCAACTACACGATCTTCCAGCACCCCTCCGACATCCCGGCCGGGTCCCCGGCCGTCGCGATGATCAAGGAGGCCCAGACCGTGGTCGTCTTCCGCCAGGAGAAGGCCGACGACGCGGTGGAGGTCTGCCGGCTCCTGGGGTGGGACGAGGAGGAGGCCCAGCGGGTCCTGCGCCTGGAGCAGGGCGTGGCAATGGTCAAGATCGGCTCGGCTCCCCCGGTAGTCTGCTCGATGATCATGAGCAGCTTCGAGCTCGAGGTCGGGGACACCAACCAGGCCATGACGTCGGTGGCGACACTGTCCTCGCCCCGGGCTCCCACGGGTGAGGTGGAGGACCATGCCGCGACGACCACAGCCCCGCAGGGGCAGGCGGGTGATCGGTGATGGCTTCGGCCAGGTGCAGGCCGTCGCCCGCTACTACGCGCTGCGCGAGACGCCGCGGGTGGTGTCGGTGCTGGAGGAGGGAAGGCTCCTGGGCACCTACTCCGGCATCAACCGTCGCGGCGGCGCGGAGGTGCTGGCCGACCTCGACTACGTGTTCATGCCCGCCGCGATGCTGGTACCTCTCGCCGGGAGGCTGGTGGACTCCCTCGTGGCCCGGGACGGTGCCGCAGGCGCGTCCGCCAGGGCCGTCTACACCGAGGTCGTGGACGCTGACGGCGCCACCCGCAGGCTTCGTGTGGCCACAGGCGCGGCCACGGCAGTGGGCAGGCTCACCGGGGAGGAGGTCACCCGGCTGCTGTCAGCAGAGCTGCTGGCCTGGAGGTGGGCGGACCGGGACTGGCAGCTGCTGGCCTTCCCACAGGCGGAGTTCGAGCACCCGCCGCTGGTGGTGGTGGCGGGCCGCCCGGCCTCCCAGTCGGTGTACGCGGCCGTGGCGGTCACCGACTGGGAGGCCCAGCTGGTCGAGCTGCTGAGGATCACCAGGACAGACAGGCAGGACTAGACGACCTCCAGGAGGGGCGTGGGATGGGGCACGACCAGGGGCTGGACGCCGCGCTGTGGTGCGCGGCGGTGGGGGCGGAGGCACTGGCGGCCTGCGCCGCCGCCCTGCGGGTGACAGGAGTAGCCTATGAGGGGACTGCCGGGGTGGTCCTGGCCATGCGTGAGGCCCCGCGGGGCACGTGGCTGCTGGCGGCCACGGTCCTGGTGCTGCTCCTGGCAGCCACCGGGGCCGCGGCTGCCGGCCTGCGCCGCCTGCTGCGCCCGTCGGGGCGCGCCAGCGCCTCCCGGGCCGCCGGCTTCCGCGACATGCGCGAGAGGAGGGCGGTGGGACGGGCCAGGGAGATCCTGGGCGACTCCCTGCCGGACCAGGCGGGCAGGGCGGCCGGCAGGGAGCTGGTCCGCTACATGGGCGACCACGACGGCGACGGCGCCCTGTGGGGGCAGTACGAGGACCCGGAGACCACCTACGCGGTGACCCGCAGCGGCAAGACCCGGTCCCTGGTCACCCGCCGGGTCCTGGAGGCCCCCGGCGCGGTGCTGGCCACCTCCACCAAGCCCGACGGCCTGGCCCTGACCTGGCTGGCCCGCCAGGAGACCACCGGGGCGCGCACGTGGGCGTTCGACCCGATGGGCCAGGCGGTCGGCCCGCTGCCGGTGAGGTGGAACCCGGTGCTGGGCTGTGAGGACTTCAATATAGCCCGTGAGCGTGGCCGGGCGTTCGCGCTGGGAGCCACCACCCGGGCCGGGTCGGGCAACACGAGGTGGTTCGTCGAGCGCGGCGCGCAGATCCTGGGCTACCTCTTCCACGCCGCGGCGGCGGCCGGGGTGGACATCGACGCGGTCCACCGGTGGGTCTCGCGCCCCAGCGAGGCGGTGGAGGTCCTGGACTCCCTGGGCACGCGCAGCTCGCAGATGATGGTCTCCGCGCTGCGCGACCTCATGATCGACATGGCCGCTGAGACCAGCTCGGGGTTCAAGGGCACCATGCAGGGAGCCCTGGAGCCGGTGATGATCGACAGCGTCCTGGAGGCGCTCACGCCCCCGCGCGAGACGTCCTTCGACGCGGTCGAGTTCCTGGGCTCCAGGGACGTGATGTGGGTGCTCTCCCCGGAGAGCGAGGGAGCGGTGGCTTCGGTGACGACCATGCTCGTCGACCACGTGGTGGCCACAGCCCGCAGGAGGAGTGACACGCTGCCCGGGGGCAGGCTCACTCCCCCGCTGTCCCTGGTGCTGGACGAGGCAGCCAACATCGCCCCGCTGCCCGACCTGGACTCCCTCTACTCCGAGGGGGCCGGCCGGGGCATCTTCGTCTCAGCGTTCTTCCAGGACGAGGCCCAGGTCGAGAAGCGGTGGGGCCGGACGGTGGCAAGGGTGGTCTACCAGCAGTCCCGGGCCGTCTACGTCCTGGGAGGCTCCAAGGACAGTGGGTGGAACAGGCGTGTCGCCGACCTGTCCCCGGAGTACGAGGAGGCCCGCACCTCCTGGTCGTCAGGCCGGTCGGGCACCTCGACCTCCACCCACACCGAGCGCCGCCACGTGCTGCGCGAGGCCGACGTCGCCGCCCTGCCGCCGGGACGGGCGGTCCTGGCTGCCGCCGGCCACCCGGCCACCGTCGTCAGTCTCCCCGACATCAAGCGCGATAGGCGGTGGGGCAGGAGGGCCGAGGCCGGCCAGAGGATCTACGACGACCACCTGCGCCAGCTGCAGCAGGCCGGCTCCCCCGCCCGGCGCGAGGCCCTGCGCCAGCAGATGACCGGGTGGATGGACACCGAGGACCACCAGTGACCGGCAGGGACAGCGAGGTCAGGGACGACGAGGACGCAGAGGGCGTGGACGGGCGCGTCGCCGGGCTGGAGGAGCAGGTCGGCAAGCTGGCGAGCCTGGTCGCCGACCTCGCCGGGAAGGGGGGCAGCCCAGCGGGGCCGGCACCGTCCCCGTCGGTGTGGCGGCAGCGGGCCTTCAACCCGCTGGAGGTCTCGGACCCGGCCCGGCGCCTGGACGCCTGGGAGAGGCTGTACGCGTTCGTGGAGCTGGTCAACGCCACGTTCGGTGCCCAGCGCACCGAGGCCGGCACAGCGCCCCTGTACGTGCGCGCAGGCTGGTGGGACAGCCCCCTGGCGGTCATGCACCTGGCAGCGCTGTGCGAGGCGTGGGCGGAGGCCTCGTTCACCGACGGCGAGCCTCTTGCCGGTGGCCACGACATGCTGTGGCTCCTGCTGGAGCGGGCCGTGCCCGTCCTGGAGCTGGTGTGCGGGCGCAGCGAGGAGGCCACGCGGTGGAGCCAGCAGCACAGGCCCACCTGGTCGCTGGAGCCGCCGTCCCTGCTCGCGCGGCGGGAGAGGACACGGCGGGCCAGCTTCGAGGTGTTCCTCGCCCAGGACGCGCCGGTGCCTGCGAGGACGGCCTTCGCCTGCCGCATGGAGGCGGAGCTGAACCCGCCCGACCGCCTGGCCGGGCTGGCCTCGGCGGAGGAGGAGTGGGAGCCGGCCGAGGAGGAGTGGCCACCAGCCGAGGAGGAGCTGTAGCGGCCTGGCCTACAGCCTCGGCCCTCCGGGCGTGCTGCGTGGCGGGCGGGTGGTGGGCCGCTGGGTGGTGGAGCGCTGCTGCTGGCTGCGGGCCTGCTCGCGCTGCTCGCTCAGCGCCCGCCGGGCGCGGCGCAGCGCCTCGCTGGTGGCCTGCCTGCGCCGGGCGGCTGCCTGTCTGCTCCCGGGGGATGCTGCCTGCCCGTCGGGGTCGTCCTTGTGCTGGTGGCGGGCCAGAGCACGGGCCAGCTGGTGGACGCCCGCGTCGTGGGGGGTCGTGCCGTTCTCGGCTGTGAGCTCCAGCGGGTAGTGGCCGCCGACGTGGTTGGCCGCCCGCCAGGTGGCGACCTCACCGACGGCGCGCTGCCACTGCCGGGTGGTGACCTCCTGGGGACGGGTGAGGCCCTGCGCCCACCCTGCGGTGCCCAGCGCGTCGCGCCCGGCCTGGGTGACGGCCTCGTCCAGGCGCTGCCTCTGGGCTACCAGGGCGTCCCTCCAGGTGGAGGGGGTGCGCCGGTCCCCGATGGCGGCTGTGGGTGCCGCCCACTGGGTCAGCCCCTCCCCGACCCCGGTCTCGTGCCCTGCGTCCTGCCTGCTGGTGGGAGCCCTGCGCCAGCGGCGGCGGGCCTGCTCCTCGGACACCTCACGGGCGACCACGGCGGCGGCCCGGGCGGACCGGTCGACGTGCCTCATGGCGTCGCGGATGTCGACGGGGCGCCCGTCGAGGTGGGAGACCTCCCACCTCTGGGCGTCCTCCGCGCGGCGGTGGCCGGGGTCCATGGCGGCTCGGGTGTCACGCTCGGCGAGCATCTGGCTGACGGCCTGGTCGGCGCCCGCGTCAGGCTCGCGGGCGGGACTGTCGACGGCGTGGGCGAAGGACTCCCCTACCGCCTCCCTGATGCGCTGGGAGAGCTCGGTGTCGGTGAGGTCGCCGTAGGGGCGGTGGGTCCACGCCGGGGCGGGCTCGCTGCCGCCGACGTCAGCAGGCTGGGCGCTGTGGCGGGCCTGGGCGCGGCCGGCGGCGGCCTGGGCCTGTCTGCCCGCCCGGTCGGCCAGCCCGGTCAGGGCCTGGTCGTCGAGGTCGGACAGGGGCCCGTGGTGGTCTGGGTCGAGCACGGTGGGGTGCTGGTCCGACCACTGGTCGATCCTGGTGGCGATCTCGGCGGCAGGGTCCTCGGGCCTGCCGATACCGGTGGTGAGGTCGCGCAGCAGCGTGTCCACGTCCACCCCGGCGGCCTCGAGCCCGGTGAGCCGCCCGACGACGTCGGGGAACTGCTGCGAGGCGGTGGCGCGCCCGGCGGCCGGGGGGATGTGTCTGCCACGGACGAGGTCGTCGAGGTGGCGGCTCCACCGGATCCGGTCGGCGGTGGTGGCCAGGTCGGCGTAGATGTCGCGCATACGGACGGGGTCGGCCGCAGCGCGGGCCTCCCGGGCGGCCGCGTCGAGGACGGTGACGTTGTCGGCTGTCCGGGAGGCAATGGTGTCAAGGACGTCGGTGGTGGTCTGGTCGTCCTCGACCACGAGCCAGGCGGTGTTGCGCAGGCGCCCGCGCGTGAGGGCGACGTAGGCGGTGGAGCGGTCAACCGAGGCATCCAGGACAGCGTGGGCGGTGTCCACGGTCACGCCCTGGCTGCGGTGGACGGTGGCAGCGTAGCCGAGCTGGACGTTGTCGGCCACGTAGCGCGGGTCCAGCTCGACCACGGAGCGGTCGGGGCGACCACCTCCAGGGAGCCGTCCTCACCGACGGAGGTGACGGTGAACAGGTCCCCGTTACGCACGAAGCCGTCCCGCCCGTAGGGGTTGGAGGGTCGTTGAGACGGGTCAGCACCGTGTCCCGAGACGGATGAGGTGGCCGTCACGGGTGAGGACCTCGGTGCCAGCCGGGGTGGTCTCACCCGCGGCGGCCCGGGCCGAGGATATCTGGTCGTTGAGCTCGGCGACGCGTTCGGTGGTGGAGGCGATGATGATGGACCGTCTGCCGGCCTCGGTGTCTGCGCCCCAGGCCCTGAGGGCCTCGGTGAGGACCTCCTGCTCGCCGCCGGAGCGGACCCGGTCGTTGTCCTGGTACCAGGTGAAGGCGTCACGCTCCGGCCCGGAGCGCAGGGCCAGGGAGGCCTCGGCCTCCTGGGGGTCGCGGAACCGCCACACGGTGTCGAGCTCGACGCCGTCACCGGTGGCGGTGTGGAGCAGGTCGAAGGCCCCTCCAGCGTCCACCGCGGAGAGCTGGGCGGGGTCACCGACCATGCGTACCACGGCGCCGGCCTCCAGGGCGCGACGGGTCACCGCGGCCAGGGTGAGGTTGTCGACCATGCCGGCCTCGTCCACGAGCACCACGTCACCGGGGCCGACAGCCGTCCACCCCTCGGCGGACAGCCACCTGTGGGCGGTCATGGCCTCCACGCCCAGGGAGCAGCCGAGCTCACGGGCCGCTACCGCCGAGGGGGCGAGGCCGACCAGTGCGCCACCCTGCTCGGTGACCGCGTCGGCGAGGTGGCGCACCGCCCGCGTCTTGCCTGCCCCGGCCGGCCCGACCACGGTGACCACGGCCCTGGGGGACAGTGCCATCGCCTCGATGGCACGGACCTTGTCGGCGCCGAGATCCTCCCCCGCCTCGGTGAGGACCCGATCCAGCGTGGCACGTGACACCGGTGGGACGACCTCGCGCTCGGCGGCGTCGAGCAGCTCGTTCTCCCGGTCGATGACGGTGGTGGAGGTGTAGCGCCACATGTCGGGGTGGTCGTAGACGCTGACGCCGTCGGCGTCTGCTCGCGCCCTGTGGAGCACGGGCTCGGGGTGGGACAGGCGCACCATCTCAGGGTCCTCCAGCACGCGCGCGGTGACGAGGTCGATGCGGTCCCCGTCGCAGCCGTGGCCACCGGTCGCGGCGGCCAGCTGGCGGGCTGCCTCGGCCTGGACGTGGCGGCGCGTCCAGGTGGACCGGCGCTCCTCCAGGCCGGTGAGCACGCGCAGGGCCAGCGTCGCGTCGTCCACCGGCTCCGCGACGGCAGGCGCCACAGGAGTGGTGTGGCGTACGTGGCTGGCCAGGCGCTGCCACCAGCCCGGCCGCTCCCCCGCCGCAGCGGCCTCGGTCCTGGCACGCTCGGCTCGCTGGGCGTCCAGGTCGGCGGCGGTGAACCGGGCCGACGTCCTGGCGCGCCACTCCTGGACACGATCGGGCAGCGGCCGGTGCTGCTTGGACTGCCTGGTCTCCAGCGTGGCCTGCTGCGCCAGGCGCATCACGGTACGACGGCCCGGCTCGCGCCCGTGGGTCGTCCGGTACTCGGCTGTGAGCTCCTCCAGGCGGCTGACGATGCTGGCCCTGCGCGTGGAGAACTGCTCGATCAGGTCCTCGGGCACCAGGTCGATCTCCATCTTGGTGGCCTGCGAGCCACCGCCACGCTGCTCGAAGGTGACACCGAGGTCCCTGGTCAGGCGCGTCATGAGCGCGTTGTCGTACCGCGTCGAGGCAGCCACGGTGGCCCGGTAGAGGGCCTTGGAGTCAATGGTGCGCCACACCCCCTTCGGCCTGCCAGTCCGCAGGTCTTTGCCCCCGAAGGGGATGAAGACCTTGTTCGACACGACCAGGTGGTCGTGGAGCTGGGGGTCGCCAGCGCGCGAGTCGTGGTGGCGAAAACGGGCGGCCAGGACGCCGTCCACCTGTACTCGGCGCACACCGTTGCGCCCAGCCCGGGAGCCGATCACGTCAGCCTCAAGGTAGCCCAGCGTGTCCCTGACCGCGCCGGTGTGCGCCTCCTCGATACGCCTCTGGAGGTCCCTGTCACCCAGCGCCCACATCACCGACACGGACTTGGGCACGCTGAAGGTCAGGTCGAACCCGGCCACAGCCTGCGCGCCAGCCCTGGTCTGGGTGGTCAGGAACCTGCGCAGCTCGCCGTCGTCAACAGGCTCACGGCTGCGGTCGGCCACGAACATGTCGTGGGCGACACGACGTCGGATACGGGCGAGCTCCCTGCGGCCGGGCTCGGCACCGTCGTTGTCGTTCCTGAAGTCACGTACTGCCTCGTTGACGGCGTCAGTGAACTGCCTCTGGAGGGTGGCACCGTAGACCCCGTAGGGGTTGCCCAGCAGGAGCCTCCTCTCGTCGACAACGCCGCCCTTCGCCTCCCGGATGGTCTCGGCGTCTGGACGCTTGCCCTGCCCGAACAGGTCACGCATCTGCTGCTCGGTGACCTCGCCACTGACACCGAAGTGGCGGTAGATCTCGCTGCCCTCCCACACGCCGGCTGGCGCGCCTGTCTGGAGGTAGTAGTCACCGAGCTCCTGCCTGTGCTGCCTGCGCTCGTCGTCGGATGCGACCTCACGGGTGTAGTACTCATACCCGTCCCCCGCGCTGATGCGGTGGATGGTCATCACGCGCGAAGAGTAGCGTACCGGCCAGCTAGGTGTCAATGATGCCAGATGTGTGAGAGAACAATCCTCCGACAACCAGAGGTTGGAGGAGGATTGAGGACGTCTAGGGGGACTACCCTGGGTGGGAGACATGGTGGTGCCAGGAGGTAGGCTGGAAGCATGGGTGAGACTGAGCAGGCTGCTGGGCAGACTAAGGACGCTTACGGTACTGGTGAGGCGCTACCAGAGAAGAGAAGAGGTCGGTCGGGCAGGTCGGGACGGCGTCAGGCGCACGCCGCGCGGTCGCGCGCCGACGCTCGCCGCGCAATCGCCGCGCGTACAAGCGCCCTCTCTGCGCTGTCGTCGCGCATGCGGCGGGTCCGCCATGCGCGCGAGACCGCCCACGCCAGGCGCGACGCCAGGGTCAGCAATGCAGTGGAACGGGCCGACGCAGAGCTGGCGAGACGACTCGGCGCGCTCGACGACGAGGAGACCACTATCGTCACCGAGGCCCTTGCCCTGGAGGGGGCTACCAGCAAGGAGGTCGCGCTGTGGCTGGAGATGTCCTCCCGGGCAGTCAACAAGGCAAGGAGAGAGCAGGCAGGCCAGGCAGAAGAGAAGGACGTCGCCGAGGATGACGGTCACCTGTCAGATGCCGGGTGACCACGACGAGCCAGCACGGCGACGGCCAGCAGCCAGGGCGTGACAGCAGGGAGGCTGTGCACAGGCCCCGCTCCCCCACCGTGACGCAGTCGCGCCAGGGTGGGCCGGGGCCTGTGTGCAGGCGGACCACCCTCCTCATGGTGTCGATGGGCTGGTAGAAGGGGCTGTGGGCAGGCCGCGAGCCCCGGTCAGGCGCCAGCCTGGCGGGCGCGCAGGACTGTCCACAGCCCCGGTCGGGTCCCGCTGTCCACCTGTGCGTCGCCGCCGGCCCCGGCGGCAGCCGGCGGCGTCCACAGGTGGGCAGGGGGCTCACCTGGCCCCGCGGTCGAGGAGGGCGTCGAGGGACTGGCTCGTGGTCACCCGGCATCTGACAGGTGACCATCCTCCTCGGTCCCGCTCTCCTCGGCGTGGCCCAGCGTCGTGCCCGCTGTGTACCTGCTGAGTACGCGGGTCCGTGTGCAACCGTCGTCGACGGTCAGCCACGGCTTCGCGTACTCCGCCATGGTCCTCCCTGGGACAAGGAAAATCAGCCCGCGCCTGGCGGCGACGAGCTGATCATGATGGCACCAGTGTGCCTCTATCCCCGCGCACGCGCGGCCCGCCTGGGCGGCTGAGGCGCCTCAAACCAAGTCAGAGACTGTGCAACACCATAGAAAGGTGATCAAATGACTGCGTACGCAACCTCGTGCTGTGGAAGGGCACGGTCCCGGCGATCAGCCTCGTGACCAGGGCGTGGTCAGCGCCGCCCGCGCGAACGCCAGGCGGTCCTGGGCTGCTTCCTCGGCGCTGGTGGTGCCGTGAGGGGCGGGGCTCCGGCGCTGGTCTCCTACGGGGTGCACGACTTCGGGTCGGGTGTGAGGGGTGGTGGGGTGGTGAGTGGTCCGGGGCTGGTGGTGAACCGGTGTCCGGCCAGGAGGACGGCGACGGCGCGCAGGGTGGCTGGGGGGTGTCGGGGGCAGGACGGGCACGTCCCCCTGCTGGTGGGTCTCGGTCAGGGCGCGGGTGGCACGGACCCACTCCTGCCACATGTCCCAGACCTCCTGGGTGGCGCCGTGGTTGATGAGGGACCGGCCGGACTCCCACCAGCGGACGGTGTCGGTGGACACGGCCAGGTGGTGGGCGAGGCTGGCCTGGTCCAGGCCCATGGTGGTGCGCAGGGCGCGCAGGACGGGGCCGGGCAGGCGGTCGGCCGCCAGGACGGCGGCGTGCTCGGCCTCCCACCGGTCCCGGGCGGCGGACCAGGAGTCCAGGAACCGGGTCTGGACGGCCTGGCCGCGCGCGTGGTCGCGGTGGCCCGTCCCGGCGGCGGCTGCCGCGTGGTCGGCGGCGCGCTCGGCCGCGCGGGCGGCACGGCCGCCGCTCTCGCGCTGGATGTAGGCGACGCGGGTCAGCAGGGTCGAGCGCGGGTCGGCCCGGGTGGTCGCGTCCAGCGCCCCGGCCTGGTCGCAGCGGGTCACCTCGCGGGCCTGCGCCCTGCTGAGCAGGGCCGGGTAGCTGGCGGGCGGCAGCCAGCCCGCCCAGGCGCGCGCTCCCTTGTCGTCGGGTCGGCTCACGGGCTCCTCCTGTCTGTCGTCTGGTGGCCAGGGTACCCACCCTCCTGGGGCCACGGGCTGCCGGCAGCAGGGGCAGAGCGCGCCGTCGCGGCGGTGCGCCCCCTCCTCCAGGCGCTCCCGTGCCTCGTCGGCCACTCGGGCCGCCCACTCCTCAGGATCCTCGCCTCTCGCCGGGCGAGGGCCGCACTCGACGAGCGTGGTCTCCTGCCACGGCCTCTCGGCCTGGGCCATCATGATCCGACCCCTGCGCGCCTCCATCCGGGCTACCGTCGTCGCGCTCATTTCTCTGTCCTCCTGTGGTAGGTCACGTATAGTGGTGGCTGCCCCTGTGGTAGGGGCCGGTGGCCGAGGGGTACGAGCCCTCGGCCACCACCGCGCCCGGGCGGGGACCCACACCCCGCGGTGTGGCTGCTGCCGGGCTGCACTGGTGTCAGGCGCCGTGGGCCTGCTGGTGGCGGAACCGCTGCGTGGCCGCGGGGCGTGCTCCCTGGGCGGCGTCCCAGGCAGCCTGGCGAGCGGTCTCCAGGCCGACGGACAGGGTGTCCACCGCCTGGGTGAGGCTGGCCTGGGGGACGCCCAGGACCAGGGCGGCCGCCCGCGCGTCGCTGATCCGGGTGGGGTCGGGCTGGGTGGCCAGGTCGGGGGACACGCCGGTCACCCAGGCGTCCTCCGCCAGCCGGTCGGGACTGGCCTGCCCTGAGCGCAGCGCGGCGGTGAGGGGGCCGCCAGCCCGCACAGTGACGGGGCCGCCGTCGCCGGGGGCGGTCAGGGTCACCGCGGTCTCGGTGGAGGGCCCGTCCCAGCTGGGGTGGAGCTGGACTGACAGGCTGCCGTCCTCCAGGAGGACGGGGTCCTCCACGGCGATGCCACCCATGCCCGGCAGGCTGGCCAGGGTCTCCATGGCCGGCTCCAGCGCCCGCCGGGCCACGTCGGCGGGCGTGGAGGTGGCGTCACGCACCGCCTGGGCGACTACCTCGCGGGCCTGGTCGGGGGTCATGGACGTGCCCTGGGGGTGCCCGTCGCCCTCGATGCGCACTACCACGTCCTCGTCCTGGCCCTCGCTGGTGGTGAGACTCACCCTCACCCCGGGGGCGGTCCCGTCCGGGCCGGCCCAGGCGGGCAGGTTGACGTCCATGCGGGCCTGTCGGGTCTGGGGGTCCCAGGTCACCACGGCCTCCGCCGGGTCCAGCCCGGTCGGGGCCAGGCCCCGCAGCCTGTCCACCACCGGGCCGGCTGCGGCCAGGGAGGCGGCGTGGTCGGCCCAGGCCGCGGCCAGGTCGTCCCCGAAGCTCTGCAGGCTGCTGGACCGGGCTGGGTGGCCCACGACGCTCCAGGCCACCTCCTGGGCGGCCTGGTCCCAGTCCGCGACCACGTCGCCCTCCCAGGCGGCCTCCCCCTCCACAGCGGTCAGCCCCTGGGGCCGCTGCGGCAGGGGCACCAGGGACCTGACCGCCTGCCGGGCCTGCTCGGGTAGCCCCTCGGCCACCGCCGTCTCCACGCCCGCGTCGGTCGTCTCCACCACCGCCGGCCCCGCCGGCGAGGTCAGGTACAGGCGGCTTGCGCTCTCAGTGCTCATGGCTAGTTCCTCTCGTGGTAGGGCTGGTGGTCAGGCTGCGGCGGGCTGGCCCGGGTGGTGGCCCGCGCCCTGGCAGACCTCGGCGTAGGTGGCGTGGGCGACGGGCTGGCCCACGGCCTGGCGGATGGCGCCCAGGGCCAGGCCGCGGGAGCGGCGGGTCTCGGCCACCAGGGTGCCGTCAGCGGCGACGACCACCCCCCGGGCGGGGTCACCCACCATGCGGGCGGTCTGCGCCCACCTGGCCAGGTCGGCGGCGTCACGGGGGTCTCCCCCGGCGTGGCGCATCCACGCCTCGGCCCGGGCGGTGAAGTAGGGGTGGACAGCAGTCATGGGTGTGGGTCCTTTCTGACCTCGGGGCTGGTGGGAGCCTGTCTCCCGTGCCCTGATGACTCAATACTACCTCACGATGATCGTGAGTAGCAATAAGGTCTTATAGTGATACTTGTCACATCTATGTGTGGTTTGATCCGTGCTGCTCCTCGGTCCCGTCGCCGTGGGCCAGGCCCGGAAGACACGTACCCGCGCCCGTCGGCGCAATGCCGTGCAGGTGAGCGTCCTGTCGGCCTGAGAGCAGCATTTTGGTGGGCGTTCCTCCGGATAGTGCACCTGCTCGTAACTGCGCCGTCACGGGCGGGTAGGGTGGTGGTGCCTTCTCCGGCGCCCTCCCCCGGAACACCCAGTGTCCTTGCCGGGGAGGAAGGGGGCCAGGGAGGAGGTGGGGGCCGTGCCCAGACCGGTAGGCAGGCACGCCAGAGTCAGCAGGGACAGGGTAACGGCCCGGCAGGTGAGCGAAATCATTAACGCGATCGCTCGCCTGGTCCGGGCCGTTGGTGTCCTTGTTGACGCCCTCGGCAGGCTGCTCAGCTGAGCCGCCAGCCTCGGGGACCTGCCCGGCTGCAACCCGGGTGGGTCCCCACCATTATGCGCCACGGTCGGCAGGGACGTCAACGGGGCTCAGGTGAGCCCTCTCAGCGCCTGCTGCTGCTGGGTGGGGGTGACGGCCAGGTATCGGGCGGTGGTGGCCAGGGAGGCGTGTCGCATGAGGGTCTGGACGACGCGGCAGTCGGCGCCGCCTGCGAGGAGCTCGGTGGCGAAAAAGTGGCGCAGCTGGTGGGCCGTCGCCCGGACTCCGGCACTCCTCAGCGCCCGGCCGACAGCACTGCTGACGGACTTGCCGGTCACCGGCTCACCGGGGGTCGTCGGAGAGGGGAACCAGTAGCCACGCTCCGGCCGGTGGGCGGCCTCCTGGGCGACGCGGGGGTGCAGGGGCAGGGTGTCGGTGCGGCCGCCTTTTCCGGTGACGGTGAGGGTGCCCGCGTCGGTGTCGATGTCCTCGCCTCTGATCCTGGCGATCTCGTGGACGCGCAGGCCCTGGTAGGCGGCCAGGAGGACCTTGGTGCGTGTGTCGGGGTGGAGCGGGCTGGTGAGGAGGTGGTCGAGCTGGGAGCGGGTGAGGGGGCGTGGGCGGCCAGCGGGCATGCGAGGCCGGGCCACGGCCTGGGTGGGGTCGTCGCTGCGGCGTCCGGTGCGGACCAGCCACCTGGACCAGGCGCGCAGGACGGAGTAGCGGGCGTAACGCGTCCCCCGGGAGGGGGACGAGGCGAGAAACGCTTCAATATCCGATGAGGTTATTGTCTCGGGGCTGGTTCCTGCTGTCCTGGAGGCCTGGCGGACCGTGCGGGCACGCTCGGCGACCGTCCGATCCGCTAGGCCCTGGGCGCGCATGGAGGTGACCCAGGCGTCAACGGGCAGGTGCTGAGGTGAGCTGTCAGTGGTTGTTCCCATGTGGGATTCCTGCGCGGTCGGCCTCGGGCAGGAGCGGGAACAGCGGACGGAGGCGGGTCGGCACCCCTGCCTGGCCGTATGCGGCTGCTGGCGGACGGGCCAGTCAAGGGAGGATAGTCCTCTCGTCCCCGCGTCTTCTGACTGGTCTAGAGCCTGTCCGGGGCGTGACGCCCTGCGCCAGGGCGTAGGCGAGGAGCTCCTCCTCAGACAGGCGGGTCAGCACGGTGCGCCGCGCGTACGGGGCAGGACGGTACCGCCCCAGCTCCGGGTCATGCCCCGGTTCGGGGGTGGCTGTTTGGAATCGCGCCTGGCGGGGTCGGCGTCAGCCTCCCGCCGTGGTGGTGCTCGGCGACGGCCACGGCCTCCTCGATGAGCCCGGCCACCCAGGAGCCGAAACTGGGGTAGGGGCCCGGGTCGGCGGCCTGGAGCCTCCAGGCGGAGCGCGCCCGCCCCAGGAGGTCAGGGTCGATACGGATCGTCAGCTTCGCCACACTGCTGCCAGCACCGCCGGCCCTGCCAGCACTGCTGGCACTGCTGCCTCTCCTGCTGTTGCTGGTGTCTGCGGTGAGGGCGGCGGGGTCGGGGCCGGTGGCCTTGGGCAGGCTGGCCGGGGTCCTGCGGGTGGGTGGCTGTGGCCTCACGGCGCCGTCACCGTCCCGACGAGCTCACGTGCCACTGCGTCGAGGATGCTGGTGGCGTTGGCCTGGGGGTCGGAGTCCACTACCAGCACCCTCAGGCCCGCGACTGTGAGGCGGTGGGCGAGGTTGACGGTGGTCACAGTTGTCCTTCCTTTTCTTGGAGTCCGTGGGTGTAGCCGTCCTGGTAGGCGCGGCGGACGGTGCGGGCGGCGCGCTGGAGGGCGCGGAGGGCCTGCTGCCGCTCGGTGTCGAGGGTGCGGCGCAGGCGGCTGACCTCGTGGTAGGCGGCCTCTAGGGTGGTGTCGTGGGCGGGGTCGTCTCGGGTGGCCTGCTGGTCGAGGTCGCGGATCATCTCGGTGAGGTGGTCGATCTCGTCGAGGAGGTGGTCGACGTAGACGTCGGCGTGGTCGGCGAGGTCCTGCCTGGCTTGCCACCGCTGGTAGACGTCACCCGCCCGGTAGTAGGCGTCCAGGGCGGTCCTGGCCTGGTCGATGACCGGGTCGGGCGTGATCCTGTGCGGGGTCATGGTGTGGCTCCCGCCTGGATCTGGTGGGTGGCCTGGGTGCCTACCTGGGGGTTGTGGGGGGTGCCGAGGCCTGAGGCGTGGCCGTCGGTGTGCCCGGCGTGGTGGGCCCAGGCGCTGGTGGGGGTGGCGGTGCCTGGTCGCAGGTTGAGGGTGGCGAGGTGGTCCTGGACTTGCTGGGCGCGGTCTCGGACCACCAGGGCGGTGGTGGGGGTGCCGTCGGGGCTGGTGGTGTCCTGCTCGTGGATGGCCTGCTGGCGGGCGGTACGGACGCGGTCGGCCACGGCGTGGGCGTAGCCGAGGACGTAGCCGTTGCGCCAGGTCAGGCGCCCTGCGCGGTCGAGGTCGCGGTAGGCCTGGGCGTGGTCGTGTCTCCAGGTGGCCCAGTCCAGGGCGGTCTGGGTGGTCAGGGTGGTCAGGAGGGGTATGAGCCAGTCCAGGTCGGAGCCGAGGCCGACCACGTGGACTAAGACGCACGGCCGCTGGTCCGGTGGGGGCCAGCGGCGGTGGTCGGTGTACCAGGTGGCCGCGCCGGCGGCGGTGGCCACGTGGTGCATGGCGTGGGCCTGGGCCAGGGAGGGGGTGCTGCGCCCTCCTGGGACCGTGATGGTCCGGGTGGTGACGTCCTCGGTCCGGGAGGTGTGGGGGTCGAGGCCGGTGATGGAGTGGCGGGCCATGAGGACCGCGGCCCTGTGGGAGGCGGTCTGCCTCTCAGAGGGGCTGGCGGCCGGGTCGGCGGCCAGGGCCAGCAGGTGGCGCACCCGCTCCGGGACGCTGGAGGCCATCACGCCACCTCCCTGGTCACGGCGTCGATGAGCACCTGGGCGAGGCGGGCTGCCTCGGCCCGGGTGAGCGGGGTCGTGGGCGTGTGAGACGCGACTACGTAGTAGGTGGTCGGGCTCCCCCAGCCCCTGGTCAGGGCCTGGACAGTGATCCCGTTGACGTCGGCGACAGGGCCGACAGTGACGCCCTCGGCGGGGACGGCCCGGGCGCCACCGGGGTCCAGGGTGGCCAGGACGGTGCCGTCGGCGGGGTCGAGCACCGTCAGGGGGCGCGTGTCGTGCTCCTCCTGCTGTTGCGGAGGGGTGGGCCGCCTGCCGGGTCCTGTGGTGCGCGGACGCGGGCCGGGGTGGTCCGTCCGTCCCGCGGGGCCTGTGGGACGGGCCGGGCGGGCGCGCCGACCCAGGAGGGCGTCGGCCCGGCCCTGCTGGTAGGCGTGGCGGGCGGTGGTACGCAGGAGGCGGATGGTGCGCAGCTGGCAGGCCTCGGGGTCCTGATCGGGGCCGGGGCCGGTGGGTGTGGTAGTGTCCATTCTGGTTCCTCTCTTTCCTTCTTGGTTATCTGGATGGCTGGGGACCGTGGCCCGGTGGGAGATGCGGTCTCCTGCCGGGCCTTCTCCTGTCCTGCCGTCCTGGGACTGTGTGGCTGTCGTGGTCGTCACAGGGCCTCCCCCAGGACCGTCGTGATCCGCCTGGGGAGGTCGGCTGTCCAGGTCTCCTCCAGCAGGTGGCTGATCTGGGTGAGGGCGTCGCGGAGGCGGTCGACCTCTCCCAGGAGGGCGTGGATGTCCTCGGGTGCGTGGGAGATGAGCTCGGCGTCGTCGTGGGCACTGGGGCTGGTCCAGGTGGCGGCATGCTCGTCCTCCCAGTCCGGGATCATCTGCTCGGGGCCGGTGCCGACCATGGCCACGGGCCAGGTCCCGGCTGAGACCAGGTGGGTGACGGTGTCGTGGTCCCAGGGGCCGGGGGTGGCTGCGTCCAGCCTGCGGCGGACGGGCGCCAGGTCCGCCGGCGCGGCGGTTGTGAGTGTCATGCGGTGTCTCCTTGCTGGTAGCTGGCTGGCAGGAGGTCGTAGATGCTGGTCTGGCCGCGGATGAGGCGGCTGTAGGTGTAGTGGTGGGGACCATCACCCAGGTCGAGGGTGACGTCCTCGCCCCGGTCCCTGTGCATCGCCCTGTGCCGACCCACACCCCGGGGATGGTGGGCGCGCTGGCAGCGGCGGCACCAGCAGGACCGGGCAGGATCCCCGCCGCGGCCGGCCGTCATGTCAGCCGTCCTCCCTTCATCTGGTGGCGAGCGTGGCGCACGCGCTCACGCCACGCCTCGTGCTTGCAGACCCGGCAGTCACGCTCCAGGGTGATGCCGCGCCCCTCACGGCGGCGGTCGCGCACCCTCACCCGGGCCGTGGCCACGGTCCAGGTGTGGCCGTGCGCGCAGGTCGGGGATCCTCCTGCCTCGTCCAGGCGCTCCAGCAGCTCGTGAGCCACGGGTGCGGGTACCACCACTGAGGAGGCTCCCGGTGGTATCAGCCCCACCAGGCTGCCGACGCCGGGGGTCACTGGTCCTCCCCCGCGGAGCAGTGCCGGGCAGGGTGCCCGGGGACAGGCCTGCCAGTGCCGTCGGCGACCAGGACGCCGGGTGCGGTGGACCCCAGCGTCAGCACCCCTGCACGGACGGTGCTGGCAGTGGTGGCACTGCCAGCAGGAGCGACTGCGCCAGCACGGTCGGCGGTGCTGGCAGTGGTGGCGCCACGGAGGCCGCGCAGCCGGTGGCGCACGAGCACCTCGGCGTGCTCGGCGGCCGCGACGAGGCGGGTGAGGAGCCGGGCCAGCACGCCCGCCAGTCTCGGCAGGCCCAGCCGACGCAGCTGCGGACTTTTAATCCGAAGGTCGTGGGTGCGAACCCCACAGGGGTACTCAGGGCCGGGTGGCCGCGACCTGCCCCCAGCCAGACCCCCTCAACATCACTCCTCGTGATCACTCCTGGTGGGGTAGCTGCGACTCCTCGCCGACATCGCCCCACTGGCGCGACGCGGCGTGCTCCGGGCGGTCCCCGACAGTTCGAGCAGCCCGAGGCTGCGCCTGGGCACCATGCGTCTGCGGGTCCGCGCCCCGGCTGCGAAGGCGACGCTCGGCCTCGCGGATTATCTCTGAGCTCTGAAGCTCCAGCACCTCCGCGATCACTGCCAGCTCACCGACCGTCGGCGCAGGACCCTCTGCCCGAAAGATAATGCCGACCCGGTTGAGCGACATCCCTGCCTCGCGGGCCAGCCGACGCTGCGAGACCCCGGCGGCCTTCTGGCGGGCAGCCAGGATGTCGATCACCTCGCGATCAAGCGGTTCCAGCGGCTTAGGCTTCCTTGGCACGTCACAAGAGTACCAACGCCTGCACCAACGTCGGGCACACATTGACTTTGACCCTAAATAGGCCCAAAATAACGCCATGACATGGACCCCGCTTCGGTATATCTTCGACGAGGCGGTCTCCGCCGAGGTCCGCTCCCAAGCGCACCGGACAGGTCTGAGCGCGGAGGATCTCAGCGTCGTCACCGGCCTGAGCCTGGTCACCGTCCAGGATGGGCTCAGCGGTCAGGTCCCCTTCTCGGTCAGCGAGCTCAGCAAGATTGCTGCACCGCTGGGGGTCAGCGCCTCCGAGATCATCGCCCGGGCCGAGCGCGTCGTGGCGGCGCAGGGCAACCGGCACCACACCACTCCCACGCACCCGGTCCCCGCCACTGAGGAGAGCACTGAGGAGAGTCCGCGCCACGCCGCACCCGCCCCGCGCGCCACGGCCCGCACCACAGGACCGTCCGACGACCAGGCGCCGTTGGGCGCGGAGGCCCTTGACGAGTTCCTCGCCCATATTGACCGTCAGCTCAGCGAGACCATCCAGCACCGCCACGGCTCTCCGAGCCCCGACCAGGGTGACACGTGAGGAGTCACCAGCCAGGCTCCGTGGTGCCGTACTCACCTAACTGATCACGGCACGGCGGAGTCGGAACGGTAGTAAGACCCTCGAGCGAGACCGTCTCTTTACACACCCTGTGAGCGCTACTACCGTGAAGACAGTCGCGCCCCAAACCATACAGTCCTACACAGCCCCCAGCACCACGCAGGAGCCCACCGTGTCAGACCTGTCCCTCGACCCTGACATCCTCAACAGCCTGGCGGCTCGGGTCGACATGACCGCCGACGACCTGGACTCCGTGACCTTCACCAGTCCTGCGGACCTCGGCCCCTCCACCGGGGCCGTCTCCGGTGCGCTCCAGAAACTGGGCTCCCGGGTGACCAGCGCCGCGAGCAGCGCCCGCTCCACCGCGACCAGCATGCGCTCCGCCGCACGCCAGTTCACCGACACCGACGAGGCCGTCGCCCAGGGAGCGCACTCGATCGAGGTCGGCGGGGCAGGGAGGATCTGAGCATGCCCACCATCGACGTCAAGGTTGTCACCCAGCCCTCCGACGCCTGGGACCTGCAGGCAGACCTGTCCTCCCAGGCCAGCAGCCTCGACACCGCCTCTACCGACCTGGCGAGCACCCGGCGGAGCGTTGCCAGCGAGGTCACCGGCCAGACGGGCTCCTCGGCTGCGGCCGCCCTGTCCAGCCAGGTCTCCACCCTGGACACCCTGTCCTCGGACGTGACCTCCCTGAGCTCGGCCCTGGACACCTTCGCCTACGCCATGAGCTCGGTGAAGACCCGCCTGGAGGCCGCCCGTGCGCAGGCGACAGGGGCGGGGCTGACCGTCTCCGGGGACCTCATCCAGGCGCCTGAGGACTCTTCGGACCCTGACTACGAGGCCAAGATGACCACCTTCAACCAGATCGCGGAGACGGTCGAGGCGGTCCGGGAGGACGAGACCAGCGCCCACGAGGAGCTGCAGTCCGCCTGCCGTGGGCTCTCCGGGCAGGCGATGACGGCTCAGTCGCTTGCTACTGTCGCAGCCGGGGGCAGCCAGGTCATCACCTGGGGCAGTCGTGGTGTGAGAATGGCTCAGTGGACAGCTATCAGCCGGATCTCCACCTTCCGGCCCCGGGACGCGTCAGGGCGCTTCATCAGCAAGGCGACCACCAAGGAGTGGGGGCGCTGGAAGACCGCCTGGGAGAAGACCAAGTCGAAGAACTGGCTCCCCAGGCCCGGCACCAAGGGCACCACGGCCTGGAAGATCCAGAACGCTGCGGGCAAGGCAGCGCCTGCGCTGAAGAAGGCGGGCATTGCCGGCACAGTCCTGTCAGGCGCGGCGACCGCCTGGGACCAGTACAAGAGCGACTCAGCCAACAACCCCTCCATGGGGGAGGGGACCAAGATCGCCCGGGCCACCGCCCAGGGGGTGTCCGAGGGAGTAGGAGGCTACGCAGGAGCAGCTTTTGGCGCGAAGGCGGGTGCGACACTCGGCGCCATGCTCGGCGGCCCCATAGGCATCGCCGTGGGCGGGATCGTCGGCGGGGCACTAGGAGCAGCCGCAGGGTCCAGTGTCGGGAAGGAGTTCGGGGGCTGGATCAAGGACAAGATAGGCAAGATCTTCTAGGCACCGGCCAGCACGAGAGGAGCCGTGATGAGGGAGTGGCTGTACCTGGTGGTCGGCGTGGTCCTGGGGGTGGTCTTTGTCGCCTACTGGGCGCTGGCCATGTTCTCCGACTCGGGTGTGGCCCGGCTCATCCGCGAGCTCGACGCCGAGTGGCTCAGTCGCGGCATCGACCACAGGAACTCCACCGCCCTGTCCATGCCCGCTTGCGGCACGGCCTTCCTGGCCGGCGCGCCCCTGATGGTGCTGGACATGAATGACGTCCGCATCGAGAACCTTGTGGACACCCTCGGCACCATCGGCACAGTCTCGCTCCTGGTCACATTCATCGGGTTCCTCCCGGTGAGGCTGCCCCGGTGGATGTACCCCCAGTGGCGGGAGGCCCGCCGCGCCCAGAAGCGCCACCACCGCATCACCACCACCAGCGGGCTGGACCCGCGCGCCGCCGCCCGCCTGGACCCCCACGCCACCACCACCGGCCCCCTCACGGCCGACACCGCCACCACAGCCAACCCGCCCGCCACCAGCTCCCCCACGACCGGCCCCGACCCCCGGGCCATCCCCTGGCCGCCGCCGGAGTGGCACAAGACCAAGAAGGACAGGCCCACCACCCTGACAGGCCGGATCACCCGCGCCCTGACCACGACCGCAGGCAACATCGTCTTCACCGTGGCAATGATCGCCTTCCTCGCACCCGCCATCCTCATCTCCGCCGCCCTGGGCCAGTGGAGCGTCTACATCACCGTCCCCATAGCCCTCACCATCTTCATCGCCACCGTCGTCGCCCTCCAAGACCACCGAAAAAGACACAAGAAGAAACACGCGTCCCGCCACCGATCCCAGCCATAACCACCACACCAGCAGACCCAGACAGCAACACCGGAGGAGCACCGTATGAGCCAGACCGACCCTCCCGAGCGGCTGACCAGGCGGCTGCTTGGCAACACTGTCAGCATGGCAGCGCCCGAGACCTGGGACCAGCTCGACGCCACAGCCCTGGCAGACATCACCCGCACTATCGCGCTGCCCGCCGACTCAGCTCCCAACGCCCTGGACCTGGTGTGCGCTGGCCCTTCTGGTGTCCCAGGATTCACCGACAACTGCGTGGTCACCGCCGTCAGCCTCCCCACCACGACCTCTGAGGCGGACTGGTTCCAGGAGTCTAGCGCCCAGATCCTGGCCGCGATCCCGGGCGTGCGCCCGATCGACATGGCGCAGTGGAACGGTGACCACGTCACCGGTCTCATGCGCAGTGGCGTCTACATCATGGACAACCGCTCCCTCACCTTCACCCAGT
Source organism: Actinomyces lilanjuaniae (assembly GCF_003606385.1). Classification (NCBI taxonomy): domain Bacteria; kingdom Bacillati; phylum Actinomycetota; class Actinomycetes; order Actinomycetales; family Actinomycetaceae; genus Actinomyces; species Actinomyces lilanjuaniae. Next base: position 502,235 of record NZ_CP032514.1, on the reverse strand, counting down.
GGTCCTGGGTCCAGGGGCCAGTCTTCCTGGACACCGGAGTCCGGCGAGGCATGACCGCCACCTTCACCACCCCCACCTTCACCTGCGGGACCTCACTGCCTCTCTTCACGGAGATGGCGGCCACGCTCAGCGTCTTTGCCGACCCCGACACCGCCCCCTAGGAGCCTCCATGGCACAGCTCAACCTCACCGCAGACACGCCCGTAGCCGTGCTCAGCGACGCCGAGTGGCTCTCCGTGCGAGCCCTCTGCCTGGGCGGCCAGATCCCCCAGGACCGCACCGCCACCCGCCTGAGACGGGCCGGAGTCCTTGACAACCTCGGTATCACCAGGCAGGCGGCACCAGCCTTCCAAGCGGTGCCTACCGCGACACGGCACCTGGAGGTGGCGCGTGTCGAGCCGACAGCCCCGGAGAGACTGGTAGAGGCCTGGATCGGCCCAGCACGCACCACCGTCGTCAAACACGAGCGTGACGGCCTGCACGTCTACGGCCTGGACGCCTGCGAGGTGCCCTCAGCCTTCGCCGAGCTCCTCGACCTCGGCCCCCGTGACAACGTCGACCTCGGCCCGCACCACCTGCCCGCCGAGATCCTCACGCTCCTTGACTCCGGTGACGTCACAGCCCTGGACGCCGCGCTCTCCCAGCTGGCAGACACCCTCGACACCGGGGGTGAGCCGGGAGAGCCTGGCGGCCCCACCCCGCTGACCGAGGGGTTCAAGCACCGCACCTGGTCCCTGTCGCTCATCAGCACCCGCGTCCTGGGGCTCGAAGGGTGGCAGGTGGCTGACTCCCTCAACACCCTGTCCGTCCCCGAGTGCCTGTACGACCTCCAGGTCGAGGCCCCCACCTCGCCCCCGCTCGCCGGCCTGCGGGCACAGGAGTCCCGGGGTGGGGCGGAGCTGGTCCTGGAGCCCATCTCCTCCATCATGGCCTGGGGTGCTGTCAGCCCCTGGTTCTTTCCTCCCCGGTCCTGACAGCCGCGTCAGTGGCCCCCGGACCCAGGACCGCCCCGCCTGTCACCGCGCAGGTGAGGGGTGCGCCGGGCTGCGCGGGAAGACGCGCCAGCACCCCCAGAACCGCCCCGCCTGCCACCACCCCGGGCACGCCGTGACCTTCGGGACGCCCTCCTGCCGGACCCGACGTGACCCGCCTGACCAGCCTGGTCGCGCCGAGCCCCCTGGACGGCCTGGACGGCGGCCCCGCCCTTGACCGCCACACCCTCGGGCATGTCCTCGGTCGCCACCGGGCCTGCGACCTCCCCCACCAGGGCAGAGACGACGTCGTCGTCAGGTCGGACGCCACGCCTCGTCTGCGCCCGGATCCGGGCTTGACGCAGCAGCACCTCGACGTCACGCTCCTGCTCGGGCAGGACCAGGGTGACCGCCGTGCCCGCGGCTCCTGCGCGCGCGGTGCGCCCCGAGCGATGCAGGTAGGCCTTGTGCTCTGGGGGCGGGTCCACGTGCACCACCAGCTCCACGCCGCTGATGTCGATCCCTCGGGCGGCGATGTCGGTGGCCACCATGACGTGGACCTGCCCGGAGGAGAAGGCTCGCATGGAGCGCTCCCGCGCGTTCTGGCTCATGTTGCCCTGGAGCTCCACGGCGGGGACCCCGTCGCTGGTGAGGTTGCGGGCCAGGCGCCGGGCCTGGTGCTTGGTCCGGGTGAACAGGATCCGCTGACCTGTCCCGGAGGCCAGCCGCCGCACGACAGCATCCTTGGCCGCCTTGTCTGCCACGTGCAGCACCGTGTGGTCCATGGCCTGCACGGGCGAGCTGGCGGGGTCGACGGCATGGTGGAGCGGGTCGTGCAGGAACTCGCGGACCAGCCTGTCCACGCCGTTGTCCAGGGTGGCGGAGAAGAGCAGACGCTGCCCGTGCGCAGGTGTAGCGCGCAGGATGCGCCGGACACCGGGGAGGAAGCCGAGGTCCGCCATGTGGTCGGCCTCGTCCAGGACGGTGACGGCAACCTCGTCGAGGCTGATCATCCCCTGCCCCATGAGGTCCAGGAGCCGCCCGGGGCAGGCGACGACGACGTCCACCCCCCTGGCCAGGGCGCGTTCCTGGGGCCTCTGGGAGACACCGCCGAAGACCGTCGTCACGCTCATGCCTGCCGTGGCGGCCAGGGGCCTGATGACGTCGTGGATCTGCAGGGCCAGCTCCCGGGTCGGGACCAGGACCAGCCCCAGGGGTCGACCTGGGCGCGCCCTGTCCTGCTCAGCCAGACGCTGGACCACAGGGAGGCTGAAGGCGAGGGTCTTTCCGCTGCCAGTGCGGCCCCGCCCCAGTACGTCGCGCCCTGCGAGCGTGTCAGGCAGGGTCGCGGCCTGAATGGGGAACGGGGTGCTAAAGCCCCGGGAGCCGAGATCGGCGGCAAGGCTGGCCTCCACGCCGAGGGAGGAGAAAGAGGTCTCTGCGTCGGCAAGCACCCGGCCAGAGGTAGGTGCTTCGACAGGTCTGGGGGTCTTGCCGGTTCCCGCCCGCCCGGCGGAGGTGCCGGGGCTGGTCGCCTCTGCTGGCGTGACGGATCGAGCGGGTCGCGCCCGCCGAGCATGACGGGCTGCCTTCACAGGCCTGCCAGATCGAGCAGGTGGAGCGGTCGTGGTCGGCGTAGTCGGCACAGGGGTCCTGTCAGTCGGGGTATCCGCCACCACGTACCCGACGGCGCGTGCCCTCCGGGAGCCGCACCGGAGCAGGGCACCGAGCAGGACACCGGTGCGGGGCCGCAGCAGGGCGCTGGGCCAGCCGACATTATGCCGCACGGCCACGGCCTGGGCCACGGTGGCGATCCCTCACCCAGAGCTCCCGCTTGTGAGACGGGACATGGGAGCACCCCTGTGTACCGCCAACCAGGCCACGGTAGTGGGGGGCATAGCACCGAACAGCGAGACCGCGAAGCCTGCGCCGATGTAGGTCGAGGTGGCGGCGCCGATGAACACCAGTGGTGCGGGAACGACGGAGGCTGTAGTGGCCGCCTTCCGGACAGCATACGCGGGTAGCGAGGCATGCACCCGGGCATTCTGGCCCCACCGACAGACCCGGCCGCACGTCTTCACCTCCCGGCTGCAAGCCCTCCCGTTCAGCCCAGGAGGGCCGCCTCCAGCACAACCACGGGCACGAAGCCCGCTGTCGTCACCAGGACGGCGTCACGTGCCAGGTCCGTGGCCACCCCGTACCGGGAGGCGTACATGAACACGTTCTGGCAGTGGGCAGGCTGACCGTCACCACGGGAGCCAGCAGATCGCGCCCCTCCAGACCCGCAGCAAGACCAAGAGCCACAGCCGTGGCGGGCATAACCACCAGTTTCCAGCCCACAGCCCACCACAGGGCCGCAGTGCCCGTGCGGGGTCCCGACTGCCAGCCCGGTCGCTCTCGGTGTCCCTGGCACCTCCATCGGCACCGCCCTGGACTCCAGGCCCCTGACGCCGCAACGGCGCGGAGCGCCCGCAGCGCAGGGGCCGGGGCGCCCCGGCCAGGCTGGCCCCAGGGACAGCATCATGAGAGGCACCGCCACCCGTCCCAGCATGTCCAGCAACTGGGCGAGGTAGCCGCCAGCGGCCCCGTGCAGGTCCCACCCTGCCACGTTGAGGACCACCCCGCCGCTACTGCCCACAGCAGCGGGTTGCGCAGCGGCACGGTCAGGGTGGCGATCCGGGAGGGGCTGCCCCGCCGCGTCACGGTGTCAAGCACCAGGAAGACGACCGGGGTCACGACCAGGAGCTGGAGCAGCAGGACCGGGGTGATGGCCGTCGCGTCCCCCAGGACCAGGACGGTCACCGGTATCCCTAGGTTGGCTGCGTTGACGTAGCCAGAGGCCAGCGCGCCCACGACCGACTCCGCCACGCTGCGCCGCAGCACCAGGTGGTGGAGGAGCCCGGCGGCAAGGAGTGCCACCAGCGCGGAGGCCATGGTCGTCACGGTGGCTGCAGAGGCGACCACGCCCAGGTCCGCCTGGCTGACGGTCGTCAGCAACAGTGCCGGGGTCGCAGCAAAGAAGCACACCCGAGTCAGGACGGCGTCGGCGTCGGAGGGCAGCGCCCGTAGACGCACCAGCAGCCACCCCACGGCGATGACGAGGCCGAAGACCCCCAGCCCGGCGACGACCTCGGCCACGGCAGCCCTCAGGCCTGCGCGGGCGCCAGGTCCACCCAGGTACCTTCGTGGTCGGAGACCACGAAGGTACGGGTACCCCAGCTGAGGGCCCTGAGCGGCGGGGCCTGGCCGGGCCCGCCAGCCTGTCCCTCCAGCGGTTGTCCCTGGGTTCCGGTGGGCCACGGATCGGTCAGGAGGTGGTCGATCCGGCGGGAGGGTGCACCCGCCGGGAACGTGTGGCCCTGTCCGACCTGACGCGCCACACGGAGGGCCGCCACCCTTTCAGCGGGCAGGTTGTAGTCCCCCGCCAGGACGTGCGGCCCGGGCATCCCAGCCAGCGCCTCCCAGGCCCGGCGGAGCTGGCGGGCCGCCGTGTCCTGCCGGGTCGCCAGGTGGGTCGAGGCGACCGAGACCTGCCCCAGGGACGCGCAGGCCCGGCCGTCCAGCTCGACAGTAGCGGCCACCATGACCCTGCTGGAGGCGGGGAACAGCCGGTAGGAGCGCGGGTCCCAGGCGCGGTGTCCGCGACGCACCACGCTAGAGGGGCCACGTCCCAGCCGGGTGACGTGCCAGCTGCTCACCGGGTAGCGGGAGAGGAGGGCGTTGCCGTAGCCGACTGGCCGAGCGCCGACAGCAGCCCGCGCGGGTCCCAGGACGTCGTGGGTGGGCGCCTCCAGCTGGCTGCGCAGGGGTCGGCGCCGCAGCCCCGCCACCGGCCCCGCATAGCTGGCCGCAAACCGGTAGTAGGGCATACCCAGGGCCTGGGCCAGCACAGCAGCCTGGTGGAGGCGTCCGGAGCGAGCCTGGTGCAGGTCCACCTCCTGGAGGGCCACCACGTCGGGCGCGAGCTCAGCGACCTGCTCAGCCAGGGCGACCAGGACCGCCCGGGCGGCACCAGGGTCGGCGATACGGGCCGCGGACAGGGAGCCTGTCAGGGCGCTGCCATCCCCCGCCCCCGGTCCCGGCTGGCCGTGCAGGAGGTTGAGGGTGAGCACGCGCAGCACAGGTCAGGCCTGCTCGGTAGGCCCGGAAGCGTGCGGGCCTCCGGCATCCTCCGGCCCGGTCTCCTCCGCGCCCTCATCCATAGCCTCAAAGGTGAGGCTGACGGAGTTCATGCAGTAGCGCTGGCCGGTGGGGGTGTGGGGGGCGTCGTCGAAGACGTGCCCCAGGTGGGAGCCGCAGCCAGCGCAACGGACCTCGGTGCGGACCATGCCGTGGGAGGTGTCCGTGCTCAGGGTGACAGCGGTGCTGTCACGGGGGTCGTAGAAGGAGGGCCACCCGCAGTGGGAGTCGAACTTGGTGGCGGAGCGGAACAGCTCCGCCCCGCAGCCACGGCAGCGGTAGATGCCCTCGCGGTGCTCGTCCAGCAGGGCGCCCGTGAAGGGTCGCTCGGTGCCCGCCTCACGCAGCACGTGGTACTCCATGGGGGTCAGTGCAGCCCGCCACTGGGCGTCGGTCCTGGCGGCGGCGGAGGGGTCAAGGGTCGGCTCGGTGCTGGTCATGGCCCCATCGTCGCCCCTCGGACAGCCAGAGAGGGACAGCGTTCACGCAGCGGGAACACCCCCGGCACCGCTGACCACAGCGCACCCTCCTGGCAGCGGGCTACGGCGAGCAGGGCCGCCTGCAGACCCTCGCTCTGCCTCAGCAGCCCTGATCAGCAGCGTGACTCAGCGGCCCTAGGAGGATCCTCCAGGCTGACGCCTCCCGCCCTGGCCCGCAGGTCCGCCCGCCGACGTACCCGGCGTCGCCGGAGCTCCTGACGGATCACTCACTGCCGCCTGCCGTGGCGGCCTGCTCACGGGCTCTCCTGCAGGTCCACCCGTCTGCCTGCCAGTCGCCTCCTCTGCCGACCCGTCGGCGGGCCTGTCCCCCGGCCTGCCCGCTGACCCGCCTGACTCAGCCAAGGTCTCCATCTCCGTGGTGGGGAAGACGGTCGTCGGCTCCTGGCGGCCTGGGCGGGCGGCCTGTGGCTCGGGTGCGGCCTGCTCCTGCGGGTCACGTCGCAGCAGGCTGCGCCTGCGGGCGCGCTCACGCCGGATCCGGCGCAGCGGGGACAGGCCCCTGGCGGCCGCACGCAGCCGGGCCGCCTCAATCGGGTCGCTCGTGGCGGCGATCTGGGCAGTCACCGCCGCAGCGTCGTAGCCCTCCTCGAGACCCTCCGCCCTGGCACTGCCGGGCGTCGGCTGGGCTGCCGCCTGGCCGGAGGCGTTGCCGACCTGAAGTGCGGCCAGCTCCTCCGCCAGACGGGCCACCTGCTCGGGCGCAGGGTCCTGGGCGACCTCAACCTGGTCAACCTCCACTCGGGTACGGGGCAGGGCGTAGGATGCCTGCTTCTGGAACCAGGCGACAAGCTCCTCGTTGACGTAGCACTTCAGTGCCCACACGTCGCTGGGGTTCGCTCCGGACAGGGCGATCCTCAAGGTGACCGACCCTCCGGAGGCGTCGATGACGTCCAGGGAGGCCTGCCTCCCGTCCCAGGCCGGGGAGGAGGCCACGATCCGGGCCAGCTCGGCCCGCACCGCCGAGACCGGGACCCTCCAGTCCAGGTCGATGGTGAGCGTCCCGGTGGTCTGGGTGCCCCTCCGGGACCAGTTGGCGAAAGGGTTCTGGGTGAAGTAGGTGGAGGGCAGCACCAGGCGGCGATCGTCCCAGGTGTGGACCACGACATAGGTCAGGGTGATCTCCTCGATGGTCCCCTGCTCGTCGTCGACGACGACGACGTCGTCCACCCTGATGGCGTCGGAGGTGGCCAGCTGGATGCCGGCGAAGACGTTGCCCAGGGTGGACTGAGCGGCCAGGCCGGCGATGACAGAGACCAGGCCCGCCGAGGCCAGGAGGGAGCCCATGGCGACACGCGCGCTGGGGAAGGTCATGACCACGCCGACCAGGCCGCACACGATGAGGACGACCTGCGCAACACGGCGCATGATCTGGCTCTGGGTCGTGACCCTGCTGGTGCGCCCCTCGTCCCCGGAGGCCCGCACCCCGCTGACCACCGAGGCCTCGACAGCCCTGACCATACCGACCACCAGCCAGGTCCCTGCCATGATCGAGGCGATGAGCAGCAGGCGCGAGACGACCGTGGAGGTGACGGAGTTACTCATGCTTGTCAGGGCGACCTGGACACCGAGGTAGGCCCCTGTCATGGCCCCGAAGACGTAGGCCGCCCGGTGGCAGAAGCGGGCCAGCTCGGCATACAGGCCCCGACGTCGGCCCAGCAGCCGCAGAGTCACCAGGACAACGAAGGCGACGGCCAGCCCGATGAGCGCCCCCACACCCGCGTGCACCGCAAGAGTCAGGAGGCTGATCGTGGTCTGGGTCACCGCCTCCAGGGAGACGTCCACCGTCGGGGAGTCCGAGGGAACCGGGTCGTCCGATTCCCCGGCTGCCGCCAGCAGACCGACAGCAGGCATGGGAGGGAGGGCAGCGGAGAGCATGGAGCCAGGGTAGGACTGGTGCCTGTGGGGCTCCTGAGGGAGGCACGCCGCTGTGACCGCGAACGACGCAGGACAACTCTCCCAGCCGGGGCGCCCGGGCGCCTCAGACACCCCCTGCCTCACACCCATACCTCAGCCATCCCAGGCCAAGTGGGCCAACTGCCCAGGTCAGCAACCCGCCGGGACGACGAGACCCCCGGGACCTTGTGAGTCCCGGGGGCCGTCGCAGTGGCTCCGACCGGCGTCGATCCGGTGACCTTTCGATTTTCAGTCGAACGCTCTACCAACTGAGCTACAGAGCCTGGAGACGACGCCGACCCGATCAGACCTGACCGGGTCAGCGCCAGCGTCCGCGACCTCGACGGGACTTGAACCCGCGACCTCCGCCGTGACAGGGCGGCGCGCTAACCAACTGCGCCACGAGGCCTCGTTCGGCACGAAGCCTGGCTCCGAGGAGCTGTTCCACTGTACCCGAGCCGTACCCCCAACGGGATTCGAACCCGTGCTACCGCCGTGAAAGGGCGGGGTCCTAGGCCGCTAGACGATGGGGGCGCTGAGGCCTTGGCGTCCTCGCACCTCGAACCGGGAAGAACACTAGGTGCCTGCTCGGCGTCCACGCAAATCCTCGTGGCGTGACCCTGCTCACCAGTGCTCACCAACGCTCACCAACGCATAGCCGATCCTCGGCGACCGACTTTCTGCGGCTGCACAGAAGGCACGACAGGCAGACGAACAGTGGCAGGACGTCAGGACGTCGGGACGCAGTAAGCAGTGACAAGTACCGGCCACCTGTGACAGGCTCACGGCATGACCCCACCGGTGCACCTGTCGGAGCAGGAGTTTGAGGAGGCCGTCAGTGAGGCGCTCGACCTCATCCCGCCCGACCTCGCCGAGGCGATGGACAACGTCGTGGTCCTGGTGCAGGACGAGCCCGACCCCGACATGCTGCGTGACCGCGACAGCGGTGTCGGCTCACGGCACGGCCCGCCCACGCTGCTGGGGCTCTACCTCGGAGTCCCCCTGACCGAGCGTGACGAGGGCTGGTCCATGGTGCTGCCAGACCGCATCCTCATCTTCCGTGGCCCCCTCCAGCGCTGGTGCTCCACCCGGGAGCAGCTGGTGGAGGAGGTCACAGTCACTGTCATCCACGAGGTCGCCCACCACTTCGGTATCGACGACGCCCGCCTCCACGAGCTCGGCTGGGGGTAGCCTGCTGCGCCCCGCCCCGCGCACCTCAGGCACCGTCCCACGGTCTCGCGCGGGTCCCACGCCCCCGGTACACGTCCCACGCGCCCCTGGCGCTGCCCTCCCCACGGTCCCCTAGTGTCTGACCATGGAAGACCGCCGTCCCACCACTGCGGGCGACCCCCTCCCACCGGAGCACGCCGCCAGCACCCGACACCAGCCCGGAGCACGGCGAGTGCTCCCCCTGCCTCCAGCGGCCACCCTCCGCTCTCTCCCACCAGCGCCCACCCTCCGCTCTCTCCCACCAGCGCCCACCCTCCGCTCTCTCCCACCAGCACCCGCCCCCTGCGCCCGAGCCGACGCCGTGCGGTCACGGCCGCCGTCCTGGGTGCCACGGCCCTGGTCGGCTGCTCCCGCGGCACCACCCCCGCCGCAGCCCCCGCAGCCTCCTCGTCGGCGCCCCCGGGTGCCTCCACAGCGTCCTCGGGGTCCCCAGACCCGACAGGCCCGGCCCCCTCCGCCTCTCCAGACCGCCTCGCCGGCTGGAGCCTGGAGGAGATGGTCGGCCAGCTGGTCATGGTCGGCACCGACGCCGACCAGCTCTCCCCCGCAGCCACGGACGCGGTGTCCACTCATCACGTCGGCAGCATCTTCCTGGCCGGACGCTCCCAGGTCGGCAGCCAGGCCGTCGCTGAGACCGTCGCCGCCCTCACCGGCTCCGCCAGCACAGGCACCGCCGGCAGCACACCGATGCTGGTGGCCACCGACCAGGAGGGCGGCGAGGTGCAGGTGCTGTCCGGGCCGGGTTTCTCCGCCATCCCCTCCGCCCGGGACCAGGCGGGGCTGACAGCTGAGGACCTGCGCTCCCAGGCCTTGGCCTGGGGCCAGGAGCTGGCGGCCTCGGGGGTGACGATGAACCTGGCCCCTGTCGCCGACCTGGTCGATATCGCCAGCCCCGCCTCCAACGAGCCTATCGGACGCTGGGGGCGCGGCTACGGCGGTGACGCGGGCACGGTCATCGCCCAGGCGGCCGCCTTCGCGGAGGGGATGCGGGCTGCGGGCGTGGTCCCCACCTGCAAGCACTTCCCCGGACTGGGACGGGTCACCGCCAACACCGACACCGCCAGCGGGGTCACCGACACCGTCACCACCCGCACCCAGGACGAGGCCGTGTCCGTGTTCGCCGGGCTCATCGACGCGGGCGCCGAGGTCGTCATGATGTCCTCGGCCGTCTACACCCTGCTGGACGACACAGCGCCCGCCGTCTTCTCCCCGGTGGTCGTCACCGAGATGCTGCGAGGAGACCTGGGCTTTACCGGGGTGGTCATTACCGACGACCTCTCCGCCGCCGCGCAGTTGCAGGAGTGGGAACCCGGGCAGCGGGCGGTGCAGGCGGTGCGAGCCGGATGCGACCTGGTGCTGGCCTCCGCCGACGCCGCTGTGGCCGCTCCCATGGCCCAGGCCCTGGTGGCTGCCGCGCAGTCCGACCCTGCGCTGGCGGCTCGGGTGGAGGAGTCCGCCCTGCGGGTGCTGGCCCTCAAGGACTCGCTGCCAGGAGCGTAGGAGGCTCCCGCTCAGACGCCTCCGCACACGACACCACCCGGCTCCCTGGCTCCGTCAGCACCTGCGGCCGTCTCCTCCTTCCGAAGGAGGAGACGGCCGTCTCGCCCCCCCTGCCCTGGTAGGAGACAAGCCCCCGGGCAGCATGCAAAACTCACCGGCATGAGCAGTCACAGCGTCCCGAACTCACCCCCGGCCTCTTCCCTTCTCGCCCCTCACCGCCACGTGGACGACCCCGTCCTGACCGCCCGCGCCCTGACCAAGGTGTACGGCCGTGGCACGGGCGCAGTCACGGCCCTGGACGCCGTGGACGTGGACATCCCCCGTGCCCGCTTCACTGCGGTCATGGGTCCCTCCGGCTCCGGCAAGTCCACCCTCATGCACTGCCTGGCCGGCCTGGACTCGGTGACCTCGGGCACCATCATGCTCGACGGCGACGAGGTCTCCGCCATGAGCCAGCGCCGCCTGACCAGGCTGCGTCGCGAGCGCATCGGCTTCATCTTCCAGTCCTTCAACCTGGTGCCCACCCTCACCGCCGCCGAGAACATCACCCTCCCCCTGGACATCGCCCGTCAGAAGGTAGACAGGCAGCGCTTCGACCAGGTGGTGGAGGCCGTGGGCCTGTCCGACCGGCTGTCCCACCGCCCCGCCGAGCTCTCCGGCGGACAGGTCCAGCGCGTGGCCTGCGCCCGGGCGCTGGTGGGCAAGCCTGCTGTGGTCTTCGCCGATGAGCCCACCGGCAACCTGGACTCCCAGTCCACCCAGCAGGTGCTGGCCATCCTGCGCACCAGCGTGGACGAGCTGGACCAGTCGGTGGTCATGGTGACCCACGAGCCCGACGCGGCCGCCTGGGCCGACACGGTGCTCTTCCTGCGTGACGGCCACGTCGTGGCCGAGCTGGCCGACCCCAGCCGCGACCACGTGCTGGACGCCCTGCGCGAGCTGGGCGACGACCGGCAGGACCAGGGCCAGGGCGGCCAGCAGGACGCCACCGGCCCAGCTGAGTCAACCGGCCCGGCCGACTCAACCGACACGGAGGCCTGATCACATGGTCCGTGTCGCCTGGCGCTCTGTGCGCGCCCATGCCAGACAGTTTGTCCTCACCGCCCTGGCCGTCGTGCTGGGAGTGGCCTTCCTGTCAGGGACCCTCGCCCTGCGCGGGGTCCTGTCCGACACCTTCTCCGCGCTGACCTCCTCGACCATGACCCGTGACCTCTACGTCTCCGGCGAGCCGGTGGAGGGCACCGAGGGGACCGCGTCCTTCGTGACCCAGCCGCTCGACTCCTCGCTGGCGCAGGTGGTTGGCGAGGTCGACGGTGTCGACGTCGCCAACCCGGCCACAAGCCTGATCGGCGTCCTGGTCGCCGCCGACGACACCCCCGTCACCTCCTCCGGCGCTCCCACCCTCCTGCTGCCGATCTTCGACCAGGAGCCGGGACTGACCTGGGTCCAGGGCCGGGCCCCCTCAGGTGAGGGGAGATCGTCCTGGAGTCCGCTGCCCTGGAGCGCTCCAGCCTGGCTGTCGGGATACCACCCACGTCGTCGTCCAGGGCGAGCCCCGGGAGGTCACGGTCGTCGGTGAGTTCACCTACGGCACCTCCATGGCGGGGCCACCCTGGTGGGCATGGACGACGACTGGCTCCTGCCCCTGGCCGCCCCGGACGGCCGGGTCTCCCAGATCGCCGTCACAATAGAGGACGGTGCCTCCGTCACCGAGGTCAGGGACGCCGTCGCCGAGGTCCTGCCCGACGGCGTGCGCGTCCAGACGCGCCAGGAGAGCATCGACGAGCAGAACGAGTACATCGAGTCGCTCCTAGGCTTCGCCCAGACCTTCCTGCTGGTCTTCGTGGTGCTGGCGATGTTCGTGGGCTCCTTCATCATCATGAACTCCTTCGCCATGAGCGTGCGCCAGCGCCAGAAGGAGTTCGCCCTCCTGCGGGCGGTGGGAGCCTCGCCTGCCTCCGTGTTCGGCACGGTGTTCCTCCAGGCTGTCATTATCGGCCTGGCCGGCTCGCTCCTGGGCGTGGCCGCGGGCACCGGGCTGCTCCAGGGCATCGTGGCCCTGCTGGAGGCCGCAGGGATGCCGCTGACCGACGGGATCTCCATGTCGGGCGGGGTTGTCGTCACCTCCGTCGTGGTGGGGCTGCTGGTCACCGTGGTGGGTGCCCTGCTACCCGCCCGTGACGCCGCCCTGACCCACCCCGTGGAGGCGATGCGCGACGTGTCCGGGGCACGGGAGAAGTCCCTGGTGCTGCGCACCGTCATCGGCGGCCTCCTCCTGGCGGCTGGCACGGCGGCTGTGACCGCTGCCTGGGTCAACGAGGGCCTGGAGCAGCGCACCCTGGTGCTGGGTCTGGGGGCTGGCGGGGTCATCCTGGGGCTCCTGACGGTCTCCCCGGTGCTGGCACGGCCCGTCGTCTCCCTCCTGGGGCTGCCCTTCCGGGCGCTGCGCCCCTCCGGGCGCCTGGCGGTACGCAACATCATCCACAACCCCCGGCGCACCGCCAACACCTCCGGCGCCCTCATGGTGGGGATGGCCCTGGTGTGCGCGGGGGCCACGATAGCCGCCTCCACGAACTCCTCGGTGTCAGACGCGGTCAACGACTCGATGAAGGCCGACTTCCTCATCCAGCCCGCCTCAGCCACGACCGTCTCCGCCCAGATCCCCTCCGGTATCGCCACCGACCTGGGCGAGATCGACGGGGTGGCGGGTACGGCGCCCTTTGTCTACGCCTCGGTGTCAGCCACTGCGGAGGACAGCTTCCAGGAGCCGATGGCCGGGCTCAACGTCTCCGACTCCCTCGCCTTCCTGGAGGCCTATGACCTGGAGGTCACCGAGGGGGACATGGCCGACCTGGACTCCACCCACGTGGCCGCCTACAGGAGCACCGAGCTGCACGTGGGGGACACGGTGACCCTGACCGGCCCCCTGGGGGCGGTGGAGGCCACCGTGGCGGCGGTCATCGACCCGCAGGGTCTCTCCGGCAGCTTCAGCGCACCTCCCGAGCTGGCCGTAGAGCTAGGTTCCTGGACGGGGGCGCTGCCCACCGACCCCGATCAGGTCCTGGCCTCCCCCTCCGGTACCTTCCTCACCCTGGAGGAGGGGGCAGACGCGGACCAGGTGCGCCGCGAGGCCGAGGACATCCTGGCTCCCACCTACCAGTACGCGGTGCTGGACGCCGACGAGCTCTCTGACATGGTCGGCCAGCAGGTCAACCAGATCCTCGCCATCCTCTACGGCCTGCTGGGACTGTCGATCGTCATCGCCGTCCTGGGCATCGTCAACACCCTGGTGCTCTCGGTGGCGGAGCGCACCCGGGAGATCGGCCTCATGCGCGCCGTCGGCCTGGGCCGCGCCCAGCTGGGCGGGGAGGTCATGGTGGAGTCGGTCCTCACCTCCCTGTACGGCACCGTCGTGGGCGGTGCTGCCGGGCTGCTGCTGGCTGCGGCCCTGCGAGCCGTCCTGGAGGACGACGGGCTGACCACCCTGACCATCCCCTGGGGACAGATGGTGGGGATGCTGGTCCTGTCCGTGGTGGTCGGCGTTGTCGCCGCCGTATGGCCCGCGATGAGGGCCTCCCGCCTGCCGGTCCTCGACGCCATCGCCACCGAGTAGGAGGACGAGCAGGGGGAAGAACCACGGGACCCTGACGGCTGCCACGCCAACCACGGCGGCCCTCACGCGAGGGGGCGGGCTGAGCCAGCGGCTAGGCCGCGCACTCAGCCCGCCCCCTCGTCACCCGCCCCGGGGCCTGTCCCTGGGCTTCACTCGTCCTGTAGAGAAAGGCTCTCCGGCCCTCCTCGACCACCTGTAGCACCTACCGGGCAACGCGTCGGATATCACGAGGCCGTCACCACCGCAGCACGCCCTGCTGGGGTAGCCTGCTAATCTCATGCCCTCTTTGACCTCCGTCCTCCCTGCACCTGACACCCCCCTGCCTCAGCCGCCCGCCACCGGAGCCGCTGCTCTCATGCGGTGGCTCCTGCGCCGGGCAGCCGTCCCCATTGCTGTCGGCGCCCTGGCGGCCACGGTCTCCAACGTCATCCAGGCCATCGTGCCCGCCTTCCTGGGGGCGGCCCTGGACTCCGGTATTGAGGACGGCCTCAACGCCCGGGTCTGGGGCATCGGCCTGCTGCTCCTGGTACTGTTCGTCGTCTACGCCGTCGGGGACACCGGCATGTCCTACTTTGGTGTCATCGCCTCCATGCGCACCACCTTTGACGTGGACAGACTAGTAGGCCGCCAGGTCTCCATCACAGGCAGCTCCCTGCCCCGCCAGGCCTCTACCGGCGAGGTCGCCTCCATCGTCGCCTCCGACGCCCAGTACCTGGGGCAGTTCGTCAACTCCGTGCCCCAGCTGGTTGGCGCGGGGCTCAGCTTTGCCGTGGTCGCCGTGCTCATGCTGAGGACATCAGTGCTCCTGGGGACCATTGTCATCGTCGGCATGCCCCTGGTGGCCTGGGTCGTCACCCTGGTCATCAGGCCTCTCCAGCGCCGCCAGGCCGTCCAGCGCGAGGCCCAGGCCGAGGTCACCACGGTGACCACAGACACCGTGGCGGGCCTGCGTATCCTGCGCGGCATCGGTGGGGAGGAGGTCTTTGCCCAGCGCTACCGGGACGCCTCCCAGGAGCTGCGCCGCCGGGGTGTGGACGTGGCCCGCCCCCAGTCGCTCCTCATGAGCCTCCAGGTCCTCCTGCCCGGCCTGTTCGTGGCCATGGTCGTGTGGGTGGCCGCGCGCATGGCAGTCTCGGGCACCATCACCGCCGGGGAGCTGGTGACTTTCTACGGCTACACCGCCTACCTGGCGTGGCCGCTGGCAGTCTTCTCCATGGCCGTGCAGAACTTCACCCGGGCGGTGGTGGGGGCACGCCGCCTGGCCCGCCTGCTGCACGTCACCCCGGCCGCCGGGACCGTTCCCGAGCGGCTGGACCTCGACCCCTCCCACGGCGAGCAGGTCAGCGGGGACCTGGTGGACACCGCCAGCGGGGTGCGCCTGGCCCAGGGGCGGATGACCGCCCTGGTGGCCCCCGACCCGGACGTCTCCGCCGGGCTGGCCACCCGCCTGGGCCGCTTCACCGACGCCGGACCAGCCGTGACCCTGGACGGGCGGCCCCTGACGGACATGCCTCTGGAGGGGGTGCGCGCCAGCGTCGTCGTCTCCGGCGCCACCGCCCAGCTGTTCACCGGCACCCTGCGCGAGGCCCTGGACGTGCGCGAGGGCCCCGTGCCCCAACCCGTGGACGTGCGCACCCTGGTCCAGGCCGAGGCACGCCGGGAGGGCGTGGCCGACGTCGACCAGCAGGTACGCCCCCAGCCCCGCCACGTCCTAGGCGACGAGCGCCTGGAAGCGGCTATCGAGGTCGCCGACGCCGCTGACGTGCTTACCTCCCTGGAGGAGGGCCTGGCCGGGATGATTACCGAGAAAGGACGCTCGCTGTCCGGCGGCCAGCGCCAGCGGGTGGCCTTGGCCCGCGCCCTGCTCACCGAGGCGCCCACCCTGGTGCTCATCGAGCCGACCTCTGCCCTGGACTCCCACACGGAGTCCCGCGTGGCCCGACGCGTGGCCGCGGCCCGCCGGGGCCGCACCACAGTCGTGGTCACTGCCTCCCCCCTGGTCCTGGAGGCCTGCGACGAGGTGGTCCTCCTGGCCGACGACGGCACGCAGCGCCTGCGCTCCACCCACCGCGACCTGCTGGCCCGCTCCCGGGCCGGGGAGCCCGCTGCCCAGGACTACCGACGTATCGTGGCCCGGGCCACCGGCGAGGAGGTGAGCCGCTGATGGCGCTGCCTGTGGCGCCCGGTCGGGTGGCGATGCGCAAGACCTTTGGC
This sequence comes from Actinomyces lilanjuaniae, assembly GCF_003606385.1. Taxonomy (NCBI): domain Bacteria; kingdom Bacillati; phylum Actinomycetota; class Actinomycetes; order Actinomycetales; family Actinomycetaceae; genus Actinomyces; species Actinomyces lilanjuaniae. Next base: position 486,136 of record NZ_CP032514.1, on the reverse strand, counting down.
ATCATGGCCTCCTACCGCTGGCGCTTCGTGGTCGCACTGATCCTGCAGATTCTGGGGATCCTGGCCCCTCTGGTGGCGCCCCAGCTGCTGGGGCGCCTGGTCTCGCGCGTGTCTGCCGGGACCGCCACCGTCGGCTACGTGGACCGGGTGGTCCTGGCCATCGCCGTCGTCACGCTCGTGGGCGCCGTGGTCAACCGCTACGCCCAGATGTACGCCCGCACCCTGGGGGAGTCGGTCTTCGCCGACCTGCGCGAGCGCATGATGGGCCGGGTGGTGCGCCTGCCCCTGAGCGCGGTGGAGACTGCAGGCACCGGGGACCTGGTGGGGCGCACCACCAACGACGTCTCCCGCATCGAGTTCCTGGTGCGCGTGGGCATCCCCCAGATCATGGTGTGCACGGTGACGATCACCTTCACCCTGGTGGCCGCAGCCGTCTCCGACCCGCTGCTGGCCCTGGGGCTGCTGGTCATCGTCCCCCCGGTGTGGGCGATGATGAGCTGGTACCTGCCGGTGTCCGTGCCCGCCTACCGTGCGTCCTCGGCGGCCTACGCACGGCTCAACGGGGCGGTCTCCGAGACGGTGGACCACGCCGAGACGGTGGACGCCCTGGGCATGGGGGCACGCCGGGAGGTCACCATCCTCACCGCGGTCACGGAGGCCTGGTCCCTGGACCGCTACACCGCAGCCCTGAGGGTGCGCCTGTTCATGGTGCTCGACGTGGCCTGGCGGGCGCCGGTGGTGGTTATCCTCCTGTGGGGCGGGTTCCTGGCCGCCCGTGGCTACGCCTCACTGGGGGCGATCACCACGGTCAGCCTCTACGCCATGGAGCTGCGCAGGCCGGTGGGCCAGCTCATGTTCTGGATCGACCAGGTCCAGATCGCCCAGGCATCCCTGTCACGTATCCTCGGTGTGGAGGAGGTGCCCGAGGACCGCTCCCCTACCGGCGAGCAGCCCGCCGACAGGCGCATACGCCTGCACGACGTGCGCTTCTCCTACCGGGAGGGCACGGAGGTGCTCCACGGCATCAGCCTGGACCTGGTCCCGGGCGAGCGCCTGGCGGTGGTCGGCCCCTCCGGCTCGGGCAAGTCCACGCTGGGGCGGATGCTGGCGGGCATCAACCCGCCTACCTCCGGCGAGGTAACGGTGGGAGGGGTGCCCCTGACCGACCTGAGCGAGGAGGAGCTACGGCGCAACGTCGCGCTGATCACCCAGGAGCACCACGTGTTCGTGGGCTCGGTCGCCGACAACGTGCGCCTGGGCAGCCCGCAGGCTGAGGACGCGACGATCCGGGGGGCTATCGAGGCTATCGGGGCCAGCGGCTGGGTGGACAACCTGCCCCAGGGAATGGACACGATGGTGGGCTCAGGCCACCTCGCGCTGAGCCCCGCGCAGGCCCAGGAGCTGGCGCTAGCCCGGTTGGTGCTGCTGGACCCGCACACGCTGGTCCTGGACGAGGCCACCTCCCTGCTGGACCCCCACGCGGCCCGCGCCCTGGAGCGGACCCTGTCTACCGCCCTGGCCGGGCGCACGGTGGTGGAGGTCGCCCACCGCCTCTACACCGCCCAGGACGCCGACCGGGTGGCTGTGGTCATGGACGGGCGCGTGGTCGAGCTGGGCACTCACGAGGAGCTGGTGGCCCTGGGCGGGGAGTACGCCAGCCTGTGGGAGGCCTGGAGCCAGGAGTGAGGGCCGGGCACGTCCCTCCTCCCAGCCTCCCAGGCAGGCCCTGCGCAGACCACTGCACCCACGTCACAACCTGTCGATGCTATCCTGAGCAGATGCGTCCCTCCCGCGCCCTGGCCACGTCCCTGTCCGCCCCCGCCGAGCAGCGGCGCTGGAGGTACCAGGTGCTCCCCACCCTGCGGGGAACCGTGCTCGACGTGGGCGCCGGGTCCGGGATCTGTGGCGCAGCGCTTGACCCGCGGGCGCACTGGCTGGCCCTTGAGCCCAGCCCCGGGCGGCGTCTGGCGGCCGCTGTCCGCGCCCGTTCCCGCTCCCGGCTGCTGAGCGCCACCGCCGAGCAGATCCCTCTGGAGGACGGCAGCGTCGACGCCGTCATCTGCTCCACCGTCCTGTGCTCGGTCACCGACCCACCACGTGCGCTGACCGAGATCCTGCGGGTGCTGCGCCACCACGGCAGGCTCGTGTTCTTCGAGCACGTCGCCTCCGCGCCCGGCACGGCCGCCCACCGTGCACAGAGGCTCGTCCGGCCCCTCACCCGGCTGCTGGGCCACGGGTGCGACCCGTGCCGTGACACGGCGGCCACCATCTACCGGGCGGGGTTCTCCGCCGTGGAGCTGGAGACGCTGCGCACCGGTGGCCCCCTGGGCGGTCTCGCCCCGGTCATCCGGGGGCAGGCGGTGCGCTGAGGCCCCGCACGCTGAGACCCGGGCTCCGCCGTGCGAGGTGCTGGGACGCACCAGGGCAGCACCTCCCGCCCAGCCCCCACCCCCAGGCTGCCAGGCACCGGCTTGTCCTCTAGGATCGTCTCCTGCTCAGGACCGTCCGGGCACGGTGACCAGTGCTGGCAGTACTGGCCGACGCAGGTCGTGCGGTCTACGCGCCGACCCAGGACCGGGCTGAGCAGCACGACAGGCACGCTCCATCGGGCTGCCCCGGACAAGCGCCTCAGGAGTGATACGTGGCTCAGACCAGGACCGCTGCAGGACCGATGCCAGCAGGCCCCGAGGCGCTCGGAGACGCTGCCGCCCCGGTCCAGGGCATCCCCGCCCCAGAGGGCAGGACCGCGGCAGGCCCGTCGTCCCCACCAGAGGAGACGCTGCGCCGCCCCTCCTGGCACCAGCGCCTTGAGAGGCAGGTGAGTGCCCCCCGGTTCCAGAACCTGGTCATGGCGGTCATCGTGGTCAACTCCGTGACGATCGGCATTGAGACGGCTGTCAGGCACGGGTCGGCGGCGCACCAGGTCCTGCGGGTGGTGGACCACATCTCCCTGACTGTCTTTGTCGTGGAGATCGTGCTCACGCTGGTGGCGGTGGGACCGCGCCGCTTCCTACGCAGCGGGTGGCACGTCTTTGACTTCCTGGTGGTGGCCGTCGCCCTGGTCCCCGGTGCCGGGCCGCTGTCAGTCCTGCGGACTCTGAGAGTCCTGCGGCTGCTGCGCGTCATCCGGTTCCTGCCCAGCCTGAGGCGTGTCGTGGAGGCGCTCCTCCTGTCCCTGCCGGGTATCAGCGCCATCGCCGTCCTCATGGTCATGATCTTCTACATCGCCGCCGTCATGGCCACCACCATGTTCGGTGAGGCCTTCCCCGACTGGTTCGGCTCCCTGGGCCGGTCCCTCTATACGCTCTTCCAGGTCATGACCCTGGAGAGCTGGTCCATGGGGATCGTCCGCCCGGTCATGGAGCACTCACCCTGGGCGTGGGCCTTCTTCGTCCCCTTTATCCTCATCTCCGCCTTCACCATGCTCAACCTGTTCGTCGCCGTCATCGTGGACACGATGTCCCAGGTCAGCAGCAGCGTCGAGCCCGAGCCGGCAGAGGCTGAGCCCGCCCTCGGGAGCGGGACAGCGACAGGCAGCAGGACGTCAGCGCAGACGGACCCCCTCATCATCACGCTCCTTGACGAGGTGAGGGCGCTGCGCCAGGAGGTCGCAGCCATCAGGACCCCTGAGCGCTCCTGAGCGCCCCTCCCGGGCCGCCCTCCCCCTCCCGGCGGCAGCCAGCAACCGCGCCCAGGCACTAGGGCTGCACATGCGTGCACCACCCCGTCCGACATCCGCTTTCACCCCTAGTGTGAAGATGTGAGATTCTTGTCGTGCGGGTCCAGGTCCGCACCAGCGGTACGCCGCGTCGCTCACGCCGCGCGCCGCACGCCACACAGAGCACACTGAGAAGGTCATCAACCCATGTCCCAGTACCAGCCTCCTGCTCCTCCGCCGCCCCCCTCGGGCTCCTCGGGCTCCCAGCCCACGCTCGGCGAGCTTGTCGCCCGCATCTCCGAGAACATCTCCCTGCTGATCCGCGGAGAGATCGACCTCGCCAGGGCCAAGGGTCAGCGCATGGCCAGGAAGATAGGCGTAGGAGTCGGGCTGCTGGCCGCCGCCGGCGTCGTGGCCCTCTACGCGGTGGGCATGCTGCTGGCCTCGCTGGCCCACGGCATCGGCGAGGCCCTGCCCCTGTGGGCCGGCTACCTCATTGTCGCCGTGCTCCTGCTCATCGTGGTGGCGGTCCTGACCCTCCTGGGGGCGAGGAGGCTGCGGGCGGCCAGGGCAGACACCCCCGCCCCCCAGGAGGGCCTGAAGAGCAGCGTCGAGACAGTCAGGACCGCTGTCGCCTCCGGCCTGGAGAGGGGGAACTCCCAGTGAGCACCACGAACGCCTCCCTTCCGGCAGGCCCGCAGCCCTCGGCGCCCCCGCCCTCCGGCGGTCCGTCCCCCACCACGGCGCAGCCTCCCCAGGCTCAGCACGCCCCTGCGGCTCCCTCCCGTTCCGTCGAGGAGATCGCGGCGGAGCTGGAGGCGCGCCGTCGCGCCCTGGCCTCCGACGTGGACGAGGTCGCCGCCAGGCTCGCTCCTGCCAGCCTCAAACGCATGGCTCAGGAGACGGCGGACACGGCGTCCGCCAGCCTGCGCAGCCGCGCCCAGGCCCTGCGCGAGCGGGCCGAGGAGCTTACCTCGCAGGCGGGGCTCACCTCCTCGCCCCGCTCGGCCTCCGCCTACGGGGGTGATCCCGGCACGCCACCGCTCACCGAGGCCGCACCAGGCGCTGCGGAGCCGCTCACCCTGCCCCAGCGCCTGACCCGCTTGCTTGACGACGCTCGCGACGGGGACCCGGTCTCGTTGGCCGTTGTGACCGCCGCGGGTCTCACGGTTGCCGGACTGGGCATCCTCACCCTGACCCGGGTGATCCGCTCATGAGCAGCACCACGGGACAGGACGGTCCCGCCACTACGCGCGAGCGGGTCCCCGAGCATATTGAGGAGCGTCTACGCGCCCAGCGCCAGGCGCTGGCAGCCAGCGTCGACGAACTGGCGGCTCGGGTTGACCCGCGGACCCAGGCCCGTCAGACCAGCCAGCAGCTGCGCGGCCGGGCAGAGGCCAGGATCGCCGTCCTGCGCCAGCGCGCGGAGGCCTACGGGGTCAGCACCGAGATGGCCGCTGCCCTCGGCGCAGCCGCCGTCGCCAGCCTGCTAGCGGCCGTGCTAACGGCCAGCAGGCTGGCGCGTCGCTGAGTCCTGCGGGAACGGTGGGCGCGACTGCGCAGCCGTCGCAGGACGGCGTCTGCGTCAGTACCGACCGCACACAGTGCTACAGAACCAACCGGGCCGCAACAGCCCTCAGGGTGGGAGTCACCACGGCTCTCCCCCCGGTGTACGAATGGTGTTCCCATACGTCAACGTTGTACGGTTGGCCCACGACATATTTGACCAGGAAGAGCGCGCCCACGAGCGCGCCGTGACACGTTGGAGGGGGTCGAGCCTATGGGGCGCGGCCGTCAGAAGGCCAAGGCAACCAAGGTTGCCCGCAAGCTCAAGTACTTCAGTCCAGAGACCGACTACGCGGCTCTCGAGCGTGAGCTCGTGTCAGCCTCGTCCGGCTCCGAGGCTGACGACGACATCGACTACGAGAAGCTGGCCGCCAAGTATGCCGTCGATGACGACGACTGGGATGAGGACGACAGGTAACCGCCACGGTGCGCGCGGGACCACTGGTCTCGCGTCTCCTCCGTCCAGGACCGTACTGCGTACAGCACCTGGCACCTCCTGGGTACCTCTTCTGGGAAAGCGGGGCCTGACCTTGCTCCCCCAGGGGACGTAAGACCTGACACGGCGCCGGATGTGCCGGTGACAGCAGCCTCGTCGTGACTGACTCGCCACCAGGTGTCAGTCACGACGAGGCTGCTGTCGCTGCGGCTGCCGCCACCGGCGTGGCAGTCGCAGGGACCGCTCCCGCGCGGCGCTGCTCAGCAGCAGCCGCTGTCAGGCTGCCAGCTCCACTACCACGGCGCGAGACCGCCCCTGCGACTCCCTTGAGCACTGTCTCCCACCTCTCAGCCAGTCACGTAGCTGCCATGAATATCTACTGCCCCGCCGTCGACACCCTTGGTTCCCGCGACCAGCCGCCCCAGCACCTGCCTGTCAGCGGCCTCGCTGACCTCCCCCAGGACCCAGGCCGGGATACCCGCCCCCTGGGCCACGGTCACCACTGCGTCGACTCCTCGCGCATCGACGACAGCCACCATTCCCACCCCCATGTTGAGCGTCGCCTCCAGGTCCTCCCAGGGCACCTGCCCCAGGGAACGCACCACGCTAAAGACCGGCGGGAGCAGCCAGGAGCTGCGGTCCACCTGTGCCACGAGCCCCGGGGGCAGCACACGAGCAAGGTTGGCCGCCAGCCCGCCCCCGGTGACGTGGCTGAGGGCGTGGATGGTCGGGGGCGCCGCCGCTGAGGACAAGGTGTCCAACATGGCCAGGCAGACACGCGCGTACAGGCGGGTAGGCTCCAGCAGCTCCTCACCCAGGGTCCGCCCCAGCTCGGGGACGTGACGCTCCAGGCCCCAGCCTGCCCGGGCGACCACGTGGCGCACCAGGGAGTACCCGTTGGAGTGCAGTCCGGAGGAGCCCATGGCCACCAGCACGTCGCCCGCGCTAACCCTGTCCGCCCCCAGGAGACGGTCGGCCTCCACCACCCCGGTGGCAGCACCCGCCAGGTCATACTCGTCGGGCCTCATCAGGCCGGGGTGCTCCGCAGTCTCCCCACCCAGCAGGGGGGTGTCCACAGCGGCGCAGGCCTGGGCGACACCGCGCACGATGTCCGCCACCCGCTCAGGCACGACGTGGCCGCAGGCAATGTAGTCGGTCATGAGCAGGGGCCGGGCGCCGACGACGACAATGTCGTCCACCACCATGCCTACTAGGTCCTGCCCGATCGTGTCGTGGATGCCCAGGGCCTGGGCCACGGCGACCTTGGTGCCGACCCCGTCGGTGGAGGTGGCCAGCAGAGGGCGGCGGTAGTCACGCAGGTCGGTGACGTCCACCAGCCCGGCGAAGCCACCCACGCCACCGACAACAGCAGGGTTCATGGTCGCAGCCACCGAGGCTCTCATCAGCGCCACGGCCTGGTCCCCCGCAGCCGTGTCCACCCCGGCGGCGGCGTAGGTGGCACCCGGGTAAGGGCCGTCAGAGCGGTTGGGGTCGTCAGTCATGAGGCTGGCTCCTTCAGTGGTCAGGGCCCGGCTGGGCCACGGGCACAGTGCTCGGGTTCCCGGCACCGGCCTGCCCAGCCCGGGACGAGGTCCTCATGACCCGGAGCCGGGCGGGCTGCCCAACCTCAGGTCAGGACGGGTCACGCCCTGGGGCGCAGCAGGTACCGCAGCCTCCACGAGGCCGTCCTGGCTGCGCGCACGGTCATGGTCCTCACGACCACGGCCCGTACGACCCTGCGGACGCCGCCGGTAGACGGCGGGGACCGGGCTGACCGGGATCGTGGCCACCGACGCCCCCGCCACCGGAGGAGGTACCGGGTAGTCGCCAGTGAAGCAGGCTATGCACAGGCTGTCACGCTGCTGGCCCGTGGCCTCCACCATCCCGTTCACGGACAGGAACCCCAGGGTGTCGGCGCCGATGGAGTGGCAGATCTGGTCCACGCTCATGCCTGCGGCGATGAGCTCGGCCCGGGTGGCGAAGTCGATGCCGTAGAAGCAGGGCCACAGCACCGGCGGGGAGGAGATACGTACGTGGACCTCCGCCGCCCCGGCCTCGCGCAGCATCCGCACCAGGGCGCGCTGGGTGTTGCCACGTACGATCGAGTCGTCGACGACGACCAGGCGCCTGCCCTCAATGACCTCACGCAGGGGGTTGAGCTTGAGGCGGATACCCAGCTGGCGCAGGGTCTGGGTGGGCTGGATGAAGGTACGCCCCACGTAGGCGTTCTTGACCAGCCCCTGCCCGTAGGGAATCCCTGAGGCCTGGGCGTAGCCGATGGCCGCAGGTGTCCCGGACTCGGGGGTGGCGATAATGAGGTCCGCCTCCACCGGGTGCTCCCGGGCCAGGGCAGCCCCCATGGCATTGCGGGCGGCGTTGACGCTGCGGCCCGCGATACGGGTGTCGGGGCGGGCCAGGTAGACGTACTCGAAGACGCAGCCGGCCCGCCTCGCAGCGGCGAAACGGGTGGAGCGCACGCCCTCGTCGTCGATCTCAAGCAGCTCGCCCGGCTCCACCTCGCGCACAAAGGTGGCCCCCACGATGTCCAGGGCGGCAGTCTCCGAGGCCACCGTCCAGCCGCGCTCCAGGCGGCCGAGCACCAGCGGCCGGATCCCCTGGGGGTCGCGGGCGGCGTAGAGGGTACGCTCGTCCATAAAGACCAGGGAGAAGGCCCCACGCAGCATGGGCAGGACCCGGCGTGCCGCCTGGTGCAGCGTGAGCGGGGCGGGCGCGGAGTAGGCCTGGGTCAGCTCCTCCTCATCGGTGACGCCGGAGACGACGACGTCGGCAGCGCTGTCCCAGCCCTCCAGGGCGCCTCGCTCGCCCACGAGGTTCATCAGGGCAGCGATCACCGCGGTGTCTGTGGAGGAGCCACGGCCGAGCTCGCCGGTGAGGTCCTCCCCGCTGGTGGCGTGGACGGCCTCCACAAGCTCGCGGGTGTTGGTGAGGTTGCCGTTGTGGGCCAGGGCGAGCGTGGAGCCTGAGGCCGGCCCCAGCATCGGCTGGGCGTTCTCCCAGGTGGTGGCCCCCGTGGTGGCGTAGCGTACGTGGCCCACCGCTATGTGCCCGCTGAGGTTAGTCAGGGCCAGGTCGTCAAAGACCTGGGAGACCAGGCCCAGGTCCTTGTAGACCAGGATCTGGGAGCCGTTGGAGGTAGCGATCCCCGCAGCCTCCTGGCCCCGGTGCTGCAGGGCGTACAGGCCGAAGTAGGTCAGCCGGGAGACCTCCTCCCCGGGTGCCCAGACTCCGAAAACGCCGCACTCCTCCGCAGGAGGGGAGTCCATCTCACCAGTGTGCACGCCCCCAGTCTCCCACGTCGCGCGGCCAGGCGGGACGAGCCCGTGGGGGCGCGGCCTCACATCCGCAGCAGGGGAAGGTAGGGCGACAGGTCACAGCGCTCCCCGGAGGCGTGCAGCGCCCCCGAGGCCAGGGCCTGGGGCCAGGTCAAAGTCCCGGTGGCCAGGGCCAGCCAGGTGGGGGCGTCGGTCTCGACCACGGAGGGCGGAGTCCCCCGGCGGTGGACGGTGCCCGCCACGGCCTGGGTGACGCCGAAGGGCGGGACCCGCACCTCCACGGCGCGCCCGGGGGCGCGGGCGGCCAGCTCCTCCAGGGTGTAGCGCACGGCGGTCGCGGTGACCTGGCGCTCGGGCATCCGCTGCTGCCAGAGTTGCGCGGCGTCCTCACCCGCAGGGGCGTCCGGCTGCGCCTGGGCGGCCCACTGGCGCAGGGCCTGGGCGCCAGCGGCGGGGTCGATGCGTCGGCGTGGTGGCACGGCCTGATCGTACCCGGGGACGCAGAGGAACCCAGGAGTCCTGGGAGCTCCGGGCACCAGCCAGAGACTGAGGCGGCCCCGGCAGGTAGCCACGGGTACCGGGTAGGTACTGGGCAGGTTGCACATCTTCGGGTGCATGGTGATCGCGGGGAACAGGGACGGCTTCTCCACCGGAGCCGAGGAGAATTGAGAGATTCGCATGTTTCTGCGGACTACGCTGGGACCGGTGCGTGTGGGTGCGAGGCCGCTCCTCCAGCACCCGGCCCCTCCCGCAAGCACCCGCGACAAGCCGCGCCGTCATCTGACACAGCACAGGACCTGGTGTAGCCTGACAGCGCTACACCTCCCAGGCTTCTCGTCCTCGGACCCGCCCAAACTGGGAGGTCTTACTTTTACCCCTCACACCCACTATGCAGTCTGCGCAGCACCGCACCTACGCCAAGCCCGCTCTATCCCACGACGAGCTCATAACACTGTACGAGGAACGCGGCCTGCTCGTTCCTGACCACGACCGAGCCAAGAGGTACCTGCGGCGCATCGGCTACTACCGGCTGTCTCCCTGCACCCTGCCTTTCCAGACAAGCCACCAGTCCCACCACTTCAAGAAGGGCACGACCTTTGACGACGTGCTCACGCTCTGCATCTTCGACCGCGAGCTGCGCCTCCTCGTCATGGACGCCCTGGAACGTCTCGAGGTAGCCGTCAGGTCCGCGCTCTCAGACACCATGGTGGAGACAGCGCCAGGGAAAGCGTTGGGACAAAGAAGCAGGTCGCCCGTACCGTGACCACCGATCTCACAGACACCGTGCTTGAGTCCTGGCTACGGAGTTACGTCCGGGTACGAAACATATGCGCCCACCACGAAAGGCTCTGGAACAGGATTCTTGGCACCTATCCAGTCATCCCAAGAAACAAAGACATCCAGTGGCTTACCGGCACACCGGGGCAACGTCCCGGCAACGGGCAGTCATCGGAGCAGAGAAGGCTCTACCTCGTCCTGGTATCGCTGCAGTCGATCCTCTTCACTGTCAGTCCCCGGTCAACGTGGGCGTCCAGGCTGGCTACCCTCCTCGGCAGGTATCCTCATGTCCCACGACAGGCACTGGGCATGCCTGAGGGCTGGAGCGACGACCCGTTCTGGCGCAAGGCGCTGGACAGCGCTCGGCACCGCTGAGATCAGACGCACAGGGAAGATCGTCAGAAGCCGTGAGCCTGCTCGCCAGCCAGCACCTGGTCGAGCATCGCGCGGATCTTCTCCTCCTCACCGCTGTCATTGGTTCTGAGTGGCAGCACGCTGACTCCGTAGGCAGCCAATACCGCCTTCTTGATCTTATCTCGTTCCCGTTGCTCGGGACTGTCCTCGTGAAAGCGCGTGCCGTTGACCTCGATGGCAAGCAGGAGACTGCGCGTCACCGTGTGGTAGACGGCGAAGTCAACCGAGGACACCGAGCGGACGAACCTCTTCTGTCGTTCGTCAAGAAGGTCCGTGCCCGGCAGCAGATCCCGGAGGCGCACCTGGGGCACGGCCTGGAGGTACTGGTATGGCGGTTCCGCCAGAATATCATTCAGACGCGTCCCGATGATGTTCTCCGACTTATACCTGCTCGAGCCGTAAACACGCCGGGCGAAGTGCTCCAGGCGCGGAGAATACTCCTGATAGAGCAGATCAAACACGGAGACGATACGACTGTCGACAACCTGGTCGGGGTCCTGGAAACGGATGTAGTCGATCAGCGCCTTGATGTGGGTACTACGAGGGACCTCGTCATGGTTGGTCACCAGGACGAACCGGTCCTTGGCCCTGGAGACAGCGACGTTGATGAGTCGGGGGTCGTCAACAAAGCGAAGCTTGATGTGACCAAGCCGGGTCTCGTCCACCACGGTGCTCAGCACCATCTCCCTCGCACCCCTCCCCTGGAACTTGTGCACCGTCTCAGCAAGCCAGTGGTAGCGCCCCACCCCTCCGACGGAGCCGTTGAGAGCCTCAGCAAGCCGGTCAGCCTGGAGCCGGTAGGGTGTGGTCACCCCCAGTTCGTAGTCACTGCCTGTCTTGTCGTCCTTGCGTTCGAGGTCAGCCCCGGCATCGGCCAGCACCGCGTCGAGGTAGTCCTCAATATCGTCGATCTCGCGCTGGTTGTAGGTTCCTGTAGGACCATTCCTTAAGGTCCGCGCATGGTTACCCGGAGCGGTTCGACGGACCACCATCGGGGGCGGGCTACCCGATGGCCCGCCCGGCCTGCACGGGATAAGCTCGCCGTCGTAGTACATCCGGTTGCAGAACTCGATAATCACGGGGTGGCAGCGAAAGTGTTCCCTCAGCATGGTGCGCGCCAGCTGCTCACCGTAGAGCTCCGTGACCGAGGAGAGGATGGAGTGCTCCTCAATGTCATAGCCCGGGGCCGGGGCCGGGGGCAGCCCCTTGGTCATCTCCTTGTCCAGAAAATGCCCAAGCTGCTTGAGATCACCGACGACCACCACGTTGCGTGCTCGGCTCATGGCCAGGGCGGCGGTCAGGAGGCTGGTCTGCGTGGCCTCGTCAATAATGACCCAGTCCAGGAGCGTGCCCTCTGACAGGTTCCACCGGATCGAGTGGCAGGTAGTGAGCACCACAGGGTACTCCGCAAGAAAGTCCCGAGTCCACTTACCGATCCTCCTGTCGCCGTCATCGAAGCGGTACGGCCTCCCACCCGTGTAACGCTGCCGCAGCGCCCTGTCCAGAAGTGCCCGGGACAGCTCCTGGTGCTGGCGCTGAGCAGTCTCCTCGTCAAGCCTGGCCAGAGCCTCAGTCAGCCGCTCTTCCTCCTGGCGGAGCTCCTTGAGCCTGTTGGCATAGAAGGTCCGCTCCAGACGCAGGACAGTCGCAGCGTCAGTGGGGTCCAGGTCTCCAAGCCGTCCGTAGCGAAAGTACCGACGCAGACGGGGAAAGAGGCCCCGCACCCCTTCCGGGAGCCCAGGGCGCACCCTGGTCTCGGCGAGGTAGTCCAGGATGGTCTCGGAGTCCTTGCGCAGCAGGGGGAGGTCCACGAGCTCCGGGAGCGGCTCGTTCTCGGTCCGACGCTCCAGGTGGGCTGACTCCAAGGTGTAGGCGTCAATGAGATTGCGCAGCTGGGCCAGCTCACGCCTGGCCCTCCACACCCTGACCAGCCGATCTTCCGTGGCCGCCACCTCCTCAGCCAGGTCCGCAGCCGGATGGACAGGCACGGTCATTTCCGCGCCAACCAGTCCCTCCCCGGCGGAGGGGGACGCAGGCGAGGCCACAGGCAGCTGTGGCGCAGGTCCAGCGAGCCACTGGGTGAGCCTGCCCTCTCTGGCGTCCTGGTCCGCGAGGAATGCTTTGACCATGTTTGCGCGTCCCACCCGCGCGGCCACGAAGTCGATGCCTGCCTCGGCCAGCTTGTCCCTGACGTTGTCCACGGCTGCGTTGCCGAAGGAGACGACCCCAACTGTCTGCCCCGGGACAAGAAGTATGTTGGCGATGAGGTTGAGGATGGTCTCCGTCTTACCGGTTCCGGGAGGCCCGTCGATGACGCTGACCTGGTTGCGCAGCGCCTTGGCCACAGCGTCGCGCTGGTCCTCATTGCTGCGGAACGGCAGAATAATGGGGCCATCGGGAAAGTCTGCCCCAGAGTCCTGGGCCTCTAGGTAGGCGGCCAGCGCGCTGTCAGGGTGGATAAAGGTCATGTCCTCGTGGGCTTTGCGCAACGGGCTGTCCGGGTCAAGCAATCCCACCGCCTGTCGCCAGTACTGGCACACCTGGGAGGCGGAACCCGTCCGCGACGCGGACTCGTAGCGGAGGACCTCCTCGACGGGGGCACTGTCAGAGTCGGAGCCCGGTCGGCGTGCGCGGCTCTGCCTTGCCGGGCGGCTGACCCGGACCATGGAGAAGGACGGGTCCCACACGTCGGTGAACAGCGTCATCGTCAGCGGAGGAACCCAGCAGCGTCCGGACACAAAGACCACCTCGTCGGGTGCGAGCTCAACGGGTGGCGACGAGGCGTTGGCCACGAGCAGGCGCGCCTTCGGGTGCCTGTAACAATAGGTAGCGCCGCTGGCGAAGGTGATGATGACTCTGCGGTCATCCGCGTCCGTCTCGACAGAGAGGACGTCGCAGGTACGGTCCGCAGCAGGCCCTCCCTTGTACCGGGGGGCTACCACGAGGAGCTGGTCCGGGTCGATCACGGCCTCGTCTCCTTGGGGAAAGGGAACTTATCAGGCTGTGGCCCACCCTACACTTCTGCCGCACGTCTGTCACAGGATGTAGCTCACGTAACACAACCGGCAACACCAGCCTCTCGGACGCCCCCGCCCTCACACCACCGCCCACAGGGCGGCTGTGACCAGGAACCCCGTCGTACCGGCCACTGTGGACAGCACCGTCCACGTCCGCAGGCCGTCGGCCACTGACAGGCCCATGTACTTGGTGACGATCCAGAAGCCGGAGTCGTTGACGTGGGACACGCACAGGGCGCCAAAGCCCACAGCCATCTGGATAAGGGCGACCTGGAGCGTGGAGTACCCGCCCTGGGCCACGGCATCGCTGAGCAGGCCCCCGGCGGTGAGGATGGCGACGGTCGCCGAGCCCTGAGAGGCGCGTATCGCCAGGGAGATGACGAAGGCGCTCAGCAGCACGGGCAGGTGGGCGGCGACCAGGGCCTGGGCCAGGGCCTCGCCGATGCCGCTGGCCACGAGCACGGCAGCGAACACGCCTCCCGCCCCGGTGACGAAGACGATGGTGGCCACGTCGGGCAGTGCCGAGTCCAGGACCTGCCCCCGCCGCTCCAGGGACCAGCGCTGCTGGTGGCCGACGACGAGGTAGGCCAGCACGACAGCAGTCAGCAGGGCCAGAGGCGAGGAGCCGACGAAGCCGAGCACGGCGTGAGCAGTGCCGCCCTCGGTGGCAACCATCTGCCCGACCGTGCCCACCATGATCTGGGCTATCGGCGCGATAATGAGCAGCACCACGGTACCTGGGCCGGTGCCGTGGGCACGGGGGACGGCCCCGCCAGGGGTGTAGGTCTCCTCAGCAACCTGCCTGGCAGAGCCCAGCGGCCCCTCACCGGTCTCGACCTTCTCCAGCCCCAGTCGCCTGGAGGCCAGGTAGGAGACCGCGCTCACCACAGCGCACACAGGCAGGGAGACCAGCACCAGGACGCCGATGTCGGTCCCCAGGGAGGCTGCGGCGGCCACGGGTCCAGGGTGGGGCGGGACCACGACATGGAGGGCCATGAGGGTCGCTGCCACCGGCAGCCCGATGGTCAGGGGCCTCATCCCGGTGACGTGAGCGAAGCCGAAGACAATGGGAGCCAGGATGATAAAGCCCACGTCGAAGAAGATCGGGATGCCCAGGACAAAGGCCGCCGCTGTCACGGCCACAGCCACCCGGTGACGCCCCAGCACCCGGGTGAAGCGATCAGCCAGGACCTCGGCGCCCCCGGCCGCCTCGACGACGCGTCCCAGCATGGCCCCCAGGCCGACGACCATGGCCACCGACCCCAGGGTCGCCCCCATGCCGTCGGTCATGGTCTGGGCGATGTCGCCCACGGGTACCCGGGTCGCCAGCGCCAGGACGACCGAGACCAGCAGCATTGCCACGAAGGCGGACATCCTGACCCGGATAACCAGCAGGAGCAGGACGACGATGGCGGCAACAGCCAGCAGGAGCAGGACAGGAACTGACATGGCTGGTCCTCCTCACCGCCGGCCCGACCCCGGGCAGGGGGCGAGCACGGTAATGACCGAGGAGTCGTCCCGGGCCGCCAGGCCCCGGCTGGCTCCCTGGAGGTAGAGCTGCTCGGCGGCGGCGGCCACCGGGGTGGGCAGGCCCGCGCCCCGGGCGGCCGCAGTGACGATCCCCATGTCCTTGACAAAGATGTCCAGGCGGGAGCGGACCTCGACGCCCTCGGCCTCCCGGGGATCCCGGGCCCCGTCGTCCCTCTCAGTCTCGCAGGCCTGGAGGGCCTGGAGCATGCGGGGTCCCCGGTCGCCCAGCATGAAGGAGCTGGCAGCACCGGCCATGAGGGCCTCCAGCGCGGCCCGGGGGTCCAGCCCCAGCGCCCGGGCCAGGGCAAGGGCCTCCGCGGCGGCGGCGATATGTACCCCGCACAAGAGCTGGTTGACGGTCTTCATGGCCTGGCCGGAGCCGGGCTCGCGCCCCACCCGCACCAGCGTGGAGCTCATGGCCTCCAGGACGTCATGGGCAGCCTCCCAGGCCTGGTCGTCAGCACCGACAACGACAAGCAGGTCCCCCGCCCCGGCGCGCTTCGGCCCTCCGGAGACGGGGGCGTCCACGAGCCCGACCCCCGCCTGGCAGAGCCGGGCGGCCACGGCGCGCGCGCCCTGCTCACCGACCGTAGAGGTCAGGACGACGACGGCGCCCGGGCTCATGCTCGCGGCGACGGCGGGCTCACCGAAGAGCAGCTCGTCAAGCTGGTCCTGGTCGCGCACGGCAACCAGGACCACGTCGGCACCACGGGCGGCGTCGGCCGCGCTGGGGGCGGGGCTGACGCCGGCCGTGGTCGCCAGGTCAAGACGTGCCTGGGAAAGGTCGTAGCCGCGCACGTCCAGGCCCGCCCCACCTGCGTCACGGGACGTACTGAGGTGGGTGGCCATGGGCAGTCCCATGGCACCCAGGCCCAGGACAGCGACGGCGGTACGGTCCGGAACGCCTGCGGAGGCGGTGGCGCTAGGCGCTGGACCGCCACCAGCAGCAGTACCGGGAGGCGGAGCGGGTAGGGTCATGGTGGTCTCCTGAGGTCGTTGCGGAGCAGGCTGGCAGGTAGTGTCGATGGTGCTGGTAGTGTCACAGAGGCGGCGGCTCAGGCGCTCAGGACGGAGACGACCTGGGTTAGGGAGTCGTCGTCGCCCACGTTGCCGGCAAAGACGATGTAGGGCACGCCTGCGGCGGGACCGTCCTGGGGCTCCCACAGGGAGACGATGCCGGGCAGCATCGGGCCGCGCACCAGCGCCCGGCGGATACCCAGGCCGCGGCTGGCCACGTCGGAGGAGGTGATGCCGCCCTTGGCGATGACGAAGCGCGGGCAGCGCCGGGCCACCACCTGCTGGACCACCTCGACCACGGCGTCGGAGACGGCCCGGGCGAAGGCCAGGGACTCCTGCGCGTCGCGGCCGGGCACGAATGCCCCGCCACGGCGCACCACGACGCTGCCCTCCCCCAGGACGGCGGCCGCTTGGGAGGCGACCTGGGCGACGTGGGCGTCACGGTCCCGGGCACGCAGCACCGTGGGGACGTCCAGGACTACCTCGGGGGTGCCCGTGGCAGTGCGCAGGGCCTCGACCTGGCGGCCGGTGAGCCCCACGTGGGAGCCCACGACCACCAGCCCGCCCGCGGCGTCGATGTCGGGGGCGGTGTCGCCGGGGCGGGCCTGGCTGGCGGTCAGCGGCGGGTGGGGCTCCTGGCCGATGCGGGCACGCACGAAGGGCGGCCCCACCCGGTAGACGAAGGTGGAACCCGCCTCCTCGGCACGCTGGAGGGCTCGGGCCAGCAGGCGTAGGTCGTTCTCCTCCACGCAGTCCACGGCCACCGGCTGCCGCCCGCCAAGGGCCGTGAGGGTGGCTACGACAGCATCCTCGTCACTACGCAGGAGCCCCAGGTCCACCACCGGGACCGAGGATGCCCTCACCACGCCCCCGGTCTTCTCCTCCACCCACTGGGGCAGGCTGGAGGAGCGGTAGCCAAAGGTCGCGTCCCCGGCGAACTCGGTGTCCCCCACGGGAACGAACCCGGTACCCGGTGATCCCGCGTAGTGGACGCCGTGGACGGTGACGCGCCCGGCGTCGGGGAAGGCGGGCGACACGACGATACCGTCCACCGGCGTGCCGCCCTCCTCCAGCAGGTCGGCGATCGTGTCCGGCTCCAGGGGGAAGTGGCCGCGCAGGGTGGAGTCGGAGCGAGAGACAAAGGTGACTGGGCGGCCGATGGCCTGGGAGGCGGCCAGCGCGGACGTGACTGCCTCCCGGTTGACCCGCTGGGCGTCTGCCGGGTCGAGGGAGCGGGAGTTGGTCATGACATAGACGGCAGGCGCCCCTGTGCCCAGCGCCCAGGCGAGGTCAGCCTCCTCCCAGCGGGTCACCACGGGCAGGCCCGCGACGGACTGGGTACCGGTGGGGTCGTCGTCCAGGACCACCAGGGCACGGGTGAGCCGGGCGGCGAGCGTGGACGCCTCCACGGGCGGCCCGTCGGGCAGGCCCCGGGTGAGGTCCGCCAGCCCCACCGGGGCTGGCCCGGGCGAGGACCCGGCTGGACGGTCCGGACTGGCTGGGTGGGCACACTTGGTCATGTCTCGCTCCTTTGCGACACCAGTGCCCCTCATGTGCCGACACCCGTGGTTCCCGCAGGGCGTCACAGGCAGTGTCGGCTCTGGGGCACCCCTCCAGCATAGAACGTACCTCCTCCTCGCGGAGCGCCCGGGGGGGCGGGTTCCTGACTGGAACCAACGAGGAGGAGGTACGTTCTGTGGGGTGGAGCGCAGCCGGGCTCAGGCGGCCACGGCGGCGGGGGCCTGCGAGGGCTGGCGCAGCCCCTTGAGGAGGACGACAAGCGCGGTGGTCACGACCGTCCCGGCCAGGATCGCCAGGATGAAGCCCAGGAAGTTGTTGATAGCGAAGGCCACGAACACGCCACCGTGTGGGGCGCGCGATCCCACGCCCAGGGCCATGGTCAGAGCCCCGGTCACTGCTCCCCCAGCCATAGTGGCAGGGATGACGCGCAGCGGGTCGGCCGCGGCGAAGGGGATGGCGCCCTCAGAGATGAAGGACAGCCCCAGCAGCCAGGCGCTGCGGCCGTTCTCGGCCTCTGCCTCGGTGAACAGCCTGCGGCGCAGGAAGGTCGCCGCCGACATGGCCAGGGGCGGGACCATGCCTGCCGCCATGACCGCGGCCATGATCTCGTAGGAGGCGTCCGTAGCGGCGGACAGCCCGGCGGTGGCGAAGAGGTAGGCCGCCTTGTTGACCGGCCCGCCCAGGTCGAAGCACATCATGAGGCCCAGGATGACGCCCAGGAGGACTGCGGAGCCCCGCCGGACATGGAGGTCAGCCCGTCCTGGAGGCCGTTCATGAGGGAGGCCAGGGGGCGGCCCAGGACCATGTACATGAGCGCGCCCACCACCAGGGTGGTACCCAGGGGGATGACGACGACGGGCATGAGGCCCGCAGCCACCGGGGAACATCCAGCCCAGCCAGCCAGGCGGCCACGTAGCCGGCGATGATGCCTCCGATGAGGCCCCCGATGAACCCGGAGTCAACCGCGACGGCCACCGCGCCCATGGCGAATCCGGGAGCGATACCGGGCCTCCCAGCCAGCCCGAAGGCGACGTACCCGGCCAGCGCGGGTACGAGGAACCCCATGGCGGCGTTGCCGATCGTGAACAGGACCGCCCCGACGTAGGCCGCCAGCGCGGACCCGCCCAGGGCATTGGGCGCGGCGAGGTCGGGACTGTTCAGGTCCGGGAGGTTCCACAGGCTGGAGCCGGTGACGATGTTCTCCGCCGTCTCGGTAATGTCGTAGCCACCGAAGAGGAAGCCCAGGGCGATGAGCAGACCGCCCGCGGCCACGAAGGGGATCATGTAGGACACTCCGGTCATGACAGAGCGCTGGAGGCGGCGGGCCCAGTGCTCGCTGCCCCCCTCGCTGCTGTCAGCGGAGTCCTCGCCGCCGCCGGACTGCACCCGGGCCGCCTGCGGGTCGTTGATGGCAGCCAGAGCCTGGTCCACCAGGGAGCCTGCATCGTTGACGGCGGCCTTGACGCCGACGTCGACCACCGGCTTGCCAGCGAAGCGCTCACGTCCCTTGACCGGCAGGTCGTGGGCGAAGATGACGGCGTCGGCCTTCTCGATAAGAGCCGGGTCCAGGGCGTCGATCCTGCCTGAGCCCTGCCCCTCAATGGCCACGGTGATACCACGATCCTTGCCCGCCTGCTCCAGCGCCTCGGCGGCCATGAAGGTGTGGGCGATACCGGTGGGGCAGGAGGAGACGCCCACGATGACGGTGCCAGCCGCCTCAGCCGCACCTGCACCTGCGCTGCCAGCAGCCTCACCCGCCTCACCGGCACCGCCGACCGCCGCCGCGGAGCCGGCACCGGTGTCACCGGTGCTCTCAGCGTCCTCCAGCAGCTCGGGCTGGACCTGCCGGGTGACGACGCGCGCAACCTCCTCTGCGCTGGAGGCGGCACGCAGGGCGTCGGTGAACTCCGTCTGCATGAGGCCCCGGGCGAGCTTGGCCAGGAGCTGGAGGTGGAAGTCGTCGGCGCCGTCAGGGGCTGCGATCATAAAGACCAGGTCGGCTGCCTGCCCATCTGCAGCCCCGAAGTCCACGCCCTCAGTCAGGCGGGCGAAGCCCAGGCTGGGGGCCAGGACGTGGGGGCTGCGGCAGTGCGGGATGGCAATGCCACCGGGGATACCGGTGGGTGCGGTGGCCTCACGCGCCCTGGCGTCGGCGGCCAGGCCGTCGGGGCTGCTGGCACGTCCGGCGCTGGCGACCGTGCGTGCCAGGAAGTCGATGACATCCTCCTTGCCGGGGCCGGCGCTGGCGTCCAGCGCCACCAGCTCGGGGATGATGAGGGGGGTCGTCTCGGTCATGGGTCTTCCTTGTTTTCCGAGTGGGTCCGCCTCGCGGGTACGAGGTCGGTAGGTCGTCGAGGTAGTCAACGGGCAGTCGGTCGGTAGAGGCCGCACGGACAGGCCCGGCGGCCGGTGGAGGTGGCTTAGGTCAGGGGGGTCACGCGGGCGGGCTCCTGCGGCAGGTCGGCGGGAACAGGCAGAGAGGTTCCTGGCAGGGAGGCAGCGGCAGAGCCGTAGGCCATGGCGGTGCGCAGCCGCTGTGCCTCGTCCCCGCCCCGGACGTCAGCCAGCACGTAGCCGGCCACAGAGGAGTCCCCCGCCCCCACGGTAGAGACCACAGGCACCTCGGGGGCGCTGGCGTGCCAGGCTCCCTCAGGGGTGGCCAGGACGGCACCGGCAGGCCCCAGGGTAGCCATGACCGCGCCGACACCCAGCTCCACGAGGACCCGCGCGGCGGCAGCCACCGGGGCAAGGTCCCCGGCGACGGCAGCCTCCTCCAGGTCGGTGGCCCCGGTGCCTGCCAGCTGGGCGAGCTCCTCCCCGTTGGGCTTGATGAGGTCGGGGGCGCTTCCCGGCAGGGCCGCGGCCAGGGCCGCCAGGGGGGCGTCAGAGGTGTCCACGGCGATACGCACCCCCAGGGGGCGCAGGAGATCCACCAGGCGGACGTACCAGTCCACCGGGGCGCCGGGGGGCAGCGAGCCAGACAGGACAGCCCAGGACGGCTCCCCCGCACCTGAGCCACTGGAGAGTTCTGCCGAGCCCGGGGCGACGCCTCCCAGGGCCGCCAGGAGCGCCCGCTCAACAGCCTCCACCTCCTGAGGGGCCAGCCCGGCGCCGGGCTCGTTGATCTTGGTCGTGGTGCCGTCAGGCTCGGTGACTGCGGTGTTGACACGGGCCGTCGCGGCGACGCTCACGGGAAGCGCCGTCAGCCCCGGCAGGGCGAGGTCCGCGATGGCCCCCAGGAGCGGGTCGTGCCCGGCCGCCGGGAGCAGGGCTGTGGCTGCCTGCCCCGAGCAGGCCAGGACCCGCGCGACGTTGACACCCTTGCCGCCGGGCTCCACGGTGACGGTCTCCAGCCGGTTGACCGCGCCTCGTTGGAGAGGACCCGGCAGGGTGACGGTACGGTCCAGCGACGGGTTGGGGGTGAGTGTCAGGATCATGCGAGCAGGACCTCTGTTCCGGTAGTGGTGAGCTGGGTGGACAGTGCTGGGGGCGGGTCGGCGTCGGTGACAATGAGGTTGACGTCGTCCAGGGCGGCGAAGGAGACCAGGTGCTCCTGGCCGATCTTGGTGGAGTCCGCCAGGACCGCGACGTAACGGGCGGCACCGACCATGGCCGCCTTGACCGTGGCCTCGTCAGGGTCGGGCGTGGACAGCCCGTGGGTGGGGCTGATCCCGTTGGTCCCCATGAGCGCGAGGTCGACCCTCAGGGCGGACAGGGTCGCCAGGGCCTCAGGCCCCACCGCAGCCTGGGTCAGCCCACGTACGTGGCCGCCCAGCATCCGCACCGTCAACCCGCTACGGGAGGCCAGGTGGGCAGCGATGAGGACCGAGTTGGTGAGAACGGTCAGGTCACGGTCCCCGGGCAGGAGGCGGGCCAGCGCCCCCGTGGTGGTCCCGGCATCGACGAGCACCGAGGTGCCCGGGGCCAGGTCCAGGTGCCCCAGCGCCGCCCGGGCGATCGCGTTCTTGGCCGCCGTGTTGAGACGCTCACGGTGGCTGACACCGGTCTCGGGCAGGGCGAGGGCGGAGGCGGGCACGGCTCCGCCGTGGACCTTGCGCAGCGCGCCGGAGCGGTCCAGAGCGGTCAGGTCCCGGCGGATGGTCTCGGGGGTGACGTCAAGGCGCTCCGCCAGGTCGGTGACGACGACACGGCCGACGGACTCCACCTGCTCGATAATGAGACGATGCCTGCCGCTGGCGTCCATGTTCCCACCTCCTGACGTCCTTGTCGCCCGTTCGGACACGAGACTACCTCAGATCGTGCACACATGTCGAGCCCCTTGCGCCCGATCGGACATCTTGACCGGACGCACACGGACTTAGCGGACTCAGTGCGCCCCTACACGCTAACGGGCGCCGCCCCCGGCCGGGGGCGGCGCCCGTTAGCGCCTCACGCAGGTCCTGCCGGACCCCCGCGAGCCTCAGACGATGCCGTGGGCTGCCATGACGTCGGCGACCCGGGTGAACCCTGCCGCGTTGGCACCCAGCACGTAGTCACCGGGACGCCCGTAGTCCTCGGCGGCGGCCACGCAGGAGTCGTGGATGTCCTGCATGATGTCGGCCAGCTTGGCCTCTGCGGTCTCAAAGCTCCAGCGGGTGCGTCCGGCGTTCTGCTCCATCTCCAGGGCGGAGGTGGCTACGCCTCCGGCGTTGGCGGCCTTGCCGGGGGCAAACAGGATGCCCGCGGACTGGAAGGCCTCGACGGCCTCAGGAGTGGAGGGCATGTTGGCACCCTCGGAGACCACGCCGCAGCCGCCACGCAGCAGGGCGGCCGCAGCCGCGCCGTCGAGCTCGTTCTGGGTGGCGCAGGGCAGGGCGACGTCACAGGGCACGTCCCACACGGAGCCGCCAGTGCCCCCGCTGCCGCGAGCGACCAGCCGGGCGCCGGGACGGCGCTCGACGTAGTCGGCCACACGCCCGCGCTCGACCTCCTTGACCTGCTGGAGCAGGTCAAGATCCACTCCGGCCTCGTCAACGACGTAGCCGGAGGAGTCGGAGAAGGTGACCGGCACCGCGCCCAGCTGCTGGGCCTTCTTGATGGCGTAGATCGCCACGTTCCCCGAGCCGGAGACAACGACCTTCTTGCCCTCCAGCGAGTCACCCTTGGTGGCCAGCATCGACTGGGCGAACAGGACGGCGCCGTATCCGGTGGCCTCGGTACGCACCAGGGACCCACCCCAGGCCAGCCCCTTACCGGTCAGCACGCCGGCGTCGTAGGAGTTGCGCAGCCGCTTGTACTGGCCGAAGAGATAGCCGATCTCGCGCCCCCCCACGCCGATGTCCCCGGCAGGGACGTCGGTGCTGGGGCCGATGTGGCGGCAGAGCTCGGTCATGAAGGACTGGCAGAAACGCATGACCTCGGCGTCGGAGCGGCCGTGGGGGTCAAAGTCGGAGCCGCCCTTGCCGCCCCCGATCCCCTGGGCGGTCAGGGCGTTCTTGAAGATCTGCTCGAAGCCGAGGAACTTAATGATGCCGACGTTGACGCTGGGGTGGAACCGCAGACCGCCCTTGTAGGGACCAAGCGCGGAGTTGAACTCGACGCGGAAGCCGCGGTTCACCTGGACGTTGCCGGCGTCGTCCACCCACGGGACGCGGAAGATTATCTGGCGCTCCGGCTCGACAAGACGCTCCAGGAGCCCGTCGTCAGCGTAGCGGGGGTGCTTGGCGATAACCGGGCCAAGGGAGTCCAGCACCTCACGGACAGCCTGGTGGAACTCGTTTTCCCCGCGGTTGCGGGCCACCACCCGCTCATAGACCTTCTCGACAACTTCATGCATAGAGGACTCCTTACGTCACTGGGCAACGGGGCGGTCGCGCGTGCGCGACAGCCACCTTGGCGCGGCCAGGAGACTCCCACGACACCGTTCACTGAGGCGAAATATCTCGACATCCGGGTGAAACCTGTCAGCCCGGGCCGTCACGGACACCTTGCAGCAGCCACGCCCTGGGCCGCCGCCACGACCTCGACACGACCCGACGACATCTTGAAGCCGCTCTGGAGGTAGCGTACATCCAGCTTAGAGGAAAAGCTCTCGCGAGGGGCGGAAGACTCAGCGGACTTCAAGGCGTGCTCCTTAGACTTCACGCATGACTGAGCCATCAGAGACCTCTGAGAGCATTGACCCGCGCGAGGTGTCCCTGTACACCGGCCACTTCGACGGGCTGTGGGGACTGGCCTGGAGCCCGGACGGCTCACGCATCCTCTCAGGGTCCCACGACGGCACCGCGCGCGTGTGGGATGCCGCCACCGGTCGTGAGGTCTTCGCCCTGACCGGCCACTCGATGTCCGTCAACGCCGTGGCCTGGAGCCCGGACGGCAGCCACCTGGCCACCTCCTCCGAGGACCACACCGCGCGCGTGTGGGACGCCGCCACCGGGGAGCACCTCCTCACCTTGGAGGTCGGCGGCGAGGGCGTGGGCGGGGCGCTGGCCTGGAGCCCGGACTCCACCCGTCTTCTCACCCACTTCGGCGACGCCGAGGCCCGCATCTGGGACACCGCCACCGGCCAGGCCGTGCGTACGCTGGCGGAGCACACCAGCAAGGTGACCGCCGTGGCCTGGAGCCCGGACCGCACCCGGGTCGCCACCGCCTCCGACGACGGCACCGCGCGCGTGTGGGACGTCACCACGGGCACCGGGCTCCTCCACGTCGGCCCCCTGCCCGGAGCGGCAGCCCACCCTGACGGGAACCCCACTGGCACGAACGCGCAGGATGACGCGCAGGACCCGCACGGACCGGCGGAAGGCGCCGCCGGGGCCGAGGACGTCAGACACACCGAGAACGCTACCGAGGACGCTGAGGACGTCGAGCCGATGACCGGCATCGCCTGGAGCCCGGACTCCCGCCACCTCATCACCGCCTTCGACGGCACCCTGCCACGGGTGTGGGACGCCGTCACGGGCGAGGAGGTCGTGTCCCTGACCAGTCCCGGCACCGACCTGGTCAGCACGGTGGCCTGGAGCCCCGACGGGACCCGGGTCCTCACCGACAACCTGCGTGCCGCGACCGCCCATGTCTGGGACCCGGTGACGGGAACGGAGCAGATGGCCCTGTCCGGCCACGACACCTGGGCCTGCTCCCTGGCGTGGAGCCCTGACTCCACCCGGGTGGCCACCGGCTCCTACGACCGCACGGTCCGGGTCTGGGACGCTGCCACCGGCCAGGCCCTGGCCGTGCTCGGCCCCGGGTGCTCGGTGGAGACTGCCTCCTGGAGCCCTGACGGGACCCGGGTCGTCGTGGGGACCACGGTCGGCCCCACCCGAGTCTGGGACCTGACCACCGGCGAGACCGCCGTGGACCTGGAGGCAACCAGCGGCGAGCTCAGCACCGTCAGCTGGAGCCCGGACGGCACACGCCTGGCCGTGGACTCCTACTACTCGGAGAGTGTCGCCGTCCTGGACGCGGCCACCGGGAGGCTGGAGCGGTCGCTGGGTGCCCGCTCAGCCGCCGTCAACGCCTTCGCCTGGAGCCCTGACGGCAGCAGGGCGCTCACCGGCGTGGGCCTGGACCTGGCCGTGGTGTGGGACGTGGGCACCGGTGAGGTCGCGCTCAGGCTCGAGGGCCACCACGACGTCGTGACCTCCGTGGCGTGGAGCCCCAACGGTGCCCGCGTGCTGACTGCCTCCCAGGACGGGACCGCGCAGATCTGGGACACCACGACCGGCCAGGCGGTCCACACCTTCAGCCACGACTGGCTGCGTGAGGTGGTCTGGACCCGTGGCGGCCCCCGGGTGGTCACTGGCAGCAGGGAGGGGATCGGGCACGTCTGGGACGCCATCACCGGGGGCGAGCTGGTGACCCTGGCAGGAGACGGGGCGATGCTTCGCTCCTTCTCCTGGAGCCCCGACGGGAAGCGGGTCGCAGCCGGCTTCAACGACGGTACCGTGCGGGTCTGGGACGAGGTCGCGGGCACAGAGGTACTGCGCCTGGAGGGCCACCGCTTTGGCATCACCACCGTGCAGTGGAGCCCGGACGGCACCCGGGTGCTCACCGGCTCCGAGGACGGGACCCTGCGCCTGTGGGACGCCGCCACCGGAGAGGCGACGGGCATCATGCTCTGCTTCCTGCCCGACGGCCAGGCAGCAGCGCTGGACACCGCCACCCTGGGGCTGCGCGCGGGCTCACAGGCCGTGTGGGACTACCTGGGTCGCTCCGTCCTGGCCGACGGGCAGCGCACGCGTCTGCCCGTGGAGCCCTCCCAGGCCCCTCCCCTCCCCTCCCCACAGGGCCAGTCCTCCCCGTCCCAGGAGGAGGACGCACAGGGACCGGGACACATCCCGCAGGAGCCTGCGGCGGCGGACGCTGGCGGGCACGATCTCACCGACGTCGGCGCACCAGGTGGTGAGGGCTCTACCTCAGAGGGCACAGGCGCCGCAGCAGGAACGCAGGCAGGCATCCTGGCAGAGGCTGAGGCAGCCAGCCCCGACGCTGTCAGGCCCGACGCTGTCGGTTCCCAGGCATCCCGCGTGACCGCTGGAGCCCAGGCAGACCAGCCTGGGGCACCGTTCATCACCTCCTCGGCCCCCGGACCCTGGGACGTCATCCCCGTCATTGACAGCCCGGACCCGGGCAGGCAGGCAGGCACGGCCGCCACGCCCCCCCTGGCCGGCCCGACCGACCAGGACCAGGCCGAGCCAGTCACGGGGTCAGCCACGGGCCTGCGGGTAGAGGAGCAGCAGGCAGAGGACCGGCAGGTGGAGACCCCGACCCAGGCGCCCGCCCCGTGGGGAGACCCCACCCTGCGCCGTCAGGTCCACGCTGAGGTGGAGGAGTTCGTCGCGGTCCTGGCCAGGCGCGACCTCTACGAGCTGGCCAGCCGTTACGGCATATCCGGGGACCCGCTGGCAGCGCTGGACCAGCAGCTGGAGAGGCTGCCCGTCCCCGCCTCCGAGCTGGAGCTCTACCCGCTAGAACGTGCTGACGACTACGTCAACGACCACCACCGGCTGACCCTCAGCGAGCTGGACGGGGGCGGTGGTGCCGTTATCGAGTCCGAGCTGTGGCACAACGGGGCCGACACCGGCGCCCGCCTCGTGGCCCACTGGGTCCCCATGGGCATCTTCCAGTTCGACTTCCGCGAGCTGCGGTCCTAGGAGGTCTGCGGTCCTAGGAGGTCGGGGGCGAGCACCATGTCCTCTGTTGTCCTCTGTCATCATGCCTGACACAGCGACCAGATGAGCGTCCTCGCCCCGTTCCAGCCACGTGCCCGCCCCCCGTCAGTTACCTGCCCCGCCTCAGCCGAACAGCGTCGGCAGGGTGGACCCCACCTGTGCCCCCAGCTCCTCCAGGTCCAGGACAAGGGGCTGCCCACCCCCGCCGTCTGCCAGCAGGTCAGAGCCGGTGACCACGAGCATGTCCCCGCCCGTAGTTCCCAGGCGGGCGGCTGCCACGCCCTCAGCCTCGGCGGCAGCCAGCACGGCCGGGACCGCCCACTCGGGCACTGCCACTACGGCCCGGGCACCGGACTCGGAGAACAGGGCGGTGAGGTCGTCAACACCCTCCTCCCCCTGCACGGCCGCCAGGTCCACGCTGGCCCCCACGCCACAGCGCAGGCAGGAGTCCGCCAGGGTCTGGACCAGGCCGCCGGCGGAGCAGTCGTGGGCGGCCCGCACCAGGCGCTCGCCGCGGGGACCGTCCGCCTCGTGGAGGGCCAGGAGCACGCGGCCCAGGGCGGCCTCCGCCTCCAGGTCCACCTGCGGCGGCAGGCCTCCCAGGTGGTCGTGGACCACGCGCGCCCAGGCTGAGCCGTCCAGCTCGGCACGGGTACGCCCCAAAGACATGAGCGCCAGGCCCTCCTCGTGCCACCCTGAGGGGACCACCCGGCTCACGTCGTCCATGACCCCCAGGACACCCACGACGGGGGTGGGGTTGATGGAGGAGTCGATCCGTCCCTTGTCCGGCCCGTGCGAGTTGTACAGGGAGACGTTGCCCCCGGTGACCGGCACCTCCAGGACGGCGCAGGCCTGGGCCAGGCCGTTGACAGCCTCCACCAGCTGCCACATGGCGTCGGGGTCCTCCGGGGAGCCGAAGTTGAGACAGTCGGTAACGGCCAGGGGCCGCGCGCCCACGGTGCACACGTTGCGGTAGGACTCGGCCAGGGCCTGGGCGGCCCCGGTGGCCGGGTCGAGCTTGGTGAAGCGCCCGTTGGCGTCGGTGGCGATGGCGACACCGCGACCAGTGGCCTCGTCCACACGGATGACGCCAGCGTCGTCGGGCTGGGACAGGGCGGTGGCGCCGCGCACGAAGCGGTCGTACTGGTCGGTGACCCAGGCGGGTGACGCCTGGTTGGGGCTGGTAAGGACCTCGCGCACCTGGGCGCTCAGCCCGGCGGCGGTGCCCGGACGCTCCAGGCGGTCGGTGGTGTCGGCGTTCAGTGCGTCCTGCCAGGCGGGGCGGGCGTAGGGCCGGTTGTAGGCAGGACCCTCGTGCGCCACGGTGCGCGGGTCGACGTCGACGATGCGCTCCCGAAGTGGTCAATGGTCAGGCGTCCCGAGCCGTTGACCTCCCCGATGACGCTGGCCTCGACGTCCCAGGTGTCCATGACCGCCATGAAGGCGTCAAGCCTGTCCGGGCGACGACAGCCATCATCCGCTCCTGGGACTCGCTCATGAGGATCTCCCGGCGGTGAGGGTGGGGTCGCGCAGGAGGACCTTCTCCAGGTCCACGTGCATGCCCCCGTCCCCGTTGGAGGCCAGCTCGGAGGTGGCGCAGGAGATGCCCGCCGCGCCCAGGTCCTGGATGCCCAGCACCAGGCCCGCGCCGAACAGCTCCAGGCAGCACTCGATGAGCACCTTCTCCATGAAGGGGTCCCCCACCTGCACGCTGGGGCGCTTGGCAGGCACGCCGTCCTCGAAGGACTCACTGGCCAGGATGGAGGCGCCACCGATGCCGTCGCCACCGGTGCGCGCCCCGAAGAGCACCACCTTGTTGCCCGCCCCGGACGCAGAGGCCCGGTGGATGTCCTCGTGACGCAGCACCCCCACGCACAGGGCGTTGACCAGGGGGTTGTCCTGGTAGGAGGGGTCGAACTCGGTCTCGCCGCCGATGTTGGGCAGGCCCAGGCTGTTGCCGTAGGTGCCCACGCCGGCCACGACCCCGTGGACCACGCGGGCGGTGTCGGGGTGGTCCACCGCACCGAAGCGCAGCTGGTCCATGACCGCCACAGGGCGCGCCCCCATGGAGATGATGTCGCGCACGATCCCGCCCACTCCGGTGGCCGCCCCCTGGTAGGGCTCCACGAAGCTGGGGTGGTTGTGGGACTCCACCTTGTAGGTCACGGCCCAGCCGTCCCCGATGTCGACCACGCCGGCGTTCTCCCCCATGCCCACCAGGAGGTGCTCGCGCATCCGGGGCGTGGTGGTCTCGCCGAAGCGGCGCAGGTGGACCTTGGACGACTTGTAGGAGCAGTGCTCGGACCACATGACCGAGTACATGGCCAGCTCGGCGGCCGTGGGCCGCCTGCCCAGCAGGGAGCGGATGGAGTCGTACTCCTCCGCCTTGAGGCCAAGCTCGGCCCAGGGCATCTCCCGGTCAGGAGTGGTCCGGGCGTCAGCCACCGTGTCGGGGTGCTCCGCAGGAGCGGGGACGTGCGGGGCGCGGGCGTCGCGGTCGGGGGCCATGGGTGCTCCTGGTGGTCGAGTCCTGGTAGTCGATGGTGGGCCGAGAACGGTGGCCGAGGAGGCGCACGGGTCCGCAGGCGAGAATACCTGCCCTCCCCTACCCGCCCGGTGTCACCTGTACCCGAACTCCCTCGCAAGAGTGCCGACAGCCCGTCCCCTACCCGCCCGGTGTCACCGTCGTCGCTCCCCCTCACCCTGAGCCGCACGACACTCAGGAGATCAAAGTGCTGCCCCTCACACGATTTCGGGGGAAGATCGGACCATGAGAGCCATCGACGTCGCCCCGCTGCCGCTGTCGCACCTTGAGAGCCACCTTGACGAGGTCGCTGTCCGTCGTCTGCGCGACACCGTGACCGCAGCCCACGCCCTGCTGGAAGGCCGCACCGTGTGGACGGTGACGCCCTCGGCCGCCGGGGCCGGTCCTGCCGAGATCACGGGGCCGCTGGTGGGCTATGCCCGTGGGGCAGGCCTGGACGCCCGGTGGCTGACGCTGGACGCCCCCGCGCAGTTCCAGCAGATCGCCGCCCGCCTGTACGCGGGCGTCCACGGCGACCAGGGAGACGGCGGCAGGCTCGGGGACAGACAGCGCGACGTCTATGAGCACGTCCTGGCCTCCAACGCGGACAACGTCGTCGAGGAGTTGCGCGAGGGCGACGTCGTGATCCTGCACGACCCGCCCACCGCGGGCCTGGCCAAGGCCGTGCGGGCCACAGGGGCCTCCGTGGTGTGGCGCTGCCACGCCGGGGCGGCCGCGACCGGGGACGCCGCGGACTACGCCTGGGCCTTCCTGGACAGGTACCTGGAGGACGTGGACCTGGTGGTGGTGTCCCGGCCCGAGTACCGGCCGCCCTACATCGAGGAGGAGCGCTGCGCCGTCCTGGCGCCCTCCATCGACGCCGACTCGCCCAAGAACCGGGTCCTGGACCTGGACGAGTCCTGGTCGGTGGCTCGGCTGTCGGGTATCTTCGCCGGGGAGGCGCCCTTCCAGGCGGTCCCCTTCGTCCGCCACGACGGGCGTGCAGACGCCTTCCGGGGACTGGCGGAGGACCCCGTCCTGGCGGGCGGGCCGGTTCCGCTGGGCTGCCGGGTCGTCACCCAGGTCAGCCGCTGGGACCGCCTCAAGGGCGGGCTGGAGCTGGTGGAGGCCTTTACCCGACACCTCAGCCTGCTGCCGCAGGACTGCCACCTGCTGCTCCTGGGCCCTGCACCGGATCCCGGTCACGACCCGGAGGCGGCCGCGGTCCTGGCAGCCGTGGTGGAACGGTGCTCAGTGCTGCCGGAGTCGGTGGCCTCCCGCATCCACGTGGCCGCAGCAAGCATGGAGGACCGCGAGGTCAACGCCACGGTGGTCAACGCGGTACAGCGGGTCAGCTCGGTGGTCACCCAGCGCTCCCTGGTAGAGGCCTTCGGGCTGACTGTCGCCGAGGCCATGTGGAAGAAGGTCCCTGTCGTGGCCTCAGCCGTCGGCGGTATCCGCGACCAGATCGAGGACGGGGTGGACGGGGTCCTGGTGGACCCGGCCGATGGCGCCGCCTGGGCCAGTGCCGTGGCGGACCTGCTGCTGTTCCCGGAGCGTGCGGCAGAGATGGGCGCGGCCGCGCACGAGTCCGTGCGCCGGGAGTTCCTGCCCAACCGCCACCTGCAGGACATGCTGGAGATCCTCACCCGCGTCGTCCCGTGACGGCACAGGCCCCGTAGCACCCACAAGATCCTGAAACCGCCACGCACGGTTCCTTCCCCGAGCCCGGCAGGTACGGTGCATCCTGGTTCGCTGCACCACTGGTCTGGGTTCCTTCCCCCGAGCCCGGCAGGTACCCGACACCGCCAGAGCCCGGCCTCGGGAAGCCAGGTACACCTGGACACAACCGGATATAAATCGGCACTTCCGGTTGTGGGACAGGGGCCGGCATCGTCTCCTCCTGTCCCAGGCACGCGCTACAGCACCACCGACCGAGGCGGCAGGTAGTGCGGGTCGGCATAGCCCGTCCCGGGTCACCGGTACTCTTCTCCACAGGCACTATCCACAGGCGGCTGTCCCCCGGTGGGGAATCGCAGAGCACCGGTACCGTCCCTTCGGCAGAGAGACGACAGACGTCTCACCGCAACCTGGAGCACAGGCCTCCGCGCCCTGGAGGAGGGCGGGTCACCGGACCGGACGGTAACGGCGGGGTGGGTCACCCGGTCTCTCCGGTATCCCGCAGAGCACTTCCCGCCGCCCGCACGCTCGCCGTACCGCCATCCGCAACAGCGCAAAACACTGTGAGACCAAGGAAAACAATGCGTCATGGAATCAGTACACCCCTGCGGTGGCACACATCGAGCCGGGGCCGCGTGGCGAGCCGACGGTCAGCGGCCCACCTGCCACGGTCCTCGTCCCACGCGGTCCAGCTCTCAAGACGAACAGGTAGCAGCACAAGGACGGTTACATCTCACACCCGCCGGACACGGGTGGTCACGCCGATCGATCCCCATGACCCCGCTCCTCTGAGGCACGTAACCCACAAGGCTGACGAGGTTCTGTGGACAACCACAAAGACACCTGGCTCCGGATCTGGTAGGGGCCGGGGCACCCCACCCCACACGATCGCGGCCCTCGTCTCCCGGCTGCGTGCCCGCTCGGACGAGGAGCCGGAACAACTACAGCACCAGGCGCCTCCGGAGGGCGTGTCGCAAGGAGCACTCGGCCCCTACCCGGCACCCTCGACCACACTGGGACCCGCCTGCCTACGGAGCGCCCCGCAGAGCAGCCTTAGCAGTGTCCATACCTGATCTGGGACCCGCCTGCCTACGGAGCTCCCGCTGTCGCCCGGTCTCTCGCAGAGACGCTCGCGTCCGCTCCTGGGACTGACCGCCCCAGGCCTCCTGCTCTAGCCAGGCCTCTCTCAGAGCCCGCGTCCACCGGCGCAGCAGGGGACAGGGCGACGGACAAGCGTCGGGCACCAGGCAGCCACAGGTCAGCCCAGACAGCATCTCAGGCGCGCGCCTCAGACAGGATGTCAGGCCGTCACGAGGGACCGGACGGCAGAGCAGAAGACCCCCAGTCCGTCAGTACCCGTGCGCGGCCCGGCTGGCGAGGCCGGGCCGAAGCCTGGCTCCACGGCGTGCTCAGGGTGAGGCATGAGCCCCACCACGTTGCCGCGCTCGTTACGCACCCCGGCGATGTCACGCGCCGACCCGTTGGGGTTGCCCCCTAGGTAGCGGAAGACCACCAGCCCCTCCCCCTCCAGCCGATCGAGCTCGTCCGAGGAAGCGATGAAGTTCCCCTCCCCGTTCTTCATGGGGACGACAATCTCCTGGCCGTCGTCGTAGTGGCTGGTCCAGGCTGTGTCACAGGACTCCACCCTCAGACGCTGCTCGGTGCAGACAAAGCGCTGGTGGTCGTTACGGATGAGGGCACCGGGCAGCAGGTGAGCCTCGGCAAGCACCTGGAAGCCGTTGCAGATACCCAGTACCGGCATGCCCCGCCCGGCAGCGGCGAGAACCTCCCCCATGACCGGGGCGAAGCGGGCGATCGCACCGCAGCGCAGGTAGTCGCCGTAGGAGAAGCCTCCGGGGATCACGACGGCGTCCACGCCGTGCAGGTCCGCGTCTTTGTGCCACAGGCGCACCGGCTCCGCCCCGGCCAGGCGCACGGCCCGGGCGGCGTCGATGTCGTCCAGGGTCCCGGGAAAGGTGATGACACCGATGCGGACGAGCGTGCTCACGCCTGGGCCTCCTCGGCGTCGTAGCGCCCGCTGCCTGCCACAGGAGCGCCAGCCTCAACCGCACCAGTCGACCCAGCCACCTGCGCGGCGGCGTCACCGAAGGAGTCGCCGGGAAGCTCGGCAACAGAGACGACGTCCTCGATGATCGGGTTGGACAGGAGCGTGTCGGCCGCCTGACGAGCCGCGTCAAGGTGGGCCTGGGTGACCGGCCCCTCCACGGTCAGCTCGAAGCGCCGGCCCTGGCGTACCGCAGTGAACTGCTCGAACCCGAGGCGAGGCAGACTGGCCACGACAGCCTTACCCTGAGGGTCCAGGATCTCGGGCTTAGGCATAACCTCGACGACGATGCGTCCCATCGGTGCTCCTGAGAACGGTGGGGGTGGATGCTGACCCCAGCCTACCCGGCTCCCTCTCCCACCCTGCACATCCTGGACTCCTTGTCTACCGGTGCGCAGAGGAGGAACCGCAGAGTCGGCAGTGGCTCAGTGCACCGCCGCAGGAGCTGACACCAAAAATGTGCCGCTCAGACGACTCCCAGCCAGTCACCTGCCAACCTGACGGACACCAGCCCGCCCAGGGACAGGGCAGCGGTTGCGATGAGCCAGGACGGCCCCAGCACCAGGGCAAGAACCGCGCAGACCACCGCCGCCGCCATCATGAAGCCGCCTACCGCCCCGGCTACCCCCGCAGGCGCGTGCACGGACTGCTCCACGGTCGAGGCCCCCATGATCGGCCGGGGTGCCGAGTTCACGCTCACCCGCAGGGGCGGGGAGCCTTCCGCGGCCCTGTCCGGCTGGCCAGGGACACCCCCGGCGGTCCCGCCAGGCTCGGCGCCCCAGCCGCTCCCGGCCCGCCCGTCAGGCCGTCCGTCGACCCCGTCGAGGTACGCGTCCCCGGAGTCGCCCTGCCCGCTCCCGGAGCCTGCGAGGAGCCGGGCCGGGTCAGCAACCTGCACCCTCCCGGCTGTCAGACCAGCCGCAGCGTCCAGGAGCCGGG
Source organism: Actinomyces lilanjuaniae (assembly GCF_003606385.1). Classification (NCBI taxonomy): domain Bacteria; kingdom Bacillati; phylum Actinomycetota; class Actinomycetes; order Actinomycetales; family Actinomycetaceae; genus Actinomyces; species Actinomyces lilanjuaniae. The sequence goes on along the minus strand of NZ_CP032514.1, from coordinate 452,088 downwards.
GCTGCCAGCGCTGCTCCTCGTGGCGCACCGGGGCGCCCCCGGCCCAGGCCAGGTAGCCGGCCGCAGCAACCAGCCCCGCCCCACCCAGGACAGCCACTAGCCACGGCGGGACCCACAGGCGTCCGGCCTCGGCGTTCTCGGCCAGGTTCATGGCGGAGAAGGTGGCCGTGACCAGGCCGACCAGGGCGAAGACCACCCCCGCCAGGCGCTGCCTGCGCACGGAAGCAGGCCAGGGGGTTCGTGCCCGCTGCCCCGGCGTAGGCTCGTGAGGTGCTGGTCCGCGACCCACGCCCCAGTCGGGACCGCCAGGCTTGTCTGACCTACCTGGGTCGTCAGTGTCGCCAACGGTGGGGCCGCTAGCCGTACGGGCACTACCAGCCGCACCGACACTCTCAGCGTTTCCGGCCCTTCCAGCCTGGCTCCCGCCGCCCCGCCAGGCTCCTCCGGTCCCGACGTCGACGCGGGAGCGGCCCGGACGGGCCTGGCCTGCGGACCTGCCGGTCCCCCAGTCCACCGGTCCCTGCTCCTCCTCGGGACGACGATCACGCGGTGTCACGACAGCACCTGCCCCAGAATCGAGGCCAGGCCCAGTGCGAGAAGGATGAAGCCGAGGGCACCGGCAAGCAGCTGGCCGACCCGCACCAGGGTCTCCCCCGTCGTCGTCCCGGCCAGGCGCTCGTCGGCGGCACGGCCGACCCGGGTCGCAGCCAGCGCCGTCGTCACCGGCCCGGAGACGACGTCCAGCGTGGTCAGCTCCCTCCTGCCCGTAGACTCAGGGATGACCACGTCGGTACCCGGCACCACCATCGGCACGAGCGCGCCCTCGGGTGAGTCGTCCCGGAGCCCCCTGCGCCTGCCGGCCCGGCCTCGGCTCCCGCGTAAGCCATCCGCCTCGCGCTGCCTGCTGCGCTCCCGCGCCGCCCTGGCCCGGTTGCGCTCCAGGCGCAGGCGGGGGGCGTTGACCACCAGGGACCGGGCCGGGACCCTCAGTACCGCCAGGAGCCCGAGCCCCACCAGGACAAGGGCGGTTCCACCCAGGATGCTCGAGGCTCCCCGCGCCCCCAGGGCGCCGCTGACCGCCGCCGCCAGCGCCAGGACGACCACAAGGACGGCCAGCCCCAGGGCCACGCCGAAGCCGAGGCCAGGGCGAAAAGATCGTGAGGGTGTCATACAGGCTGCTTCCTGTCGATGCGGAGGCCACGGGAGGCCAGGCTAGGGCATGGGCCAGGCAAAGGACCCGGTCCGGGCCAGGACGCGGACCCGGACGACCAGGAGGCTGGGACGGTCCTGCGGGCGCGGCGGCCCGCGCCGTCCTCGCCCGGGTGCGCCACGACCACCTCAGGCTGCCAGAGGACCACCGGTGAGCCGCTCGTAGGCCTCCAGGTAGCGCTGCCGGGTGCGGTCTACGACGTCGTCGGGCAGGGGCGGGGGCGCCTGGCCGCTAGCAGGGTCCCACCCACAGGCGGGTGAGGTGAGCCAGTCTCGCACGTACTGCTTGTCAAAGGACGGGGTGGGCTGCCCGGGCGTCCAGGCGTCGGCGGGCCAGAACCGGGAGGAGTCGGGGGTGAGGACCTCGTCGGCCAGGACCAGGCGCCCCCCGACATCGGTGCCGAGCTCGAGCTTGGTGTCAGCCAGGATGATGCCGCGTTCGTGGGCGAGGTCTGCCGCTCGGGCGTAGACCTCCAGGGTGGTACGACGCAGGTCCGAGGCCGCCTGGGAACCAACCAGGGCCTGAACCTGCTCGAAGGTGATGTTCTCGTCGTGACTGCCCAGACCGGCCTTGGCAGCGGGGGTGAAGACCGGCTCGGGCAGGCGGGAGGCCTCCCCCAGGCCGCCGGGCAGGCCTATGCCGCACACGGTTCCGTGGGCGCGGTACTCGGCCAGGCCGGAGCCGGTGAGGTAGCCGCGGGCCACGCACTCCACGGGGTACATGTCCAGGCGCTGGCAGACCATGGCCCGCCCGGCCACCTCCTGGGGCACGTCCAGGCTGAGCAGGTGGCCCGCGACGATGTCCGACAGCTGGTCGAGCCACCAGGCGGTCAGGGCGGTCAGTACCGCGCCCTTGCCCGGGACGGGGGTGGGCAGGACGTGGTCGTAGGCACTGATGCGGTCCGAGGCGACGACGAGGAGGACGTCACGCCCCGCCCAGGGGCCGTGCGCAGCGGGCACGTAGACGTCACGCACCTTCCCGCTGAGGTGGTGCTCCCACCCGGGCAGCCGGGGCGGGACGGGAACCTCCCCGGGTGAGTGCGGACCAGCGCGGTGACCCGGACGCGTGGAGCCCGTGCCCTCACGGGCTCCACGTCCCGGCTCCACGGCACCGGGGGCAACGTGCGGGGCCGCCGAGGGAGCAGGGTTGGCGGGAGAAGTCATGACCGCATCCTGCCACTGCGCGGGCCAGGGTGCGAGGACGCTGCTGGGAGCCTGCAGAGCTCAAGCGGCCCAGCCCTTCATACGCGAACCGGGCGGCTCACGCGCGAACCGGGCGGGCCGGACTCACCGCCCCGCTGCAATGTCCCGGCGGTAGTGGGCACCGCCGAGGTGGATCCTGGCCACCGCCTCATAGGCACGCGCCCGGGCAGCGGCCACGTCCGCCCCCACAGCGACCACGGACAGGACCCGCCCCCCGGCGGCGACCAGCCTCCCCTCCTCGTCCCGGGAGGTGCCGGCGTGGAGCACGTGCACCCCATCGAGCGCCTCTGCAGCCTCCACCCCGGTCACGTGCCCGCCGGTAGTCACCGTACCGGGATATCCGGGAGCGGCCAGGACGACGTCAACCGCAGCCTGGTCGCTCCAGGTGGGCTCAGGCACCTCGCCCAGGTGACCGGTAGCGGCGGCGTGTAGCAGCTCAGGCAGGGAGGAGGTCAGGCGAGCCAGGACTGCCTGGGTCTCCGGGTCGCCGAAGCGCACGTTGAACTCCACCACGCGCAGCCCCTCCCGGGTCAGGGCCAGGCCGCAGTACAGCAGGCCGATAAAGCGGGTACCACGTCGGGCCATCTCGTCAACAACCGGCTGGGCAACCTCCCGCACCACGCGCTCTGCCAGGTCGGCTGGCGCCCAGCCCAAGGGGGTGTAGGCACCCATACCACCGGTGTTGGGGCCCTCGTCGCCGTCACCCAGGCGCTTGAAGTCCTGGGCGGGCGCCAGGGGGCGGACGGTGGCTCCGTCGCTGACGCAGAAGACGGAGACCTCCGGGCCGTCCAGGTAGTCCTCGACGACAACACGCCCTCCCTCCCTGGCCAGGCAGGCCAGACCGTGCTCCAGGGCAGCCTCACGGTCGGGGGTGACCACGACACCCTTGCCTGCGGCCAGGCCGTCCTCCTTGACCACGTAGGGGCGCCAAAGCGGTCCAGGGCTGCACGCAGGTCCTCCGGGGTGGAGCACGCGACCGAGGCTGCCGTGGGCACCCCGGCTGCAGCCATGACCTCCTTGGCGAAGGACTTGGATCCCTCCAGACGGGCCGCCTGCGCACCAGGGCCGAAGCAGGGCACGCCCGCCTCGCGCACGGCGTCGGCCACACCCGCCACCAGGGGCGCCTCCGGGCCGACAACCACCAGGTCCGCCTCCATCTGGCTGGCTAGGTCCACGACCTCATCCGGAGCACTAGGGTCGATGTGGAGATTAGTGCCCACGTTCGCGGTGCCGGGGTTGCCGGGAGCGACAACGAGCTCGGTGGTGGCAGGGTCGGAAGCAAGGGCGCGGGCCAGGGCGTGCTCGCGCGCGCCGGACCCCAGCAACAGGATCTTCACGGCCCTAGCCTAGCGAGACAGACCTGGGTGACGACAGTAGGTGTGGCAGGCGTACTCGGCTGTGTGCCGGTCAGCCGCTTCCCTGACCAGCATCCCAGCAAGGGCCCCACAGGGGACCTGCGTAACGTCCCTGTCCGCAGGGCCTATTCGACCTCCTTGCCCTCCTGCCTGCCCCGTTCCGACGATGGCTCCATGGACAGCAGAGACGACATCCTGGCGCGAGTACGCGGCTGCTACGGAGCAGTCCGGATGCGGGACCTGCGTCTCGACCGCACCGAGCGCAGGCAGGTGGCCCGGCTCGTTGAGGCCAACGATCTCCTCTCTCACCCCCACGGGGTCATCGCAGTGCCCGGCACGGAGAAGGCCATCCTCCTAGCCCGGATCCACGGAGGGGTCGTGACCTGCCGGACTGCTGCCCGCTACTACGGGTATCCGACCACCGGGCCCGAGCAACCGATTCACATCGCTGTTCCGGACAAGCGCAGGTTCGCACCGGTGCGCCGGGAAGTCCTCCACGTCGAGCGCGCACTGACTCCGCCGTCCCCCACAAGCTTTCCGGTTGCGCCAGTTGACCTCGCGCTGGCTCGGTTCCTGCGCTGCCACCCCAGTGCCGAGGCCCCGCTCATGGCCTGCGACGCCGCCCTCCACGAGGAGGACACCACGTCCTCTGCCATCAAGGCGCTGCTTCACGGACCTGGCTCAGCCCGAGCCAGGGAACGTCTGAGCCTAGCCAGTCCTCGTTCGCGCTCGCCGTTGGAGACGCTGGCGCGGCTGCAGCTGTGTCGTGTGGGTGTGGCGTTCGAGGACGGGGTGGTCGTGCCTGGGGTCGGTGAGGTGGACATCGTTGTCGAGGGCTGGCTGGTGCTGGAGCTGGACGGATACGCCTACCACGCCAGCGAGTACCGGTTCGGTCTGGACCGCCGCCGGGACCGCGAGCTGGTGCGCCGGGGGTTCGGTGTCGCCCGCTTCACGGGCAAGGACGTCCGCCAGGGGAAGGTCGCCCAGGAGGTGCCCGGGCTCCTGCTCTCCAGGCAGCGTCACCAGGACGAGGTGTCCAAGGCGGCCACAAACGGGTCAGCCGCACCCCGGGCAGGACACCAGAAGGCCCCAATCACGCGGTTCTCTTAAAGGATCATGTAACCAGCCGAGGCGTTTGTGGCCGCTGTGGACACGCCAACACCGCGCGACGCGACCAACCAGCCAGACACGCCTAACCACACACAAAGGCACGTCTCTGCCAGCAGACAGATCGCGCCCACACGCCAGTAACGAGGCTCCCGACCCTCAGGGTCGGGAGCCTCGTCAACGGCAGCGCACCACCGTGATGGCGTCAGGCCTTGCGGGCCTCCTCAATGCGCTCGCGGAACTTCGCGAGCTGCTCGGTGATAGCAGCGGGGAGCTTGTCACCGAACTGCTTGAAGTACTCCTCGGTGTCGTCCATCTCCGCAGCCCAGGCGTCGGGGTTGATCTCGAAGAGCTTGGCCCAGTCAGCCTCGTCCAGGTCAGTCCCCTCCAGGTTGAAGTCCTCGAACTTGGGGTAGCGGCCCGTCACACCGTCAACGGCCTCGACCTCGCCAGCGGCCCGGCGCACGATCCAATCCAGCACGCGGGAGTTGTCACCGAAGCCGGGCCAGATGAACTTGCCGTCCTCGTCCTTGCGGAACCAGTTGACCTGGTACACCTTGGGGAACTTGTCCCCCAGCTTCTCCTGCATCTCCAGCCAGTGGGACCAGTAGTCGGCCATGTGGTAGCCGCAGAAGGGCAGCATGGCGAAGGGGTCGTGTCGCAACGAGCCAACCTTGGCGTCCAGGGCAGCGGCGGTGACCTCGGAGGCCACGGAGGCGCCGATGAACACGCCGTGGGCGGCCTCGTACTGCTCGGCCACCAGAGGGACGTTGGAGGCACGGCGCCCGCCGAAGAGGATGGCGTCGATAGCCACGCCCTCAGGGGCCTCCCAGTCCGGGCAGATGATTGGGCACTGTGAGGCCGGGGTAGTGAAGCGGGAGTTGGGGTGGGCAGCCTTCTTGCCGGCCTCGGCGTCGGCCGGGGTGTAGTCGTTGCCCTGCCAGTCGATAAGGTGGTCGGGCAGCGGGGCGTCGATGCCCTCCCACCACACGTCACCGTCGTCGGTCAGGGCCACGTTGGTGAAGATGGTGTTCTCACGCATCGTGTCCATGGCCATCGGGTTGGTGTCGTAGGAGGTACCCGGCGCCACACCAAAGAAGCCGGCCTCAGGGTTGATGGCGCGCAGGGTGCCGTCCGGCCCGGGACGCATCCAGGCGATGTCGTCGCCGACGGTCTCCACCTTGTACCCGGGGATGGTGGGACGCAGCATGGCGAGGTTGGTCTTGCCGCAGGCGCTGGGGAAGGCGGCGCTCACGTGGTACTGCTTGCCGGACTTCTCCTCAGTGAGGCGCAGGATGAGCATGTGCTCAGCCATCCAGCCGTCGCGGCGGGCCATGGTGGAGGCGATGCGCAGCGCGTAGCACTTCTTGCCCAGCAGCGCGTTGCCGCCGTAGCCCGAGCCGTAGGACCAGATCTCGTTGGTCTCGGGGAAGTGGGTGATGTACTTCTCCTCGTTACAGGGCCACGCAGTGTCCTTCTCCCCCGGGGCCAGGGGGGCGCCCACGGAGTGGACGGCGGGCACCCAGGTGCGGCCCTCGTTGATGAGGTCCATGGCGGCAGCACCCATGCGGGTCATGATGCGCATGTTGACCACGACGTAGGGGGAGTCGGTGATCTCGATGCCCAGCTGGGAGATGGGGCCACCCAGGGGACCCATGGAGAAGGGGATCACGTAGAGGGTGCGGCCGCGCATGGCGCCGTCAAACTTCTCGTTGAGGATCTTCTTCATCTCCGCTGGGTCGTACCAGTTGTTGGTCGGCCCGGCGTCCTCCTCCTTCTCGGAGCAGATGAAGGTGCGGGACTCCACGCGAGCGACGTCGCTGGGCAGCGAGCGCGCCAGGAAGGAGTTGGGACGCTTGTCGGGGTTGAGGCGGACGAAGGTGCCGGACTCCACCATTTCCGTGGTGAGGCGGTCCCACTCCTCGTCGCTGCCGTCGGCGAAGTAGACGCTTTCGGGCTTACCGAGCTCGGCGATGCGCGTGACGAACTCGATCACGTCCTCGGGAGCGTTGGCGGGAGCAGCGGAGCGGACGTCCTGCTCGGACACAGTCATGCGAGTCCCTTCCTAAGGGGGTCAGTTACTGACAGAGGTAGTCAGCACCTATCCTTCCCCACCGCAGCTGCGGGGTCACGTCGCCGAAGGTCCCAGCAGTACCCCGCAGAGACCCGCGACAGGGATGCTTTCGCCCACATAAAGCGGTTTTTGCCCTCTGGGCGGGAGTACGGCATCCCTGTTCCGCCCTCAGTGAAGACGGTAACGACGCGGTGGCGACGCGGTGGCGACGCGGTCCGGGCGTGCCCGGGCGAGCTGCGCCATGACGCATGTAGCCTGCCTCATATGTCCCAGCACTCCCGCCCGCACCGCCTGGGAAGGCCCGCCGTGTCCTGCGCCCTGGCCTGCCTGGCCCTGTCGGGCTGCACCCTGGAGATGGACATGACGATCACCCCGACGGGCACCTATGACATCACCCTGGAGATGCGAGACACTACCGGGGAGGTAATCGGCAGCGAGGGGGACTGCGCCACGATGGCGGACCCCGAGGTCCTTGAGGTCTCCCAGGACGCCCAGGTCGAGGCCGAGCCCCTCTCCGGCGGCAACGACGAGGTCGGCTGCCTGGTGACAATTACCGGCGTGGCGGTCCCGGAGGCCTCCGAGGCCGGGGAGGGTGCGATCGTGGTGCGTGACGGCGACGTCTACACCGTCAACCTTGCCGCCCCCGACCTGGGGGGCGACCCTGCGGCGCTGGACCCCACGCAGGGAGATCAGGACACCACGGGGGGCTCCACCGCCGCCTCCTTCAACACCCTGGTGGACACCCGGGTCTCGGTGACCTTCCCCGGGAGCGTCACCGAGGCCGAGGGCGGCTCAGTATCCGGCAGGACCGTCACCTGGGAGGACGCGGACGCCCTGACCGAGGGGGTCACCGCCTCCGGCTATGCCGAACAGTCCCGGGACACCTCCTGGACCACCAACCCTGCCACCTGGGTCACCGCCGCCCTGGTGATGACGGGAGCCGCCCTGGGACTGGTGGTCGCGGCCAGGAGGCGAGGAGCCCAACGGCCCCGGCGCACCCGGGAGAAACAGCGGAAGGCCGGGAGGGGCCGACAGATCACCCGGAAGGACAAGGGGGTGGGAAAGAAGCAGAAGCGGCAGCAGGCCGAGCGCCCCGGACCCGCCGGAAGCGGCGCTGAGCAGCGTGCCTCCCTGAGCCCCGTAGCCCTCAGGGAGGCACGCTGCGCGCTGGCGGGGGCGGGCCGCGTACAGCCCGCCTGGACCAGGTGCTTACCGGAGCCCCCACGCACGACCGCAGCGCTCCGAGCAGCCGGGACGCCCCGGGTCAGGCTGGCCGGTAGGTGAACCTCTCCCACCCCAGGGCCTCGATGCGGGCAGCCAGGTCCTCGCACTGGGCGTCCCACCCGGGGGCGGTGGCGACGAACCCCTCCCGTGTCCCCTTGCTACGGGCCTGCTGGAGAGCGTAGGTGTGCGCACCCATGTCGTGCACGCGCCGGGCGACCTCGTAGACGTCGTCAGCAGTGACATCCCCGGGCACCACGGTGGTGCGCACCTCGACGTCGGGGAGCCTGCCCGGCGCGCTGCCGCCTGGGCTCCTGCCGCGCAGGCCTCCGCCGTGCGACCCCCCGCGGCCCGCGCCCGCCTCCAGGAGAACCCGCAGGCTCTCCCAGGCCCTGGCCCCGGCGTGCGGGCGGCCGACCACCTCCTGGTAGTGCTCGGGCAGGGCCTTGACGTCCAGGCCCACCCAGTCGAGCAGGCCCTGCCTCACCAGGTCGCGCAGCCTGCGGGGGTAGGCACCCGCCGTGTGCAGGCCGACGGCGAACCCTGCCTCGCGCACCTCGGCGGCAGCGTCGGCCAGAGCAGCCTGGCGCAGGGGCTCTCCCCCGGTGAGGACGACGCCGTCGAGCAGGCCCGCTCGCCTGGCCAGCAGGTCGCGGACCTCCCGCCAGGCCACCAGGCCCGGCGCCTGTGTGGGGATGAGAGCCTGGTTGTGGCAGTAGGTGCACCTCCAGGGGCAACCCTGGGTGAAGACCGTGGCGGTCAGGTGGTCGGGCCAGTCGACGGTGCTCAGGGGGACCAGCCCGGCAATGACCAGGTCGTCAGCACGGCGACAGGCACGGGCTTGGTCCTTCCCCCCGCTGCCAGGTAACGCAGCGGGGGGAGACGGTGGGAGGTGCGCAGGCACGGCCGAGGCAGGACGCGTCCGTCAGGCGCCCACCGTCGCCAGGCGAGAGACCGGCTCACCGTGGTCACCTGCCGCCTGCTCGGTGAACATCTGCCGCTCGGCGTACTCGCCCTTCTTGCCGATATTGAAGGAGCGCACGGGGCGGAAGTAGCCCATGACCCGGGTCCACACCTCGCACTCCACCGGCTCGGCCTCGGGGTGCGCGGCGGCGCACCTGCCGCAGGTGGTGTGCTCCCCGACCAGGTAGCCGTGGACGGGGCAGATGGAGAAGGTGGGGGTGATCGTGATGTAGGGGGTGCGGAAGGCGGTGAGGCTGCGGCGCACCAGCTCCTTACAGGCCTGCGCGGAGGAGATGCGCTCGTTCATGTAGAGGTGGAGCACGGTGCCGCCGGTGTACCTGGTCTGGAGCTCCTCCTGCATCTCCTGGGCGGTGAAGGGGTCGTCGGTGTAGCCCACGGGCAGCTGGGAGGAGTTGGTGTAGTACGGGTTGGAGTCGGTGCCGGCCTGGAGGATGTCGGGGTAGCGCCTACGGTCCTCCTTGGCGAACCGGTAGGTGGTGCCCTCGGCGGGCGTTGCCTCCAGGTTGTAGAGGTGCCCGGTGGCCTCCTGGAAGGCCACCATGCGCTGGCGCACGTGGTCGAGGATGCGCACGCACATGGCGTGACCGCGCGGGTCGGTGATGTCGTAGCCGCCACCGGGCTCGTGGCGGGTGAAGTTGCGGACCATCTCGTTCATGCCGTTGACGCCCAGTGTGGAGAAGTGGTTGTCCAGGGTGCCCAGGTACCGCTTGGTGAAGGGAAACAGCCCGGCGTCGATGTGGTGCTGGATGACCTCGCGCTTGAGCTCCAGGGTGTCGCGCCCGACCTCCAGGAGCTCGTCCAGGCGGGCGGTCAGGGCGGACTCGTCCCCGGCGTGCAGGTAGCCCAGGCGGGCCATGTTGACGGTGACCACGCCGACGGAGCCAGTCTGCTCGGCGGAGCCGAACAGACCGTTGCCGCGCTTGAGCAGCTCGCGCAGGTCCAGCTGGAGGCGGCAGCACATGGAGCGGATCATGCCTGGGTCGAGCTCGGAGTTGATGAAGTTCTGGAAGTAGGGCAGGCCGTACTTCGCGGTCATGGCGAACAGGAGGTCGGCGTTGGGGGCGTCCCAGTCGAAGTCCCGGGTGATGTTGTAGGTGGGGATGGGGAAGGTGAACACCCGGCCCTCGGCGTCGCCCTCGGTCATGACCTCCATGAAGGCACGGTTGATGAGGTCCATCTCCGCCTGGAGGTCGCCGTAGGCGAAGTCGCACACCTCATCACCGATGAGCGGGTGCTGGTCGCGCAGGTCGGCGGGGCAGGTCCAGTCGAAGGTGAGGTTGGTAAAGGGGGTCTGGGTGCCCCACCGGGAGGGAACGTTGAGGTTGAAGATGAGCTCCTGCATGCACTGCCTGACCTGCTTGTAGGTCATGGAGTCCAGGCGGACGAAGGGCGCCATGTAGGTGTCGAAGGAGGAGAAGGCCTGCGCCCCGGCCCACTCGTTTTGCAGCGTTCCCAGGAAGTTGACGATCTGGCCCACGGCGGAGGAGAAGTGCCGGGCCGGGCCGGCGGCAATGGCGCCGGGGACGCCGTTGAGACCCTGCTGAAGGAGGTCCTTGAGCGACCAGCCCGCGCAGTACCCGGCAAACATGTCCAGGTCGTGGATGTGCAGGTCGGCGTCGCGGTGGGCCTGCCCGGCCACGGCGGGGTAGACGTGGGACAGCCAGTAGTTGGCCACCACCTTGCCGGAGGTGTTGAGCATCATGCCGCCCAGGGAGTAGCCCTGGTTGGCGTTGGCGTTGACGCGCCAGTCAGAGCGGTCCAGGTACTCGGTGATGGTGGACACCGCGTCCACCTGGGGGCGGTCCCCCTGCACGACGGCGGAGTCCGCAGAGCCCGGGGCGGCGGTGTCCGAGACAGCGGGAGCCGGGACATCGGTGTCCGAGGCAGCGGAGCCCAGGGCAGCAGGGGCCAGGGCGGCGGCACCCTCGCCGCCACCCACACTGCTGATGACGTCAGTGTCGTGGTCGGTGTCGCCAGTGAGGTCGTTGGTGTGGTCAAGCACGGGTCTCTCCGATGGCGTGGTCAGGTTCGGTGTCGGTGGAGGCTGTTCTTGTACGGCCCAGGGCCTGCAGACCCTGGGCGCCATGGTGCCCGCTGGCACTGACACGACCAGCTCCGGCGGGCGCCGTCGCCACCCTCGCAGACCTCCCGGACGGCGGCGACAGCCTTGAGCCTACTCCTTAAGGGAGCCACCTCCAACCACCACAACACATCATCTGGTATCGCGATTCCCTCACAGACACAATATATTGTGGTATCGGTAAGGACTTTTGCCCCGATAGGCCTAGCTTCCGCGTGGCCGCCCATCGTAGGCCCCCTGGCGCACCAGCAGTCGGAAGGCGGCTCACAAGCAGCCCTCTACCTGCTGTGCCCGTCCCGACAGCCCACTCAGCCAGCCCTACCGCCAGAGAAGACCTGGCACAGACGCTCCGGGCCGGAGCGCAGGGCGGAGAGCACCTCCGCCCGAGGAGACCTGGCACAGACCGGCTGCCCGCAGCCGGTCACCAGCCCGAGCCGACGCCCATGACGCTGAAGCTGGCGACACGCCCACCTTCCTCCGCATCTATACGGATCCGCGGAATCACGCCGTTTCACCACACGGGCTCGCAGGGTCTGAAAGGCTCCCATGTGCATCGCGCTCCTTGATGCACATGGGAGCCCCGCACACCGGTCACGCGTCAAACCAGGATCCGCGTAATCACGCGGCTTTCGCGCCCGACCCCAGAACGAGCGTGTGCAACCCAGCCCACGAGCCACGACCACCAGCCCCCAGACGCACCACCAGAGGAGCGTACAAATCCCGCCACCACACAACGGGCCCCAGCACAGCCAGGCCCCGAGGCGCCCGCCTACCGCCCGCGCGGCGATCACCACTCAAGGAGCAGCCAGGTGGGTGGCCCGTCCGGACCCGCCTACCGCCCGCGCGCGGCGAGCGCCCTGTCCCCGGCGGCGCTGACTGCTCTGGCCTCATCTACCGCCCGCGCGCGGCGAGCGCCCTGTTGTGCTCGAGCGCCAGCGCCAGCCAGGAGGACAGCGCCTCCTCACCGGGAGGTCCACCGAGAGCAGATGCCCCGACCTCGAGCCAGCCCGGTCCCATGCTGCGCCCGGCACCCATCTGCGCCTGTGAGGCTCCCGGCCGGGCCAGCAGCTCGTCGTGCCGACTGGCGTCCACCCGCACCAGAAGGCCACCGTCCTTGAGGGCGCTGACCACAAGCCTCTCGTTGACCATGAAGGACCACCCACCGAACATGAAGACCTCCCGCACCACCGCCTTGCCTGCCAGAAGCGCACGGAGACGCTCCACGAGCTCCGACTGCCCCGGGCTCACGAGGAGCGCACCCCCTCGGGTCCGCCAGCACTGCCGCCAGTCCGGACCTTTCCTTCGGCCCGACCAGGAGCCTCGTCCTCGTCCGGCTTCCCGCTCCCACCGGCACCAGGCGCCTCAACCGCAGACCAGCGGCCCTCAGGGTCGCCGACATCCCCGGCTGGGGCCCCGGTCCCAGGCGAGGCAGGCTCGGGACCCGAGGCCGGACCAGGCCCGGCCGGGACGTAGGCGATGCGGTCGAAGGCCAGCACGCTCTCGGCGATCCTGCCGTCCCTGACCGTGAAGAGCTCAGCAGCCGGGGTCGTGGAGGTCACTGCGGTCTGCGGGTAGTAGAACAGCGCGATCCGGACCCCCTCGGCTGGCTCCTCATCCAGCACCTCAACCATCTCAGCGATCCAGCCGATGCCGGTGAGCTCAGGGGCGAAGCTGGCGATATAGTCCCGATAATCCTCCTTGCCCCTAAAGTCGGCTTCTGGCGCCCGGCAGAAGATGTCGTCAGCGACATAACGCATGGCACCCTCGACATCGCCAGTAGTCCAGGCCTGGTGATAACCCCGCACGACGGCAAGAGCAGCAAGAGTGGCGTCTCTCGGGGCGCCTGGGGCGTTCCCGCGCGCAGCGTCCTCAGTCAGGTCCTCAGTCACGGTTTCAGTCACGGTTATGGTCCTCTCATTGTCTGGGTCGTTGGAGTGTGCGATCCAGCCGCACCAGCCGACGGACCCGGGCGGCCTCCGACGGGGAGGCCCCGGGACAGGCCGAGACGGGTCAGTGTGGCAGCGGCAGCCAGTAGTCGGGTCCGGCGTTGCCACCGGCACCGGCAGCGGCTAGGCGGGGCAGGAAGTTCGCCCACCCGTCGGCGTGCCCGGGCACCTGGGCGTCGGGCAGGTCATAGTGGCGCAGGTCCACCCTCGTGCCCTCGCGGGTGGGGGTCAGACGGAACTCCACCGTCGAGGCCCCAGCGGGCAGCTCATCGCTTCCCGCGAAGCCCCACGACACCACGACCCGGTGCGGCGGCTCGACGTGGAGAAACTCGCCCCGTACGGGGTAACCCGCGATATTGACGGCGAACCGGCCGCCGGGCACCGGGTCGAGGTCCGCGTACTCCCCCATCCACGCCGTCATCCCCTCCGCGGTAGTGAGGTAGGCAAAGACCGCCTCCGGCGGGGCGGCGATCCCGATGGAGTCGGTGAACTCATCCATGCCCGGCAAACTCCCCCGGCTCCCCCCGGCTCTCCCGGCCCCTCGGAGCCTCCCGGGTCTGCCCACCCTCCTCGACAGCCGCCTTGAGCGCAGCCAGCCGGGTAGGCCAGAAGCCGTCCAGGTAGGAGCGCACCGCAGCCAGGCCGTCCGTTCTCACCGCGTAGAGGTGGCGGGTGCCCTCGCGGGCGCTCACGGCGAGCCCGGCCCGGCTCAGCACCCCCAGGTGGTGGGAGGCCGCCTGCTGCGACAGGCCTACCTCCTGGGCTATTACCCCCACCGGCTGGGGCGCGGCGCGGATGACCTCCAGGATCGCCCGCCGGTTGCCGTCAGCCAACGCGCGCAGCGCCTGGTCGACCTCGGGCTGCGCGCCCGCGCCCACCTGCCGGGAAGCACCCTCCTGTGGCAGCTCAGGCACCAGGGCGCCTGGGCTGGCGCCCGCCTGCTGGGCGGCCGCCCCTGGGGCAGCGTGCTGCCTCCCGGGGGCGAGACGACCAGCGTCTGCCTGACGAGGCGCGCCACCAGCCCTTGGCCGCCCCTCCCCCGCACCCTGCGACCCTTGTGGCTCCCGCGCCTGCGCCGCCATCACTGCCCTCCTTCCAGGATGTCCGCCGGGCCGTCCGCACGCCCAGGCGAACGGCCCGGCCGACGGCCGAGCACCCATCACGACGGCCCCGGTCGACCGGCCAGGCCGACCGTATCACAAGTGTATATTTGTACTCAAGAGAGTGAGTGGATGAGGTCTGCCTCGACCAGGCGCCGAGCCTCCGTCTGCGCCTCATCACCCACCCCCGCGCGTCAGCAGCCCCTCTCACCCCAGGTGACGCGTGGAGGTACGTCACCGACTGGCTCGACGCCGACCAGGTCTGGGTACCCGCTCCGGGAATCCGCCACCGTGACATTCTCGGCCAGCTTCTCATCAGCGGCGACCTGCGCGGAAACGCGGAAACGCGGAAACATGGTGACCGATGCCCACCTCGCCGCGCTTGCCCTTGAGCACGGAACCAGCGTCTGCTCCTTTGACAGCGACTTTGCCCGCTTCAAAGATCTTCACTGGGTTACTCCCGAGCACACGTAGCAGCGCGGGCAGGCCCGGCTGGGGACCTGCCCGCAGTGATCACGCCTGCGGCGCGGGGGCGACGTCACCCAGCCGGTGAGCCATGCGCACCACCCGGGCGGCCTGCTTCTCCAGCTCAGCGCGGGTCAGGCTCACCCCGGACTCGGCCTGGCCGTGCAGGGCGGCCAGGACATCCTGGCGGTCCTCCTCACAGCCGGGCATGAACAGCTCGTTGCCCGCCTTGATGGTAGCCGCCGCAGTGGCGCGCGGGTAGGTGAGGTCGGTACGGGTCATGGCGCGCACCACCCAGTCGGTCATGACCAGGCCGACAAAGCCCCACTCCTGGCGCAGGATCGCCTCCAGCAGCCCGGCTGACTCGGAGGTGTGCACGCCGTTGACCAGGTTGTAGGAGGTCATGACCGCGTGGGGCTGGGCCTGGCGGACCACGATCTCAAAGCTGCGCAGGTACAGGTCCCGGGCGGCCCGCTGGGACACGCGGCTGTTGGAGTTGAAGCGGTTGGTCTCCTGGTTGTTGAAGGCGAAGTGCTTGACAGTCACCCCGCGCCCCGGGTGGGACTGCACGCCGCGGGTGATGCCTGCGGCCACGCGCCCGGCCAGCAGCGGGTCCTCGGAGAGGTACTCGAAGTTGCGCCCGCACAGGATGGAGCGGTGCAGGTTGAAGGCCGGGGCCAGCCACAGGTGGGCACCGAAATGGTCCATCTCCGTGCCGACCAGGTCACCGTAGGACTCAGCCAGGTCTGGGTTCCAGGACTGGGCCACAGCAGTACCGATCGGGATGGCAGTGGCGTACTGCTCAAAGGTGCGCTCCGGCACGCGCTGGGTGCCGCCGTCAACCTCACCGCCCAGCGCGACGACGGACTCCTCGTCCATGAGCTCGGCGAACAGGCCCCCCAGCGCCTCCCCCAGCGGGAACCGGCCCTGGGCGTCCTCACCCACCTGGGGCGCCAGGCGCAGGCCCGCGGGGCCGTCAGCCATGACCAGGGAGGGCAGCCCCTCGACACGCGTGGTCGTCTGGCCCGCGGCACCCACGAGGGCCTGGGAGGCCTGGCCGACGACAGACTGCCTGTCCGCGCTGTCCGCGTACTGGCCCAGCACGACGTAGGCCAGCTCGTCGTCGGGCAGGTCCGTGACACTGCCGAGGGCCTCGGCCAGGTCAACGGGCTCCTGGGTATCCTCCTGGCGCAGGTCCGCGGCAGCCACGGCCAGCCGCGGGACGTCGGCAGGCACCTCCACGAGCGTGGGCGAGACCGGTCTGAAGTCGGTGAAGCCAGGGTCTCCCAGGACGTCGTGGAGCTGGCGGACCACCGCCGTCTCAGCCAGCTCCACGACGGCGGCCACGGTGGTGTCCCGGCTGGAGGAGCCCACACGAACCACGTAGTCGCCCGCCTCCAGGACGGTAGCGCTCCTGGAGGCGTCATAGGAGGCGAGGTCGGTCAGGTCAACGGTGACGGTGACCTCCTGCGTGGCTCCGGGGGCGAGCTCGCCGGTCTTGGTGAACCCGGCCAGCGCCTGATAGGGCTGGTCGAGGCGGCCAGCGGGCACGCAGACGTAGACCTGGACGACCTCCTTACCCGCGGCGGCACCGGTGTTGGTGACGGTGGTCTTGACAGTGATCTCGGAGATCTGGGAGATCTCGGAGCCGGAGGCGCTGACGGTGGGAGCGCCGATGGAGAAGGTCGTGTAGCCCAGACCGTAGCCGAAGGGGAAGATCGGGACCTTGCCTACCGAGTCGAAGTAGCGGTAGCCGACGTAGACGCCCTCGCGGTAGCTGGTGTCGTCCGGGTCGCCGAAGTCACCCTCGGTGGAGTAGTCCTCCCAGGCAGCCCAGGTGGTGGACAGCCTGCCAGAGGGGTAGCTCCTGCCCAGCAGGACGTCGGCAAAGGCGTCACCGGTGACCGCCCCCAGCTGGGAGAGCAGGAGGATGTTGGCGACGTCGGCCACCGGGCCCAGGTCCACGACTCCGCCGACGTTGAGGACCAGGAGGAACCGCTCGTGCGCCGCCGCGAGCGCGGTGATGTCGCGGACCTCCGAGGCGGTGAGCCGCACGTCGCCGGCCTGGGAGCTGCGGTCGCTGCCCTCCCCGGAGTCGCGGGCGAGGACGTATACGGCGGCCTCGCCATCACCCTCCAGCGGCAGGTCGTAGTCGGGGGCGAGCTCCACCGCGCCCATGCCCACCATGATGGCAGGCCGCCCCTCCTGCCTGGCCTGCTCCCGGATACCGGCGACGAAGGCCCGGTGGTGCTCCTCGGCAATGCGGTCGTAGGCGTCCAGCCAGGCCTTGGTGGTGATGGTGAAGCCCGCCTTCTCCAGCCCCTCCTCGACTGTGACGACGTGGCGGGAGTTGACGTCGCCGGAGCCGGTGCCGCCCTTGACGGTGCGCCGCGCCCCCGCCCCGTACAGAGCCAGGCGCCCGGGACGCTCCAGGGGGAAGGAGCCGTCGCTGCTGAGCAGCACCATGGACTCGGGCGCGCCCGCGCGCACTGCTGCCAAGTGGTCGATCTCGTACTGGTTCATCTCGTGCTGGTTCATGGTGTCATCAGCCTCCCGGCTCGTGTCCTACCGCGCCGCCTGGGCCAGGCCCTGGCGAGTCATGTGCTGCTCCACCGCGAGCCGTCTCCCCGGGGCCGTGCAGGGCAGGCGGGGCCGGGGCGCACCCGGTCGGCCGCCACCTGAGGACGAGTGTCCGCGCTCACCATCGAGCACGTGGGTCATTCTAGTCCATCCCGCGCGGCTGCGGTCCGTCCACCTGGTCCCTGACCCAGTCGTAGACCTCCCTCGACTCCTCCCGGCAGCCGTCACGGACCACCAGGTAGAAGTCCGCGTGGGCCACGACGTCGCGGACAGGGACGACGACCCGCTCCCCTACCGAGCCCGCCAGGGACGGGGCGTCGGTGACAAAGTGTGGCAGCGGCGAGCTACGCGCCATCTGCTCGAAGACGCTGCGGTCCTCCTGGACGATGAACTGCGAGTGCGGAAGGTAGTGGTCGCACACCTCGCGCCAGACGCCGATGTCAGCCAGGAGGAGGAAGGTCTCACCGTCCAGCTCTGCCGTAGTGACCTCCGTGCGGTCGGCCAGGGGGTGGTCGCACGGCAGGGCAACGGCCAGGTTCTCCTCCATGAGCCAGGCCGAGCGTACGGAGGGCAGAGACACAGGGCTCAGCACCACCCCCAGATCGAGGGCACCGTCCTGGACGCCTGCCTCTACCTCCTCCTCGGCCAGCATCTGGGAGGTAAGTACCAGCCCCGGGAAGCGCTCCACGGTAAGCGCGGTCAGTCGCCACAGGGGCGCGGGCGCCACGGTGCCCACGCGCAGCGCCCGGGTGCGACGGGCAAGGTCGTCCAGCGCTACCCGCATGGCGCGCTCGTCGCGGAGAAGATGGCGGGCGTGCTCCAGGGCGACGCGGCCCGCCTCGTTGAACTCCAGGCGCCGCCCGGACCGGTCGAAGAGCGGCTGGCCGAGCTCGGCCTCCAGGCGGCGCAGCGAGCGGCTCAGCGCTGGCTGAGAGAGGTGCAGCACCCGGGCAGCATCGCTGACCGTCCCCTCCCGCGCGATGGCGTCCAGCTGGCGCAGCCGGTCCAGGTCCATCCCGAGTCCTCTCCTCACATATGCACCCCATGCATGAGCATCGCCGGTAGCGGCATTTTACAGCGGAGTCAGGGAGAGCAAAACTAGGAGCGCGGTTGCGACCGGACCATGCGGCCACGTTGCGAGGCTGCACCCGGTATGCGCTCAACAGAGGTCCCGGACTGCTCCCGGCAGGCTGGAGCCGCCCGGCCTGCCGCCCACGCACCGGGCTGCGGCTGGTTACCCGGACGACCAGCCGCATGTGCACCGTGATCGCGCGCCACCTTGCCCACCAGCCACGACCCCTCAGGAGAGCGACATGACGACCACCGTCCCCACGACCACCCTCAACAACGGCGTCGAGATGCCTGTGCTCGGCTACGGCGTCTTCCAGACCCCGCCGGAGGAAACCGAGCGCTGTGTGCGCGAGGCCCTCGAGGTCGGCTACCGGCTCATCGACACCGCTCAGGCCTACGCCAACGAGGAGGGCGTGGGCGCCGCCGTCGCAAGGAGCGGCGTGCCGCGCGAGGAGGTGTTCCTCACCTCCAAGATCTGGGTGTCCAGCATGAGCTACGAGCGGGCCAGGGCCTCCATCGAGGAGTCGCTGGAGAGGCTCGGCACCGGCTACATCGACCTCATGCTGCTGCACCAGGCGATGGGGGACTACCCCGGTGCCTACCGGGCCATGGAGGAGGCCTACAAGGCGGGCAGGCTACGCGCCATCGGCGTGTCCAACTTCTACCCCGAGCGCCTCGTGGACGTCGCCGCCCTGGCCGAGGTGGTCCCGGCCGTCAACCAGGTGGAGACCCACCCGTTCCGCCAGGCCGACGACGCGCACGCCGTGATGGCCGAGCTGGGGGTAGTCCACGAGGCCTGGGCGCCCTTCGCCGAGGGCCGCAACAACATCTTCACCAACCCGGTGCTCACCGAGATCGGTAAGCGCTACGGCAAGAAGCCCGGGCAGGTGGCTCTGCGCGCCCTGATCCAGAAGGACGTCGTGGTCATCCCCAAGTCCACCCACCGCGACCGCATGGAGGAGAACTTCGACGTCCTCGACTTCGAGCTCACCGAGGCGGACCTGGAGGCCTTCTCCGCCCTGGACGACGGCTCCTTCCCCCGCATCTTCGACCACTACGACCCGAAGGTCGTGGGCTGGCTGCTGCGCGACTACGTCAGGAAGGACCAGCTGGGCGGCGAAGCGCTGTACTGAGCCGCGGACCCGCCTGCACCACCCCTGCCACTACCTGCCACGAACCTTCCCAGGAGGAACCATGACCACCATTGACGACCTGAAGACATCCTTCCTGCCCTTCGGTGAGGAGAACACCGGCCTCGCCGAGCACTTCAGCGGCAAGAGCTACCTGGCGGTGCTCACCACCGAGCAGGTACGCGCCTACAACGTCTCCTTCGAGCCCGGCTGCCGCAACAGCTGGCACATCCACCACGCCACCTCCGGAGGGGGCCAGGTTCTTATTGTCACCGCTGGACGCGGGTGGTACCAGGCCTGGGGCGAGCCCGCCCGTGCGCTCGGGCCCGGCGACGTCGTCAATGTCCCCGCCGGGCTCAAGCACTGGCACGGGGCCGCCGCCGACTCCGCCTTCCAGCACATCGCCCTGGAGGTACCCGGCGAGGACGGCCGCACCGAGTGGCTGGAGCCTGTCTCCCAGGCCGACTACGACGCGCTGGGGTGACACAGCGCTACCGGCACGCGCAACAGGAGCCCCGTCTGCCGCTGCCTGCAGCCCGCGCCCCCGCCCCTTGCTCACCGCCTGCCGGGTCACCACCGTGTGGGGCCGCGTGCCACGTCCCTGACCGCACGGACCCGGACGCCCCGACCAGCGCTTTGCCTTCGCCCTGGACGAGAAGGGCGTCGTCCTCATCGACCCGCGCGGGACGGCCGCCCGGCAGCGGTTATCACTGATGCGTCTAGCAGAAGGCATCGACCCGCGCGGGACGGCCGCCCGGCTCGTGGGACCATCGCGGGCACACGCCGCTGGCGCCAGCCCGGGCTGGAGCGCTTCCTGGCCGACCTCCTCCTCCAGGTCATCAAGGACGACGCCGACCTGCTGCGCGGCTACGAGCGCGAGCTCGACCGCATGGAGGAGGTGATCATGGCTGACACGGCCACCGGTGCGGCGGAGCGCATCAACGAGATGCGCTCCGAGTTGCGCGACCTCGACAAGATGCACCTTGACGTGCGCCAGAACCGCATCAGGACGGCGCTGACCATCGTCACCGCGGTCTTCGCCCCGCCCACGCTTATCGTCGGCTGGGACGGGATGGGCTCCGAGAACATGCCCGAGCTCGCGTGGCCGTGGGGTACCCCGCGGTCGGCGCCCTGTGCCTCCTGGTGGTCGGCACTTGCATCGCCTTCTTCAGACACCGCAAGTGGGTGTGAGGAGCCAGCCGCAGGTCCGCCCGCCTCGTTGCGACCCCACCACCTGCCTCAGGCGCCAGGAACTTCATGGGACAACACAGCCCCGTGTGTCCTATGAAGCTCCTGTTGCCTGTGCTCTCCCGCGCGGGCCTGGCAGGGAGTGCTCGCTACGGCCCCAGGGCGTGGAGCAGGAAGGTGAGGACGCCGTCGGGAAGCCGCACCGTGGGGCCGTCGGCGGTAATGACGGCGGTGAGCACCGGCCCGGGCGTGCGCGCCGTGTCGATGTCAGCGACGAGGCTGACCAGGGACGCCTGCGCGGCAGGAACCTGCCTCCGCCCGAGCTTGACCTCGAAAGCGGCCCAGCGCCCGTCGTCAGGCTCGACGACGGCGTCCGCCTCCTTACCTGCCTTGTCCCGGTAGTGGTACACCCGGCCATCCAGCGCCTCGGCGAAGACCCGCAGGTGCTGGACCACCTGGGACTCGAACCACAGCCCCGCAGTCGGGAGGTCGTGCATGAGACGCGGTGCCGAGGTCGAGGTGACCGCCGCCGCCAGTGCCGGGTCAACGAGGTGCAGCGTGGGGGAGGTCTGCACGGCGTACCGGGATCGCAGGTGCGGCGCTCACGTCGGCTGCTCCTCGACGACAAAGAGCCGCTTGAGGGCATTGACGTAGGCGACAGCGGTCTGCGTCCTCTGCGACTGGGTGGAGGCGTCCCTGACAAGGGTGGCAAAGGACGCCTCCGTGCCGACCTTCCGCGTCCCCATCGGCTTTCCCCTTGGTCAACCGGTCATGTGGAGCGTTTCCAACCGGTCAGACGGCGCCTGCTGCGGGCGAAGAGGTCTACAAGCCCCACTGGGCCACGACGGGGAGGAGGCCCGTTGCCGTCGGCTGCAGCGCCGCACGAGTCCTCGCTCCCGACAGGGGCGTGCGAACTGACCTACGTCTCTGACGCAGCGCTGCACGCCCCCTGCCCATGCAGCCGACAACAGGGACCGAGCGTTGGCAGCCTCGTGGCCGCCCGGACCTGCCGACCGCGGAGTCGTAGATGCTCCCTCAGGTGTCCACAGCCGCCCAACCAGCTTGCGTCCCCGTTATGGAGGCGTTATGTTAACCGCACTCCCGTCACCAGACAAAGACCTGGAGAATCTCCGCATGCCCGAATCCGCAGACTGGAAGAAAGTCCTCCTCCTCTCTGTTCTTCTCGGCACTGCCTCCTTGGTCCTCAACATCTCGTTCCAGGAGGAGATAGAAGGCGGCTGGCAGACCTACTCAGGATTTCGGAAGACTGGCGCCAAGCTGGTCAACTCCGGCTCCCTGTGGGCAGCCCTGGCCTTCTACTGCGGCAGCCTGACGGCGACTCCCCGGGCAGGGGCGCTCGCCGGGGTGCTGAGCGCCCAGTGCGCCCTGGGAACCCACTACACGCTGGGAATCCTCACCTCCGCCTACGACCACAGCGCGATGCTCGCCAACATCGAGTGGTTCATCGCAGGAGCGGTGCTGTGCTGCCCCTGGGAGCACTCGGGTGGCTCTCACAGCAGCAGGGAGCCCTGCCACTGCTGGCTCGCCTTGTCCCGGCGGCATGCGTCATCGCCGACCCCATTGTCACCCAGAGGCTGTCCATCGCACCAGCTGAAATCCCCTGGTCTGAGCGGTACTCGGACCTGTTAAGCGGGCTCCTTCTCCTTATCGCCGGCCTCACCTGGCTGAGCTACACCATCTACCAGACTGCGACCGAGAAAAGAAGAGCACCCGAGCACCCTCACGCGGCCAGCCTCACACGATGGTCATCCCGCCGTCCACGGCGATGAACTGCCCCTGGACGTAGCTGCAGGCGTCGGAGGACAGGAACAGCACCGGGCCGTTGAGCTCGCCGGAGGCCCCGGGGCGCCCAGCCGGGTTCAGCGTGTTGTAGGCGGCCAGGAACTCCTGGGAGGCGAACAGGGTGTGCTGCGTCATCTCCGAGGAGAACAGGCCCGGCCCCAGGGCGTTGACGGTGATGCCGTAGCGGGCGTAGGAGGCGGCCATGCCCCGGGTCAGTCCGGTGACCGCCGCCTTGGAGGCGTTGTAGGAGTGGCGGATGAAGGCGTCGGTCTTGTCGGCGATGACGGCGTTGACCGAGGCGATGTTGACCACGTGCCCGTAGCCAGCCTCCTTCATGTGGGGGATGACGTACTTGGAGACGTGGGCGATGCCCTTGACGTTGGTCCCCAGGGAGGTGTCCCAGTCCTCGTCGCTGAGGGTGTCCACCCCTCCAAACACGGCGACGCCGGCGTTGTTGAGCAGGATGTCGATGGTGCCCAACTCGGCGAGGACCTTCTCCACCGCCGCCTGGCAGCTGGCCTCGTCGGTGACGTCGCAGCCCGCGGCCACCACGGTGACGCCGTGGGCCTCCAGCTCGGGCCTCAGGGCCTCCAGGCGGTCGGTACGCCGGGCCAGGAGCGCGACGTTGGCCCCCGCCTGGGCGTAGGCGCGAGCGGCGTCGGCCCCCAGGCCGGAGCTGGCCCCTACGACGACGGCGTTCTTGCCCCGGATACTGAACAGGTCTGTCACTGCTTGGCTCCTCTCTGCTTCGCGGCCCGCGACACCACGGGCCGGACCTGCCGGTGCTGCGGGCCAGGCATGTCACCGGGCATGTCAGTGCGGCCTGCTGACCGCACTGTGCACCCGAGGGTACGCCTGTGGGAGCGCAGAGCCAGCTGACGCGCGGCCCCAGACACGCCCCCAGCCCCAGCGCCGCCCGGTCGCCCCGGGCCTCACCCCAGGTTTGCCGTGAGGAACTCGGCGATCCTCTCCCACGGGATGGCCTCCTTGCCGCCACCGTCGTAGAGGTCGGTGTGGGAGGCGCCCGGCACGGTCACCATCTCCTTGTTGTCACCCTGGAGCCTGGCGAAGGCGTCCTTACCCATGTAGTAGGAGTGCGCCGCGTCCCCGTGGAGGATCATCACCGCGTTCTCGATCTCCTCGATGTAGCCCAGCAAGGTCGCGTTCATCAGGGAGGAGCCGCCGATCACCGTCCAGCCGTCGTTGGAGTTCAGCGAACGGGGGTGGTAGCCCCGCGGCGTCTTGTAGTAGGCGTAGTAGTCCTTGGCGAAGTCGGGGGCGTCGTCGGGAAGGGGGTCCACCACGCCGCCAGCCATGGCATAGGTGCCGGACCGGTAGTCGGCGGTGCGCTGCGCCGCCACGGAGGCGCGCATCTGGTTGCGGGCCTCGGCGGAGTCGGAGGAGTCGAAGTAGCCGTTGGCGGCCACCCGGCTCAGGTCGTACATGGTGGAGACCACCGTGGCCTTGATGCGCGGGTCCGCGGCCGCCGCGGCCAGGGCCATACCGCCCCAGCCGCAGACGCCGATGACGCCGAGGCGCTCGGGGTCGACGTCCTCGCGCACGGACAGGTAGTCGACGGCGGCCTGGAAGTCCTCGATGTTGATGTCCGGGGAGGCCATGTAGCGGGGTGCGCCCCCGGACTCGCCGGTAAAGCTGGGGTCGAAGGCGACGGCCAGGAAGCCGCGCTCAGCCATGGCCTGGGCGTACAGGCCGCTGGACTGCTCCTTGACGGCACCGAAGGGACCGGACACGGCCAGCGCGGGCAGCGGCCCCCCGGCACCCTGAGGCCGGTAGAGGTCGGCCGCCAGGGTGGTGCCGAACCGGTTGTGGAAGGTGACCTTGGCGTGGTCCACCTGGGTGGAGCGAGGGAACACCTTGTCCCACTCCTGCGTCAGCTCCAGCGTGTCCTCACGGGGGCCGGGTGTGCTGTCCGTCCTGGTCATGGTCCTTACTCCTCGCTCCTGGGTCAGGCCCCCACAGCCCGACCGGTCACCACCTATTCTCACCAGCAGCATGACATAACGCTAATGGCAATTCAGCATCCTGGATATTCCTAAGTAGAATATCTGCGTCGGGCATTCCTGTGGGCACACCCTGCACGCGCCCCATACGCCGCCCGCCCGCACGCACGGCGCCCGCCGCGACGCGCCCGACGCGCGGCACACACCGCACCCGCACATGCCCGCACGCCGCACCCCCGAACCTCGCAGACAGGGAGCCGACCGCATCATGGAGATCCAGACACTGCGCTACTTCCTCGCGGTCGCGCGCGAGGAGAACATGACCCGGGCCGCCGGAGCGCTCCACGTCACGCAGCCCACGCTGTCCAAGCAGGTGAGGTCGCTGGAGCGCGAGCTGGGGCACAAGCTGTTCACCCGGCACTCCTTCAGCATCGAGCTGACGGAGGAGGGCAGGCTCCTGCGCGAGCGCGCCACCGACCTCGTCCGCATGGCGGACCGTATCGAGACCGAGTTCCGTGGCCTGGACGACGTCACCGGCGGTGACCTGCACCTGGGCCTGGCCGAGTCCTGGCAGGTCAGCATCCTCGCCCAGGAGATCAGCCACCTCAGGAGGCACTGCCCCCGCCTGCGCTATCACGTCACCAGCGGCGGCACCGCACAGGTCACCGACAGCCTTGACCGCGGGCTGCTCGACTTCGCCGCGCTCGTCGAGCCGCCGGACGCCACCAGGTACAGGAGCCTTCCCCTGCCGGTCATCGACGTGTGGGGGGTCGTCATGCGCAGCGACAGCACCCTGGCAGCCAAGGAGGCCGTCACCGTCGAGGATCTGGTCGGCCTGCCGCTGCTGTGCTCCGAGCAGTCCTGGGAGCGTGACATCCCGGGCTGGGCCGGGGAGCGCATGGGGGAGCTCACCCTGGAGGGGACCTTCCAGCTGGCCTACAACGGCGCCGTCTTCGCCCGGGCGGGGCTGGGCTACCTGCTCGCCTTCGACCACCTGGTAGACACCAGCCCGTCCAGCGGCCTCACCTTCCGCCCGCTGAAGCCCACGCTGACCTCACACATGTACCTCATCTGGCGCCGGGAACAGGTCCTCTCGCCCATCGCGCAACGCTTCCTGGCCCAGGTGCGCTCCTCGCTCGGGGGCTTGCAGGACCCCCAGGATCCCACAGCCACCGGTCACGCCCCGGCGGAGCGGTAGTAGAGCACCGCAACCTGGGTGCGGTTGCGCAGCCCGAGCTTGGCCAGCACCGCGCTGATGTGGTTGCGCACGGTGCCCTCGCTCATGAACAGCCGCCCAGCCACCTCGGCGTTGTCCAGGCCCTCGGACAGCGCCTCGACCACCTCGTACTCGCGCTCGGTCAGCGAGGCGAAGACCGCTGACCGCTCCCCGTATCCCCGGGGCTGGGGCGCCCGCAGGGAGCCTGTCGGCGCCTCCATGGTTTCCCCCATGGTCGCCCCCATGGTCGCGGTACGCTCCAGGACCTGGCCCTCCATGACGGTCAGCCCAGCCATGACGCTGCGCAGGGCCGGGGCCACCTGGGCCACGTCCTGCTTGATGAGGTAGCCGCGCGCGCCCATCCGCAGCGCCCGCACGATGTAGTCGTCGTCGGAGAAGGTGGTGAGGAAGACGATGCGGGCCTGCCTGTCATGCTCCAGGACCTGCTCCGCCGCGCTCAGCCCGTCACCGCCGGGCATGCGGATGTCCATGAGCAGGATGTCGGGCTGGTGGCGGGCGTACCCGGCCACGGCCTGCGGGCCGCTGCCGCCCTGGCCGACGACCTCGATATCGTCTTCCGCCGACAGGATCGTGGCCAAGGAGCTGGCGACGATGGCGTCGTCGTCAACAATGAGCACCCTCATGCGTCCCCCTTCGGGATGGTGGCGAAGACCGTGAACCTCGGGGAGGGGGTGACACGCAGGACTCCCCCCAGCATCTCGACCCGCTCCCTCATGGAGCGCAGGCCCATGCCCACGGGATCGGGACGGGCGGACCGGCCCGGCACCGCGCCATCGTTGCTGATAGTGACCTGCCAGAACGCCGGGTACTCGGCCAGGGCGACCCGGGCGGAGTCGGCTGCGCCGTGGCGCACGGCGTTGGTCAGCGCCTCCCGGGTCACCGCCAGCAGGCAGTGGGAGACGTCGGTGGGCGGGGCCTGGTCCAGCAGGCAGCTGACCGCGACGTCCTTGATGCCACAGCGCAGCCCCAGCAGGTTGAGGGCCGTGGGCAGGTCCTCGCCCTCCTCGGACAGGGCGTGCACGCTGCGCCGCACGGATCCCAGCGCCTCCTCAAGAGTGGCACCCACCTCCTCCAGCTGCGACGGCAGGGTGGGGTGGTCACGGTGGAGCACCTGGAGCGCCCTGACCCTCAGGGTGAGGCGGGTCAGCAGGTGCCCCACCGTGTCGTGGATGTCGCGGGCGATCCTGGTGCGCTCTGACAGGGCGGCCGCCCGCACCTCGTGGTCCTGGGCCTCCAGAAGGCGGGCGTTGGTGCGCTCCAGGGCGACCACCTTGACCTGCAGGTCGTCCCGCAGACGGTACAAGTGACCCCGGGTCAGGTCCCCTTGCGCGGTGCGCACACCCAGGAGCACCGCCACGGCGCACAGGACGGCCGCCAGGACCACAGCCGTCGGCGGCAGCCGCGCCCCTGTCGCTGCCGCCAGCACAGGCCCCCCGCACAGCAGGAGCAGCCAGGTGCCGCCTGCCCGTAGGGTGGTGGAACGGGCCAGGTCGTAGGCGGCCAGGGGCGCGCCGAGCACGGACTCCGGCGACAGGCAGCCCGCCACCAGGTAGGCAGCCGGGGCGACGACGGCCCCGCGCCTGCCCTCCACCAGGACGCACAGGCTGCTCAGCACCACCGCCACCAGCACCCAGACGACCCGGACGACACCGGGTACGCCGACCACCAGCATCAGGGTGGTGCAGCCACCCAGGACGATGCTCTTGTCCACCAGTGGTCCCACAGGACGATTATCCGGCATATCTCGGCAGGCCGTCCTGGCACAGGGCCGGAAGGCGCCTACACGGGAAGCACCGACGATACCGTTCCGTGACAGATGTCATGGGACGACCCTGGACCCGTGACAGCGCTCAGCTGTGCGGGCTGACAGGCCTGCGCCACCATGGCGAGCAGACACAGACCGGAGCAGACGCAACGGGCAGGAGACCCGCCGACAAGGACCTCGAAGGAGACGAGATGCCTGACATGCCAGACGAGGCCTCCAGCACCTCCCCGGGGGCGGCAAGCAGCACGGCCTCGGCTCCCGGCACCACTGCCGGTGCCGCCGCTACCACCAGCACCGGCAGTGTCGGCAGCGCAGTGGCGGTGGAGGGCCTGGTCAAGCGCTACGGGGACCTGGTCGCGGTGGACAACCTGACGCTGCGGATCGCCTCCGGTGAGATCTTCGGACTGCTGGGACCCAACGGCTCGGGCAAGACCACCACGATCAGCTGCATCCTCCAGCTCCTGACCCGCGACCGCGGCGAGATCAGCGTCCTAGGGCAGCCGATGAGGGCCACCTCCTACGACCTCAAACGCCGCATCGGCATCGTCCCCCAGGAGGTCGCCGTCTTCGACGAGCTCACGGTAAGGGAGAACATCGACGCCTTCTGCGCCCTCTACGTCCCCGGCCGCAGGCAGCGCCGGGCCCTGGTGGAGGAGGCCATTGACTTCGTCGACCTGGGTCGCTTTGCGGGATTCCGGCCCGCCAGGCTTTCCGGAGGCCTGCTGCGCAGGCTCAACATCGCCTGCGGTATCGCCCACAGGCCTGAGCTCATCATCCTCGACGAGCCGACGGTAGCGGTGGACCCCAGAGCCGCAACGCCATCCTCGACGGCATCAGGGACCTCAACCGGCAGGGGCGACCATCATCTACACCAGCCACTACATGGAGGAGGTGGAGCAGCTGTGCACCCGGATCATGATCGTCGACGGCGGCAAGGAGGTCGCCAGCGGCACCACCAGCGAGCTGAAGTCGATGATCGGGGTCGGTGAGCGCATCCGCGTTGAGGTAGTCGCCCCCGAGGCCCCTGGGGAGGAGGCCCTCGAGCAGGTGCGCCGCCTGGGCCACGTGCGCTCCGCGGCCTGGCAGGCTCCCGAGCTGCTCGTCGAGTGCGCCCCCGGCGCCCACAACCTCTCCGACGTCATGGAGGTGCTGGCAGCGCAGGAGGTCACCTGCGGGCGCGTCACCTCCGAGCCGCCCACGCTCAACGACGTCTTCCTGGAGATGACCGGGCGTGCCCTGCGCGACGAGGCCGCCTGAGGAGCCCGTGATGTCAGTGGTGTCTGCTATGTCTGCGTTGTTCAAGGCGGTGTGGTGATGTCAGCGGTGTCAGAGGTCGTGACGATCGGCGCCTACCAGGCGCTGCGCCTGGTCCGCGACAGGGTGCTGCTGCTGTGGACGCTGGGGCTGCCTGTCATCCTGTCACTCATCTTCTCCAGCATGTTCTCCGGCATGGACGAGCTCTACCAGGCCGACCCCGTCGAGCTGGGGGTGGTCCTGGATGAGCCCTACCGCAACGCGGAGGGGCTGGAGGAGGTGGTCACTGCCGTCTCCTCCCAGGACGGGGAGATGCACCTGGTCAACACCCACCCCGTGTCCTCCCCCGCTGAGGCGGAGGACGCGGCCCTAGAGGGGGAGACGATCGGCTACCTGGCCGTGGAGGACGGCGAGCCGGTCCTCCACGTCTCTCCCGCCAGCAGCGACGAGGCGACAGTCCCCGTGCTGCGGGCTGTCCTGGAGTCCTACCTGAGCACCAGGGCCGAGTACGCCGCGCTCACCGCCCAGGGGCTCGGCCCCGAGCAGATGGCGGCCACCCAGGTGTCGCGGACCCACACCCAGGAGGTCCAGGTCACCCAGGAGCCCGCGGACCCGCAGGTGCGCTTCTACTACGCCCTGCTCGCCTTCGCCTGCGGCACGGGGGCGGCTGTCTCCGTCATCGCCGCCCAGGGGGTCGTGGCAACGTCCTCACCGCTGGGTGCCCGCCGCAGCCTGGCGGGGAGCGCCCGGTGGAGGGTGGTGCTGGGGACGCTGGCCGGCTCGTGGGTGTGCATCGTCGCCTGCCTGCTTATCGCCTTCTACGTCATCCGGGCGGTAGCCGACATCAGCTTCGGGCCGAGCATCTGGCTGTGCCACGTGGCCATCGCCGTGGCCAGCCTCATGACCTGCGCCGCCGGGGCCGCCCTGGGCACGGTGCGTAGCATGAGCCTGGGGATCGTCTCCGGTATCGTGGCCCTGCTGTCGCTGCTCACCGGGCTGTACGGTCCCGGCGCGCAGCAGCTGGCCGACACCGTGGAGCAGTCTGCCCCCCTGCTTGCCCAGGCCAACCCCCTGTGGCAGATTGCGCACAGCTTCTTTGCGCTGCTCTACTACGACAGCCTTGAGCCCTTCGCCCGCTGCTGTGCCGTTATGGGGGGTATGACCCTCCTGTTCCTGGCCGTCGCGCTGGTGCGCATGAGGAGGCTGAGCCATGAGCATCTTTAGGACGTCACTGCGTATCGTCGCCGCGCACCGACTGTACGTCCTGGTCTACCTGGTCCTGCTGAGCATGCTGGGCCTGCTCACTGCCGCAGTCGCCTCCAGCTCGCAGGAGGACGGTCAGGTCGTCGAGGAGGATCCCGCCGTCGCCGTCATCGACCGGGACGGCTCCACCATCTCCCAGGGGCTCACCAGCTACGTGGAGTCCCAGGGGGACACCGTCTCCCTAGAGGACACCAGGAGGGCGCTCCAGGACGCCGCCGCCCAGGACCGGGTCCAGTACGTCCTCATCATCCCCGAGGGATACGGAGAGGAGCTCGTCGCCGCAGCCCAGGAGGGACAGGACCCCCCGGTGCTGGACACCGTGGTCAGCTACCAGTCCGCAACGGGCTCGCGCGTGGACGTGCGCTCCAGCGCCTTCCTGGACCAGGTCTACGACCACCTGTCGCTGTCGGGGGCCACCGCCCAGGAGGCGGTCACGCTGGCGCGCGAGGCAGTGGACCAGTCCGTACGGGCCGAGGTGATCAGCGTGGCCTCCCCGTCCCTGCCGGAACGCTTCAGGGTCTTCGCCGAGTTCTCCCTCTACCCGCTGTTCGCCTTCGGCCTGGTGTCCGTCTCCACGCTCATGCTGGCGCTGAGCCGCCGGCCGGTGCGCTCGCGCCTGGCCTCCGCCCCGACCAGCGGGGTCGTGCGCAGCCTTGGCGTCATGGCGACCTGCCTCATGGTTGGCACCGTGGGGTGGCTGTGGGTCCTCGGCCTGGGCACGGTGGCCTTCACCGGCGCGGACGCGGCAGACTCGGCGCTGCCCCTGGGACTGGTGGGCCTGGCGCTGTTCTCCTACATGCTCTTCTCCGTTGCGGTCGGGTTCCTCCTGGGCCAGCTGGGGGCGGGCCGCAACGTGGCCAACGCCGTGGCGAACATCCTCGGTATGGTGCTCACGTTCCTGTCGGGGGCGTGGATGCCGCTGGAGTACATGCCTGACGCGCTGGCGCCACTGACCAGGATCACGCCCAGCTACTGGGTGGACCAGGTGATTCAGACGGCGTCTACCGCGCCCTCGCTCAACAGCGACACCATCACGACGATGGTGGGCCAGTGCGCGGTGTGCACCCTGTTCGCCCTGGCCGTCTTCAGCGCCGGGGTCGCCGTGGGGCGGCCCCGGGCCAGGTCCTCCCTGTAGCCCTTGCGGTGAGGGCACACTTGGGCGCATGACCACGCGTGACCTCACCGAGCTGCTGGAGTCGATCGGTGCGGGCGACGGGCGCCTGGTGCACCTGGAGCACGTCCCGGCTCGCCCTGGGCGCCAGGCCGACTGGCCCGCCTGGGCCGACACCGACCTGGTGGCCGCCTACCACCGCACCGGCATCACCCGCCCCTGGACCCACCAGGTGGAGGCCGCTGAGGCGCTGCACGCCGGGCACCACACGGTCCTGGCCACGGGCACCGGCTCCGGCAAGTCCCTGGCCGCCTGGCTGCCCGCCCTCAGCGACGTCCTGACGGCACAGGCGGAGCACCCGGCCCCGGACGGCAGCCAACCGCGTGGGGGAGGCCGTGAGAACGTCCGGGAGAAGGGTCGGGAGAGGGTCTCTGCCCTGCGGCAGCGGCCCGCCGTCATGTACCTGGCCCCCACCAAGGCCCTGGCTGCCGACCAGGCTGCGGGCCTGGAGCGCCTGGTCGCCGCGCTGGAGGCCGTCCAGGCGGAGCACCGTCAGGAGTGCTGCCACAAGCGCCGCCAGGAACCCCTCCCCAAGCACAGCCGCGAGCCCGACCACGAGCACAGCCGACCCTGTGGTGCCGGGAGCACCGGTCCCGCCGTCGGGCTGCGCACGGTGCGCACCGGCACCTGCGACGGGGACACGCCGATGGCCGAGCGGGACTGGGTACGCGCCCACGCCGACGTCGTGCTGACTAACCCGGACTTCCTCCACTTCTCCCTCCTACCCGGCCACGAGCGCTGGACCCGCCTGCTACGGGGCCTGCGCTACGTCGTCGTCGACGAGTGCCATGCCTACCGGGGCGTGCTGGGGGCGCACGTGGCGCTGGTGCTGCGGCGGCTCCTGCGCCTGGTACGTCGGCTGCGGCCCGACGGCCCCCAACCGGTGGTCCTGTGCGCCTCGGCGACCGCCGCCGAGCCCGCCCTGACCGCCGCCCGGCTCATCGGGACGGAGCCGAGCGAGGTCGTCACGGTCAGCAAGGACGGCGCCCCGGCAGGGCAGCGCAGCCTGGCCCTGTGGCAGCCTGCCCTGCGTGACCCGTGGGTGGTGGCTGCCCCAGCCGATCCAGGCAGCCCGGCTGGCCTCACTGACCTCTCCGGTCTTTCCGGCCCCGGCGGCCCGGCTGGCCTCAGCGACCCGGCGGCCCTTACCGATCCCGAGGACCCGGCAGCCCGGCGCTCGGCGCTGGTGGAGGCCTCCGAGCTGACAGTGGACCTGCTCAGCGTGGGTGCCCGGGTGCTGGTCTTTGTCCGCTCCCGCCGCAGCGCGGAGATCGTGGCCGAGCGCACCCGCCACACTCTGGGGCTGTCCCTGCCTGAGCTGGCGGGAACAGTGGCCGCCTACCGTGGCGGCTACCTGCCGGAGGAGCGCCGCGCCCTGGAGACGGACCTGCGCCGCGGGCGTCTGCGCGCCCTGGCCACCACCAGCGCCCTGGAGCTGGGGATCGACGTCACCGACCTGGACGCGGTGGTCATCGCCGGGTGGCCGGGTACCCGCACGTCGCTGAGCCAGCAGGCGGGCCGGGCCGGGCGGGCCGGCGGGCGCGGCCTGGCTGTCCTCATCGCCTCCGACAACCCCCTGGACGCCTACCTGGTCCACCACCCTGAGGCGGTCTTCGCCTCCCCGGAGGCCACCGTCTTCGACCCGGCCAACCCCTACGTGCTGGCCCCGCACCTGTGCGCGGCGGCCTCGGAGTCCCCACTGAGGCAGGGGGACCTGGCCCTGTTCGGCCTGGCTGACGAATCCCTGCTGGTCGAGCTGGAGGAGCGCGGCGCCCTGCGGCGGCGCCCCACCGGGTGGTTCTGGAACGTGACCCTGCCCGGACGGCCGCAGGACCTCACCTCCCTGCGCGGGGACGGCCCGCCAGCCGTCCCCGTGGTGGAGACGGGCACGGGGACGGTCGTCGGCACCGTGGACGGCGCGGCGGCGGACTCCACCGTGCACGAGGGGGCCGTCTACGTGCACCAGGGGACGGTGTACGTGGTGGAGGAGCTCACCGAGGAGGCGGCCTTCGTACGCCAGCAGGCGGCGGTCGGCTACCGTACCCGGGCCCGCTCGCGCACCAGCGTGCGCATCCTGGCCGAGCGTGAGCGCCAGGAGTGGGTGGTGCCGCAGGATGGCGGGCAGCCGGAGGACGGGCTGCCGGGTGGACGCAAGGAGTCGGAGGCGCCCGCCGTCGCCTGGTCCTTCGGCTCGGTGGAGGTCACCAGCCAGGTGACCGGCTACAGCAGGCTGGCGCTACCCGGCATGGAGGTGGTCTCCCAGCACCCGCTGGACATGCCCGAGCGCGTGCTGCCCACCGCCGCCACCTGGTGGACGCTGCCCCGAGAGCTCTGCGAGAGCGCGGGGCTGGGAGACGACGTGCTGCCCGGGGCGCTGCACGCCGCCGAGCACGCTGCCATCGGGATCCTGCCTCTGGTGGCGACCTGTGACCGCTGGGACATCGGCGGGCTGTCCACGGCGCTGCACCCCCAGACGGCGCAGCCCACCGTCTTCGTCCACGACGGCCACGCCGGAGGGGCCGGGTTCGCCGAGCGCGGGTATCGAGCCGGACGGCAGTGGCTGGCCGCGACCCTGGGCGTCATCGAGCAGTGCGGGTGCACCAACGGCTGCCCCAGCTGCGTCCAGTCCCCCAAGTGCGGCAACAACAACGAGCCTCTGGACAAGCAAGGGGCCGCCGCCCTGCTGAGGCTGCTGGTGCAAGCCGCGCCCCCCGGAGGGGACGCAGCAAAGGACCATGCAGCACGGTAGTGGCCCTCGCCCCTGTCGCACTACGGCCTGCTCCCGAGAAGGAGCAGGCCTCAGCTGAGGAGAAGGAGGGGCGCAGCCCAGCAGGCCACGTCCCGTCAGACAACGACGGCGGGCCGCGAATACCGGGCCGCGAATACCGGGCGGCGAATACGGTAAGCCGGGCATGAGAACCTGGAACCAGCTCCTGCGGGCAGGGCCGGGGCACGGCAGGAGACGGGTCCACGGCAAGCGGGGCAAGCGGCCCCAGGGGAGGCCTGTGCGGGCCTCCCAGCCGCTAGCAGCCCGGTCTAGAGTCATGCTCGAGCACCCGATCAGGGGAACCGCCCGGCGCTGCGGCACAAGCGGACCCGGCACAGCGCCGAATAGGGCACCACGGTCCGCCCTCTCCCAGACAGGAGAACCCATGAGCACCACAACACACCCCATTACCATCACCCTGGGCGGCTCCCTCCTCGCAGCCACCCTGGACGACTCCCCAGCCAGCCGCTCCCTGCTGCGCCAGCTGCCCGTCACAGTGTCCTTCTCCGACTACGCCGGGCAGGAGATCCTGGCCGCCCTGCCCGAGGCGCTGGACGTGACCGGGATGTCAGCCGCCGCGCCCCAGGCTGGCGACATCGCCTGGTACACACCCAACAAGGTACTCGTCCTGGCCTACTCCTCAGTGGGGCACTGGCCGGGCCTGTACGTCATCGGCCGCATCAGTGGAGACACCACGAGGACCGCCAGCACGCTCAGGAGCATGACGGGACCGGTTGAGGCGGTCATTAGGCAGGCCCGGGGGCGGTGAAGGCCTCGGCTCAGGCTTGCCGCTATCCGCCTGGTAGACGGGGCAGAGACGCCCTGCCAGCACCGAGGCCATTCAGCCTGAGCAGGCAGGATCTGAGGTCCTTTCCGTGGCGTGCATCCATGATGTACCGCTTGTCGGGACCTTGCGCACCAGGACGCCTGGCGATAGAGTGCACATGACTGATTCCCAGTAAGCCGCACCGTGCTTGTGCGGACGAAGGCTCCACCGGCTTGCCGGTCCCGCTGCCCGGCCCCTCCGGGGTCGGGCAGCTTTCATATTCTCACACGGTTTCCCTGCGAGAACTTACGGGGACGTGATAGGAACTCCCCATGGCAACGAGGCACATCAACGTGGGGATCGACGTCGGCTCGCACTCGGTCGGCCTGGCCGCTATCGAGGTCGACGGGAACGGTGTTCCCACCCGGGTCCTGTCCGCCCTGTCCCACATCCACGACTCAGGCCTGGACAAGGACGGGGCCAAGAACGCGTTGACCCGCCGCAACACCTCCGGTGCGGCCCGGCGCACCAGACGGCTCATACGCAGGCGGCGTCGGCGTCTGAAGAACCTCGACGACACCCTGCAACGCCTTGGCTACCCGGTCCCAGACTACGGGGACGACAAGGACCCTTACCTTATCTGGCGGGTACGCGCCGAGCTTGCCGATCACCCCCTTCCCGAGGAGGCGCGTCGCCCTGCCATCGCCATGGCGGTGCGTCACATCGCCCGTCACCGCGGGTGGCGCAACCCTTACACCAAGGCGGAGTCGCTGCTTGAGCCCGCGCCGGACTCCTCCTTCATGGAGGCGGTGCGGAACCGGATTACCGAGCGCACAGGCGAGATCCTGGAGGACGGGCTGACTCCCGGCCAGATCATGCAGCAGGTCGCGCTGACAAGGCGCCTTCCCATGCGGGGACAGACAGGGCTGCTCGGAAAGATCCACCAGAGCGACAACGCCAATGAGATCCGCCGGATCTGCGCGGTGCAGGGCGTCAGCGACGAGGACTGTCGGGCCATCATCCTGGCTGTCTTCGCAGCGGAGTCCCCACGTGGTTCGGCCGTCGGCCGGGTCGGCCGTGATCCTCTACCGGGCCAGGAGGCGCTGCCACGCGCGCCGAAGTGTGACCCCGAGTTCCAGCGGTACCGGATTATCTCCATCACGGCCAACCTCAGAATCCACGACAACGGTGAGGCCCGGCCCCTGAGCGCGGACGAGCGCCGTGGTGTCGTTAGCTTCCTGCTCGGGTCATCCACAGACGATCCTGGCTGGGACGACGTCTCCGACCTGCTTGGCATCGCCCGCCAGGACCTGCACGGCACCGCCCGGCTCACTGCCGACGGCGAGCGCTCTGCCGCCCGGCCCCCGATTGACGCCACCGACCGGGTTGTGCGCAGGTGCCCGATCAAGGCACTGCAGTCCTGGTGGGCTGAGGCTGACACCGAGCGCCGCAGCGCGATGGTCCACCAGCTCTACGAGGCGACCGAGGACTCGGAATGCGCCGAGTTCCTGTCCTCGTTGTCAGAGAAGGAGCAAGGGGCGCTGGACAAGGTCCACCTCCCGGTCGGCCGGGCCGCCTACTCCCGCGACTCGCTCACACGGCTCAACGAGCACATGCTCACCACGACCGATGACCTGCACCAGGCGCGCAAGGCCGTCTTCGGTGTTGACGACGGG
This sequence comes from Actinomyces lilanjuaniae, assembly GCF_003606385.1. Taxonomy (NCBI): domain Bacteria; kingdom Bacillati; phylum Actinomycetota; class Actinomycetes; order Actinomycetales; family Actinomycetaceae; genus Actinomyces; species Actinomyces lilanjuaniae. Next base: position 415,712 of record NZ_CP032514.1, on the reverse strand, counting down.
TGGGTCCCGCCAGCCGAGCCAATTGGCACCCCGGTGGGGAACCCGGCGGTGGACCGCACGGTCAAGGTCGTCGCACGCTTCCTCAACGCGGTCAAGGACGTGTACGGCGTCCCGGAACGTATCCAGGTGGAGCACGTGCGTGACGGCTTCGTGAGCGAGCGCATGGCGCGCGAGATCGACCTGGAGAATAAACGGCGCTTTGAGCAGAACCAGAGGACGATCGCCCAGATTCATGAGGCGCTGGGACGCGGGGGTGAGGTGCGCAGGTCAGACGTCATCCGGTACGAGGCGATCACGCTGCAGGACAGCAAGTGCCTGTACTGCGGGAACCCCATCGGGTACGACGATGCGGAGCTCGACCATATTGTCCCTCAGGCGGGCCCAGGATCCAACAACCACCGTGAGAACCTCGTTGCCGTGTGCGGACCCTGCAACCAGCAGAAGTCAAAGAAGATCTTCTCAGAGTGGGCCACGTCCTGCGACAGGCCTGGGGTGAGCGTAGAGGCCGCCGTCAAGCGTGTCAGGGCGTGGAGGAACCGACCGGAATCGATGGACCGCACACAGCTGAGCCGCCTGAAGAAAGATGTCATCACACGCCTGCGCCGCACCCGGGAGGACCCGCCGATCGACGAGCGGAGCATGGAGTCCGTGGCCTGGATGGCCAATGAGCTGCGGCACCGGATTGCTGCCGCGTTCCCCGAGCCTCGCACCCAGGTCGCCGTGTACCGGGGCAGCGTGACCGCGGCGGCGCGGCGTGCCGCTGGCATCGACTCGCGCGTCAACCTCCTTGGGGAGAAGGGGAGAAAGGACCGCCTGGACCGCAGGCACCACGCTGTGGACGCGGCTGTCGTCGCCCTCATGCGCCCGGGGATCGCCAAGACCCTGGCCGAGCGCTCCAGCCTGCGCTGGGAGCAGCTCTATAGGAGGGAGAATCAGACCTGGCGGGACAATGCATGGCTGGGCCCAGAAGCCAGGGAGAAGTTCGAGCAGTGGAAGAACTCAATGCTCCGGCTCGTCGGGCTGCTGAACGCGGCACTGGCGGAGGACACGATCTATGTGACGGAGAATATACGTCTGCGCCTGGGGGACGGCGCGGCCCACGACGACACCATTCGCTCGCTCGGCCGGGTCCGCCTGGGGGACGGCCTCACTGCGGCGCAGGTTGACCGGGCCTCCTCGGAGGCGCTGTGGTGTGCGCTGACGCGCCAGCCCGACTATGACCAGAAGAAGGGGCTCCCGGCCGATCCGCAACGGGTGATACGGGTCCACGGCACACCTGTCAGGGCGGAGGAGCAGGTCACGGTCTTCACCAAGGACAAGAAGTCAGGCAGCCCCACCGAGAAGCCCTTTGCGGCCATCCCGGTGCACGGCGGGTACGCAGAGATCAGCTCAACGATCCACCATGCCCGCATCTACCGCATTGAGGGAAGGAAGCCCGCCTACGCCATGCTGCGGGTCTTCTCCTGCGACCTCCAGCGGCACCGCACTGAGAACCTCTTTGCCGCGGAGGTCCTGCCCCAGTCGATCTCCATGCGCTGCGCCGAGCCCAAGCTCCGGGCAGCGCTGAGGGACCAGACGGCCACGTACCTGGGGTGGGTCGTTGTTGGCGACGAGCTCGAGGTCCCCATGTCCGGCTTCAGCAGGGGAAAGATCGGAGATTTCCTTGCAGAGTACCCGGACACCTACCGGTGGCGAGTCCACGGGTTCTACAGCGAGTCACAACTGCGATTGCGCCCCTCCCAGATGGCCGCCGAGGGGCTCCCCGACGACGCCCCCGACGCCGTGCACAAGACGCTCGGTACCCCAGGATGGGTCATCGCTGTCAACGCGCTGGGCGCGTCACACCCACGAGTGATCCGCCGTGACGCCCTGGGACGCCCCCGCACAGCGAGCACAGCGGGGCTGCCGGTGTCGTGGCGCATTGAGTAGGCGGCCTCCGTGGACACCGCCTGGCGCATCCTCGACTGCTCGTCACTTACTGGTTCGATCCGCTCCGCGCGCGGAGCCATTGAGATTCGCCCGGAGGAGGGAGCTTTCCAGTCAGTCCCGGTCGCCGATGTGGCCGTGGTCCTCCTAGGTACCAGGGTCTCGATCTCCACCGCAGTCATGCACCGGCTGCTGGACGCCGACGTCGTCGTCATGTTCTGCGACTGGCGTGGTGTCCCCGAGGGGGCTGCCTACCCCTGGCGCGCGCATACGCGCGTCGGGGCCAGGCAGCGGGCGCAGGCAGAGCTCTCACTTCCCCGGCAGAAGAACGCGTGGGGGAGGCTCGTGCGAGCCAAGGTCCTCGGCCAGGCGCACGTCCTGTCTACGGTGGATAAGTCCACCGCCCTGCGCCTGCGAAACCTGGCGAAGTCGGTGCACTCCGGGGACCCGGAAAACGTGGAGGGCCAGGCGGCACGACTGTACTGGGCCCGCCTGTTCGGCCCGGACCAGTCCTTTCTACGACTGCCAGAGTCCGAGGACCCCTGGAACACCTATCTCAATTACGGTTACGGGGTCCTGAGGGCTCACGGGGTCCGGGCTGTCGTGGGTGCGGGGCTCAACCCCACGCTCGGTCTCTTCCACCGGGGCAGGTCAAACTACTTCAACCTTGTCGACGACCTTATCGAGCCCTTCCGCCCGGCTGTCGACGCCACGGTCCTGACCCTCCCGGCTGAAGGATCGCTGGCGGACCGCTCAGTCAAGCAACGGCTTGTACAGGCAGTGCTCCAGCCCTTCAACGCAGGCGGCGACACCCTGCCCACAGTCCTCGAGCGCCTGGCACAGCACCTGGGGCAGTACGTGGAAGGAGACCGTAAGCGGCTGGACGTGCCGCAGTGGACAGGCCCTCACCGGGATCGTGACAATGGCAGATGACCCGATGTGGTGCGTTGTCATGTTCGACCTGCCGGTGGGCACCAAGAAGCAGCGCCGTGAGGCCACACGCTTCCGCAATCTTCTGCTTGACGAGGGCTACTGGCGGGCGCAGTACTCGGTGTACGTGCGCTACTCCCCAACCGTGGCAGGCGAGAACCGTAGGGTGAACGCCATCAAGGCCAACCTGCCCGCGGGCGGGGAGGTCCGTATCCTCTACGTCACCGACCGCGAGTGGGCACGGACGCTCTGCTTCCAGAACGAGGCACCCGTCAAGGTCGAGAAGGAGCCTCAGCAACTTACGATTTTTTGACTTAACTTCTAAGTTCACCTTACTACAGAATTGCCAGTTACGGCTTCCTGACCGAAACAGGAACTACCAGCAACCCCACAGCACGCCATCACAGCCACCAACAGCGTGCACCCGGTAACTCCCTAGTCACCCCTCGGCGTCGAGCCACCAGATAGCGACGACAGATAGAGTGGCGGGACATAAACCCGCCACCAACTTCGACCTCGTCACACGCGTAGCGAACAACCGCACGACAAGAACAGAAAGTATTAAGATAATCAGGAGGAGGATAGAGGGCCACCAGCTAGACTGCACCTCACTGCCGCCTAGAGAAACTACCGCCCACAGCACAAGGAGAGACGCCAGAAGGAGGGAAATCATAATGCCCCACAGGGACTGGTTATTGTCGGCCATAACGTCAACAATGATCCGCAAGGTTATCCTTTCGACCTACAAGGACTCTGATGCCCTCGTGCGGAGAGTTTCTTGTCATCACACAACGGCTGCGTGTCCAACCGTAACACGGCCACCGACCTACGTCGGCACACAGCAGCACACAACACATCGTGACCGATACCACATTTTGGCAAGCCCCTCGCACCACCACCCTGGAGCCCAGTCGCGGTAGCACACAGAGAGATCCGGCATGGTTCCATTCCTTCGCCACCCCTCTCACGGCTACCTGCCAACACGGCCGAAGAGGCAAGAGTCAGGAGACCTTACCTACCCCCCCGCCTTCCCGATCGGGAGCGGGACCACGCACTCCCAACTCCTGCCCCAGCCCGGAGACAGTGACGGGCACCCGCTTGTCCCACTCCGTACATCGGCCCGGCCGTAGGGCGCCTACCCCGGCACCCAGGCCAGCAGCGTCGGCAAACAGTCGACCCTTTTGACCCCACTCCGCCTAGCCCACGGCCCAGGGGGCGCCCATAACGACGTCCATCGCAATCGCTACCCGAAGAGGCGCACGCACTCTGAGGGCTGCGCGACGTGGGCGCGAGACCGGACGCCTATGTGCTGGCAATTAGAACAGGTAGAAAAGAAAGGAGGAGGATGGGTGCTGGGATCCCAGGAACCAGCAACTTTGTCGGTATCGGTCGCGGGCAGATTCAGGTTCCGGACCACGTCAGACCGCAGTCGGCAGGAAGGCCCCTGACAGGGCGCACTCAGCAACAAGCAGCCCCCACCGCCGACCACGCATTGGGGAAAGCCAGACCCATTGCCAAAGGCGTGGCTGCGACTGCCCAGTAGCGCGAGCCACACATATACCCAGCCCCGTCCCCGCTCCAGCCACGCCGGGCCAGGCCAGAATTTGTCAGCGCACCCCATGCCTGCGGATCCTCCGCCCACGATCCACGCCCAGCACCGGAGTCGCCTCCCACCGCCACTGTGCTCCACACAAGAGAGCACCCCTCCCCGAACATGCAGATCCCAATTTCCATAGCCCGGACGACGCCCGAGGAGAGGGTGCGTCAGACCCGCCACAAGCGGAATGACTGATTCCCAGCTCACACAACGGGTTGATATCTGACGGAAGATCACTTTATCAGATGTGGCGACTAATCGCCAACAGCCGACCGGCCCGCACTCTGAGTCAAAATAGCCATCAAGCCGACGTAGGCACGAGGCTCCACGAACCCCACGCCAAAGGACTCGACCATAAACGCCAGTATCATAGTCGCATCCTCAACGACAGATATGGCACCCGCCCCCGTCACGCCAAGCGAACCACCCCGATACCTGGCCAGGACATCAAGGACGACTTCTCGATCATGCGCGGTAGGTCAAGTCGCGCCATGCACACGCGCTAGGGCAAGCCCACCGACGACGTCCTGACAATTCCCCTTGGAACCGATCCTCCCATCTAAGGTTATGACCCCCATGAGAGCGATCGTCCACGACCCGCTCAATCGCAAGGAGCCACTGGCACCGCCTGGCAGCATCAAACCACCCATCTGACACTGCGGCATAGAACCTAGCCATCTAGAGCGCGCAGCATGACCTCAATACCATGAAGGCTCTACCTCGTCACCGAGCAGGAGAGTACCCGGAAGAGCCCTGACTGCCTGACGATCCCCGGGCGAGGCAGAGAGGAGGCCCCACAGCTCTCGTTTTTTCGACGTCGAACCCTGACCTTTCGTTGATGTCTTCCCCCTGGTAGGCTGTGAAGAAGTCTACCAAGGGGAAGGGTGACTGATTCCCAGCCCCTGGCCCTGATAGCGGTCTTCGCCCAGAAGTCTACCAAGGGGAAGGGTGACTGATTCCCAGCCGGAGACCTCGGTGAGGGTCTGCTCGCGGAAGTCTACCAAGGGGAAGGGTGACTGATTCCCAGCGCCTGTGCCCGCAGCTCAGCGCGCGTCAGAAGTCTACCAAGGGGAAGGGTGACTGATTCCCAGCTCCTGGTAGTAGGGGGTGGTCATGACGTGAAGTCTACCAAGGGGAAGGGTGACTGATTCCCAGCGGTTGATCGCGATGACGTTGCCCTGCGGGAAGTCTACCAAGGGGAAGGGTGACTGATTCCCAGCCTGGCGCAGTGGCCCCGGCCGTCAGCCAGAAGTCTACCAAGGGGAAGGGTGACTGATTCCCAGCGATCAGGGGCGGCTTGCTGCGTACTGGCGAAGTCTACCAAGGGGAAGGGTGACTGATTCCCAGCTGCAGGTCTCGCTCGACACCCAGGTCGCGAAGTCTACCAAGGGGAAGGGTGACTGATTCCCAGCGTGCGTAGGTTCCGGTGCGGCCGGTGGGGAAGTCTACCAAGGGGAAGGGTGACTGATTCCCAGCGAGGCAGCGCCCCTGCGGCGGCGCAGCTGAAGTCTACCAAGGGGAAGGGTGACTGATTCCCAGCTTGGCGTAGATATCACCCAGGTCCGTGAGAAGTCTACCAAGGGGAAGGGGACTGATTCCCAGCACTCAATCGTCGCCCGTGACGGCGCCGCGAAGTCTACCAAGGGGAAGGGTGACTGATTCCCAGCGGCAGTCCAGGATCCTCTTCGCCCCAGTGAAGTCTACCAAGGGGAAGGGTGACTGATTCCCAGTGCCTCAGGGCTCGCGGGTAGGCCGTGGCGAAGTCTACCAAGGGGAACGGGTGACCGATTCCCAGTTGGCGGCCCCGGCCTCATGGCGGGCCGAGAAGTCTACCAGGGGGAAGGGGTGACCGACCCCTAACGGGAGGACGCCGATGGCGCTCGTCGTGTGAAACCAGCCAATTGAAGGATGGGGTAGTCTCGTCGCCGGCTTAACAGATGTCCACGACGCTAAATCCCACCCACGGAAAACATCTTTGAACTATGATCGACTATGAAGCAACCACAGGTCTAGGACACGGTAACACGCGTCAAAACTGCATCGGGGGCATCCAGACACGCGCACCCGCCTTCTTTGCGCCCCCCATCACACCTTCTTCCCTACCTTAACTTAAACTATCAACAGCAATAAAACAAAGAGAATAAACGCGGGCCCGGCACCCACATAAGTCACGAATCATCAACTACCGCCATCCAAAACTTGGATCACCCCAGACGAAAGAAAGCAGTTCCAGGGAACCGCGGGGTCACCAGTTAAGCGAGAAAAAGATCAGTGACGTGCAGCCTATTAAGGTTGACTTGATCGACGGCACTGACCAGCGAGAAGCACGCCAACACAAAGAGAGAGGCAGGTTCTGGGCGGCAAACTCGTAACTTGGCGCACACGCTCGGCGGGAAGGCTAAGGAGCATAACTAACCCCCGACAACTACAATAAGGTGCCCACACCCCATACCCCACACACTCAGATACTATCCAGCAAATAACGGCGCACATAAAACCATCACGCCCTTTGGCGCCCACCACCAACACTCCCCGCAGCATTCACCACCGCACTTATAGTCGCACCCTGCGCGTTACTAGCCTCATCGGCCTCAACGCGGGCTTGCTCTCTCGTTCTGACACGCCTCTTGGCCTCAGAGCGAGAATCTGACTCTGCATTTTCAAGCCACACAACTGCCCTAATCAAAGGTCCGACAGCAGCAAATAACAGCGCCACAACTACAATCGCTCCGATCCTCACAGCTACCGACCCAATCACTCCAAAATAGTCAAGCACCCTACCAGTCTCGTAATATGGAGCACGTCGATGGATAAGCCAAAGGGCAAACCACGCGACCACCCCCACCATAAACACGCCCAAGACCACCGCGCAGAAATAAAATATGCGATCAGCGACAGCGTTTGCTGAACTGAACTGGGCCGCAATGAGGAGAAAGATCCACACAGTTCCAGACGCTCTTGACTCTACAATCCCTTCCGCCTCGAAATAGACCCCTGTTTCCTCGGATACACATCGCACCACAGGGGCGACCCCCATCCACACCACAGAGAGACATGCAAGGCTCTCAAATACCCTGCCGTACCCCACGTTCTCATGGGCAACAAGCGGGGGGAGATCGTGCACCAGCCATCGGGAAATCGACTGGGCACCTGCCTCCCGAAACATGACTGCAAGAACGTCTGTCGGGCGCTCCTCAACCACATATGCAATGACAGCCAGCATCGCAGCCCCGCATGCGCACCACAAATATAACTCACTCTTCTTACTCCAGTAAGATAACACTTTCATTGCCGCTTCCTTGACCAGGTTCATCATGTCTCCTTCCAGTACACAAGCCTGACAGACACCACTGACACAAACCCCTGGCCTCGTCCCGCCCTCCACGGAGTCGGCCCAGACGCCCCGCCGCCAGCTCGAAGGGCTGCAGAGGGTAGCCGCGTCCGTCCCGCCCTCCACGGGCTCGGCCCGCCAGTCCCGTCCTGGCGTCCGCGACTAGCTTCTTCAGGGGACCGGGGGGGTGCTGTCCATGCCTACGACCAACTCGGACACATCTGCGCCCTCACCACTCTTCTCTGTATCGACGCTTCGACGCTCTCCCCAGATCACAACTCAACGACCCGCTTCTTGCCCAGTCCCGCGATACCGTACCTGTTCCTTAGGATCGTGCCCGTGACCACAGCCGTTCCCTGCGTGCCCACTGGCCCACCCTCCGCATCCCCTGACACCACGCCCACTCCTACTCCCCGCCCTCCCTGGACGTCGCCCCGGGCTCGGTGGTACGGGTACGCGACGAGGACTGGCTGGTCACCCAGGTCTCCGCCAACTCCGACGGCACCCTGGTCACGGTGCAGGGACTCTCCGAGCTGGTACGCGACACCACCGCCCAGTTCTCCGCTGGGATCGACCACATCGAGCCCGTGGACCCGCGCCGCACCCGCGTGGTCGCGGACACCTCCACCCGGCATCGCCTTTCGCGCCTGTGGCTGGAGGCGACGCTGCGCAAGACGGCGTTGCCGGCCGGCTCCACGGAGATGGCGGTGGTGGGCGACATGCTGGCCGACCCGCTCCCCTACCAGCTCACGGCCGTCCGGCAGGCGCTGGACCCGGCCAACCTGCGCCCGCGCATCTTGCTGGCGGACACCGTGGGTCTGGGCAAGACCCTGGAGATCGGCATGATCCTGGCGGAGCTGGTGCGCCGGGGACGCGGGGACCGGATTCTGGTCGTCACGCCCCGGCACGTGCTGGAGCAGATGCAGCATGAGATGTGGTCGCGCTTCGCCCTTCCCTTTGTGCGCCTGGACTCGGTGGGTATTCAGCGGGTGCGGCGCACCATCCCGGCCACCCGCAACCCCTTCTCCGTCTACCACCGGGCGATCATCTCCATCGACACGCTCAAGTCCGACCGCTACCTCAATCATCTGCGCAGGCAGCGCTGGGACGCCGTGGTCATTGACGAGTCGCACAATGTCACCAACAAGGGCACGCTCAACAATCGTCTGGCAGACATCCTGGCCCGCCAGACGAACGCCCTGATCCTGGCCTCGGCCACGCCTCACAATGGCGATCCGAAGTCCTTCGCGGAGCTGATTCGCCTGCTGGAGCCGACGGCGGTCCGCGCGGACGGCTCGCTGGATCGCGAGGCTGTGCGTCGGCTGGTGATCCGCCGTCACCGCCACTCCGAGGAGGTGCGCGACGTCGTGGGCGACCGTTGGAAGGAGCGACTGACCCCGGTCAACCGGCTGGTGGCGCCCTCCCCGGCGGAGGACACGGTGGCCGGAGAGCTGTCCCGCTCCTGGCTGCACCGGCCCGACGGCGCAGCCGCCCCGGGCGCTCCCGGCGGGGGTACTGCGGGTAACGGCGGCAATGCGCTGTTTTCCTGGACGTTGGCGAAGGCCTTCCTGTCCTCCCCAGCGGCGCTGATTCAGACGATTGACGAGCGCTTGGCGCGGCGTCGAGCCCGGGCCGCCAGCGAGGAGGCACTGCTCTCATCCGAGCAGTCCCGGGCCCTGATCCGCCTGCGGGAACTGGCCGAGGCGGCCAACACCACCGAGTCGGGCAAGTACCAGGCGCTGCTCAAGGAGTTGCACCGAATCGGCGTCGGCCCCCGCTCGACAGCGCGGGCGGTGGTCTTCGCCGAGCGCGTGGCCACGTTGAGCTGGTTGGCCGAGAACCTCCGGCGCGACCTGCGCCTGCGCGACGGGGCGGTGCGAGTGATGCACGGCGGCCTGTCGGATGTGGAGCAGCAGGAGATCGTTGACGAGTTCCGGCAGGCGCACACGCCACTGCGCGTGCTGGTGACCGGCGACGTCGCCTCGGAGGGCGTGAACCTGCACGCCCAGTGCCATGAGCTGATCCACTATGACATTCCCTGGTCGCTCATCCGGATCGAGCAACGCAACGGCCGCATCGACCGCTACGGGCAGGAGACCAGCCCGCAGATCACCACCTTGCTGCTGGACCCCTCCGACGCCCGCTTCTCCGGCGACGTGCGCGTGCTGACCCGCCTGATGGAGAAGGAGGATCAGGCGCACCGGGCGCTGGGCGACGCCGCCTCCCTGATGGGCTTGTACTCCGGGGAGAAGGAGGAGCAGGCGATCCGCGAAGCCCTCCAGCGGGGCACCGACATCGAGCAGGTGGTGCCGGACGCGGATGCGGCCCTGGAATTGGATCCGATGGCGGCCCTGTTCGCCTCGCTGACGGGCACCGACCAGGCCCGTACGAGAACCGCCGACGATGTACCCGCCGACGCCCCACCCGTGCTCTCCGCCCCCGACAACGCCGCCGTGCCCTCGCCAGCCCCACCTGCCGCACCGCCCGCCGTGGCCGACGGGATGTCGGCGTCGGCCCGGGCCGCGGCTCCGCTGCCGTCCTCCACCCTGTATGACTCCCAGGTGGATTACCTGCGCCAGGCCCTCACCGAGCTGTATGAGCGCCCGGAGGAGGCGGAACATGGACAGACCGGCGGCGGTGGCGTCTCCTGGCGGGAGCATGAGGACCATGTGGTGGAGCTGGTGCCGCCCGCGGGCTTGCGCGCCCGTCTGGCGGTGCTGCCGCAGTCGTATCTGAAGGACCGGCACGTGCAGGAGCATCTGCTGCTGGCCACCAGCCAGCGCAAGGGCAAGGCCCTGCTGTCGCAGGCGCTGCGGGATTCCTCCGACTCCTCCTGGCCGGAGGCCCACTACCTGGGGCCGCTGCACCCGGTGCTGGACTGGGCGGGTGACCGGGTGCTGGCCCGCCTGGGCCGCTCCTCGGTGTTCGCGGTGCACGGGGCGGTGGAGTCGCCCACGGTGCTGCTGCTGGGCACGCTCACGAACCTGGCGGGCCGCACGATCTCCCTGGTGAGTGTCAGCGCCGCCTTCCCGTTCCTGGACTTGGGCGCCGCCTACACGCAGCTGCAAGAGGGACGGGACCTGGAGGCGGTTCCGATCGGTCAGGTGCATGACTCCCCGGCTGCCATGTTTGCCGCGGCGGGGGTGGAGCGGGAGCGGCCCAATGCCGACGGCGCCCCGGATACGGCGCTGCTGGAGGCGCTGATCGCACCGGCGGTCGATACGGCCGAAAAGCAGATGGCGCTGACGGTACAGGCGGCCCGGGAGCAGGCGCGCGCCCGGGTGGAGACCTGGGCGCAGCGGGCGGAGTCCTGGGACGACGACGCGGGCCGCCTCATCCAGAACCGGCAGCTGCGGTCTCAGCGGCAGACGGTGGCGGCCGAGCAGGAGCTGATGCGCCAGCAGCTTCCGGCGCACACGCTGGTGCGGCCACTGCTGGTGGTTGTGCCCCATGGTTTCGACGGTGGTGCAAGTACTGGCCTCGGCGATGGTTTTAGTGGTGGCTTTGGGAAGGAAGGGGACCGCTGATGGCGGCGTCGGATGCGCTCGTGGTGGGCGAGGACTGGATCAGCGAGCACTACTTCACCACCGATGCCACGAAGGAGTCCTTCCTGGCGCGCGTGTTGGAGCGGCGCAAGGAGTGGGAGGAGTTGGAGAGGCCCTCCGACGGCGCCACCCCTACGGCCACGCCGCGTAGCCGTTTCCGTTCGGCACGCCCGCACTTGGAGGAACTGCTGGCGGCGCTGCCCGACGACGCCGCCACGCCCACCGCCGCCGTCCTGCGTGCCGCCGAGGAGTTGGACGCCTCGCTGCGGGAGATTCTGGGTTTCGCCTCCGCCGAGTTCCGGCTGGTTGAGCGCGGCCCGGTGACGCTGGTGCGGCCGGTCGGCGATGAGGGCCCGGCGCCGCTGGCGCTGCTGCGGGCCCGCCCCGCGGCCACGGTGGAGGACCTGCTGGTCAAGGACGCGGCCACGCTGGCCGAGCCGTGGGAGCCCGTGGATCTGGAGGACCCGGCCGCCCCCGCCCTGGAGGGTGCCGAGCCGGTGGTGTCGGTGGCGCGGGCGCTGTCCACGCTGATGACCGACGAGCACGGCCCGGCCTTCGCCCTGGTGCTGGCGGGCCGGTGGGCACTGGTGGCGGAGAAGGAGCGGTGGCCGGAGGGCCGCTGGCTGGCGGTGAATGTGCAGCTGGTGGTGGAACGCAATGACGCCAAGCGGGGCGGGGAGGTGGAGCGCGCCCTGACCTGCCTGGATGCCCGCTCCCTGCTGCCGACTCCGGAGGGCGAGACCTGGTGGACGGGCACGCTCGCGGATTCGGCGGCCCACACGGTGGGAGTGTCCCAGGATCTGCGTGAGGGCGTGCGCTCCTCCATCGAGATCATCGCGAATGAGGTGGTGCGGCGTCGGGCCGCCCGGGGCCTGGAGCCGCTGGGCCAGGAGCAGGCGCAGCCGCTGGCCTTGCAGTCGCTGCGGTACATCTACCGGATCATCTTCCTGCTGTATGCGGAGGCAAGCCCGGAGCTGGGCGTGCTACCAGTGGGTGCGGCCGAGTACGACGCCGGCTACGGCCTGGAGCGGCTGCGGGAGCTGACACTGCGGGAGCTGCACGAGGAGACGGCGCAGGCGGGCACGCACATCTACCAGTCCCTGGGGCTGCTGTTCCGGCTGGTGGATTCCGGGTTGAACACGCGGGTGACGCCGGAGCAGGAGGAAGCCTTCGACGGCCTGGTGTTCCAGCCGATGCGCTCAGACCTGTTCCGCCCGGAGGCAACGGCGCTGATTGACGAGGTGGGTCTGGGCAACGCGGCCCTGCTGCGGGTGCTGCGGCACCTGCTGCTGACCAAGGAGAACGGCCGGGCGGGCCGGGGCTTCATCTCCTATGTGGAGTTGGGCATTAACCAACTGGGCGCCGTCTATGAGGGGCTGATGAGCTACACGGGTTCCTTCGCCAGCCAGCGCCTGTGGGAGGTGGCGCCGGGCGGGGACGCCTCCAAGGGCTCGTGGGTGGTGCCCGAGGATATCGTGAACGGCCTGGATCCCGGGGACTTCGTGACGGTGGAGGACGAGGTGACGGGCGAGCGCCATAACGTCACCTATGAGCCGGGCGAGTTCGTGTTCCGGCTCTCGGGCCGGGATCGGCAGCGGTCGGCGTCCTTCTACACCCCGGAGGTGCTGACGCGTTTCACGGTGCAGCAGGCCCTGGCCGAGCTGCTGGACCAGGACGGGCACGTGACGACAGCGGAGGAGGTGCTCCACCTGACGGTGTGCGAGCCGGCGCTGGGTTCGGGCGCCTTCGCGATTGAGGCGGTGCGCCAGCTGGCCGAGCAGTACCTGTCCCGCCGGGAGCGGGAGCTGGGGCGGCGCGTGGATCCGGAGGAGCGTCCACGCGAGCTGGCCAAGGTGAAGGCCTACCTGGCGCTGCACCAGGTCTACGGTGTGGACCTCAATGCCACGGCGGTGGAGCTGGCGGAGATCTCCCTGTGGTTGGACACGATGGTGGAGGGCCTGGCGGCGCCGTGGTTCGGGCTGCGGCTGCGCCGCGGTAATTCGCTGGTGGGGGCCAGGCGTGCCCTGTATCCGGTCAGCGCTGTGATGAGCAAGAAGGCGTGGTTGACCACCACGCCGGTGGCCGAGCCGCTGCGGCAGGTGGCCGAGGCCATTGATGGTTCGGCGGGTGCCGACGGCGTCGCTGGTTCCGATGACGCTGCGGGTGCCGCTGGTACGGACTCCGACGGCTTAGTCGGTGTGCAGGCCGACGGCCCCGACCCTGACTGCTGTGACTTCCCGGCCACGCACTCTGACCGAACGTCTGACGCGGCCAAGGACCCCTCGGCCGCATCCGGACACCGCCTGGGGCAGGCCCTGGACGTGTCCGGCCGGGTGCATCACTTCCTGTTGCCCGCCCGCGGCTGGGGCTCGGCCACGGAGGTACCCAAGCAGGTGCGCGACCTGGTGGACGCCGGACGGTTGAAGGCTCTGAAGGAGTGGCGCAAGGACATCACCAAGGCACCGAAAGGCAAGTCGAATAAGCAGATCAAGCGGCTGACGGCACTGGCACGACGCGTGGAGGTGCTGTGGGAGCTGACGCTGCGGCGCCTGCGAGTGGCGGAGGCGGAGGCCTCCCGCCGCATCGACCTGTGGGGCCGCGAGCCCCAGGCGGGCGCGGGTTCAGCGGTGACGCGGGAGCAGATCGAGGCCTACCTGGCCGACCCGGACTCGGCCTACCGGCGCCTGCGGCTGGTGATGGATGCGTGGTGTGCGCTGTGGTACTGGCCGCTGACCACCGACGTTAAGCCGCCGAGCCTGGAGGAGTGGCTGGAGACGCTGGAGCACACGCTCGGCTACGCGGGCGACGCCGCCCCCGCCAACGCGGTGCCGCTGGCCGAGGCCACCACCTGGGAGGGCCTGGAGGACACGGAGGCCTGGGACCTTCAGTTCGCCGGTGCGCGGAAGGTGGAGGCGGTGCTTGAGCAGCAGCCGTGGCTGCGTGTAGTCAAGCAGGTCGCGGACGAACAGGGCTTCTTCCACTGGGAGCTGGACTTCGCCACCGTGTTCGCGCGCGGCGGCTTCGACCTGCAGGTGGGGAACCCGCCGTGGGTGCGGCCCCGCACCGACGTGAACGCACTCCTGGCGGAGGGCGACCCGTGGTGGACGCTGACGAAGAAGCCCTCGGAGGCGGCGAAGCAGGCGCGCCGCCCGGGCACTCTGGCGCGCCCGGGGATGCGCAGCCTGGTCATTGACGGCACCGCCGAGCAAATCGTGCAGTCCGAGTTGCTCAGTGACTCGACCGTATACCCGCTGCTGAGCGGCCAGCCCGATCTGTATCGCGCCTTCATGTGCCAGGTATGGGAGCACCAGAAGCCCAGCGGCACCTCGGGGCTCATCCACATGGAGACCCATTTCACCGATGCCAAGACCCCGAACCTACGAGCAGCAACGTATCGGCACCTGCGACGCCACTGGCAGTTCATCAATGAGCTTCAGTTGTTTGACATCCACCACCTCGTGCAATACGGCGTCCACGTCTACGGCGCAGAGCACACGCCCGACTTTCTCAGTGCCGCCTCGCTCTACCACCCTGATACGGTGGCGCGTTCTCTCAAGCATGATGGCTCGGGCGAGGAGCCCGGCTTCAAGGACCCACACACGGGCACCTGGGACCTACGCCCGCATGCCTCTCGCATCCAGCGGGTCGACGAGTCCATGCTCCGGACCTGGCAGGCCGTGACCGAGGCAGACGACTGGCGCTCGACTCCCATGGTATCCACCGTCAACTCAGCCGCCGCTCGTACCCTGGAAACACTATCCCATAACCAGCGTATAGGGTCGCTCGGTTTTGAGTTCTCAGCCGGCTGGCACGAGACAGCGGACTTTGAAAGAGGCCGCTTCATCAGAGAATGGGGCCTAGCCTTTTGGAAGGACGCCATCCTGCAGGGTCCGCACCTGCATGTGTCCACGCCGCTGTACAAGCAGCCGAACGAGACCATGAAGCACAACCAGGACTGGACCTCGACCGACTTCGAGGCCCTGCCCGCGGACGCGCAGCCGGTAACCCAGTACAAGCCCGCCGGCGACCGCGCCACTTACGATCGCCTCTACACCCACTGGGGCACCACCTCCGCCCGCGACCACTACCGCATCGCCTGGCGTAACATGGCTGCCGTAACGGGCGAACGAACACTCATTCCTTCGCTAGTACCTCCAGGTTCAGCTCATGTCCACACGGTCACTTCTGCGGGCGCACCAACGCAGTCGTCAAGATCACTCCCACTGACACAGGCCGGGCTATCGTCTCTGCTTGCTGACTTTGTAGTTCGCTCGTCAGGAAGAGGGCACATCCATCCGACCGATCTTTCTCAACTCTTCACGCTGGAACCAGCGCACACGCTAGCACCAGCTATCGCGTTCCGGACCCTCCGCCTCAACTGCCTGACGGATGCCTACGCGGGCCTGTGGGCCGAGTGCTGGGATGATGCCTTCTTGGATGACTCGCCGATCTTGGAGCGTTACGACGAGCGCCCGATCGGGCCGGTGTGGACTCCGGACACGCCGTTGCGGCGCGCGGAGGACCGCCGCAACGCGCAGGCGGAGGTCGACGTGATGGTCGCGGTGATGCTTGGGGTGCCGATCGAGGATCTGTGCACGATCTACCGCACGCAGTTCGCTGTGCTCTATGACTATGACCATGGCCGGGGTACGGGCGCCTACGTCTATGACGCCAATGGGCGTCAGGTGCCCACGCGGGTGCGCCAAGCCTGGGAGAAGCGCAAGCGCCCGGACCACGACACAGACATGCCTGAGTCAGAGCGCACTCACACCCATCCCGGCTCCGGTGTAGCCTACGTTTACGAACTCCCCTTCCGCACCCGCGACCGCGAGTCCGACTTCCGCCGCATCCACGCTACGCTCGCGCCGACTGCTCGCGACAGCGAATCGCCATAACCATCCCGCGTAGCTAACCACACGAAAGGAATTGCGACCCAGAAGGAGTACTCATAACACTATACGTCACGGTGAATCCTCCGAACTCTCTCGCACTGCCATACGGGAATAGTCACAGCCATTATTCCTGACTCTTACGTCGCAAATAACCCTCTAACACGTCACATTGATCACCAGTATGCTCTCGCTTCGGTCGCCGCCAGCTTCTTGATGCCCGCGTCTAGTCGGAGTTGATCAGCGGTACCAGCAAAAGCCCGAATGCCGGCCATTAGGTTCCGGTCAGTGGCGCTGATGAGCTTGGGTTCGAGTGCATCGAGCAAGAGTATCCACTGTGAACCACCGCTATGCGTGCCGAGCAGCGAACTGTAGAAAGGCTCCATGCACAGGCGCATCGCATATCCCGCATCTTTCGACGAGAAACGTGCAACCATCTTTTCATATGACGGTAGGGCCGCATTGCTTACGCCATATCCGTTACCCAAGTAACACTCTACGATCGTGCGCACGTAGCTTTCGCGAACACTTTCAGGAACGTCACCCTGTTCACCCACGAGGGTCAAGACCCTTCGAGCGGGCGCTGGTTCGTTATAGAAGTTGTTCATGCCTTGATGCACGTTGCTGAGTACCTCCAGAGCCTCGCTCAACTCGACAGCCCGGACCTCCGGCGTCAGATACGCAGTACCATCAACCAGGTCTATAAGTTCACGGGAAGCCGCGGCAAAGTCAGTCTCAGCACTAGCTGCGGCTCGGGCATGACGCAGCCCGTAACTATTGCGTGTGGCTTCACCGACAAAAGGCCACAGATTTGGCCATAAGAGACGGACATTATCGGCAATTGTCGGAGTGCGCTTCGATGATGTGTAGAGACCAAAGAGACCGTTGGCCAAATTGTCGGCTCGCTCGGGAGGTAATCGGTCAAAAAAGGCTGAAGCACTATCCACAGCAGCCTGCTCAAGAGGCGAGTTCCTAATGTTAGACAGCAGCCGTTTGACGTCCGCAGCGACCGTATCTGGTGGAGTATTAATAACCTCTCGAACGCAAGTATTCAGGAACGAAACAAGCTCAAGACCAGTGAGATCATTATGGCTTGGATGCGCGGCACTAGCATGATTGCGCATGTATCGAATGTGGTCCAACCGCTTGTACCCTAGATCAGATATTAATCCAATATCGCGTACGGCGCGAAGCAGTTGCGCGTCATTGATCTTCGCGAGGTCCTTTTCCGAGTTAAGGTCTTTGCGCATATCGTTGTTGGTCTTTGAAGCAATATCAAAGAAGTAGTTTAAATCGAATCTAATTACGCGCGCTCGAAGTTCGCTGACGAGTTCGTCCCACAAGTAGTTCAGCGCGGCATCAAATAGGCCAACCGTTGCGGCGGCAATCATCTTTGAAACATAGTAGGATTCGCCCATACGGTCATCATCAAGGTCGTTTAGTACGCCCGGCATATTCCGGATCACCGCCGCACGCTCAGCGACAGGCGCCAGAAGTTTCTGTGTCGGAAGTCCAAGCTGCTCTAACATCCCATGCACACCGGCCTCGAACCACTCGAGGTCATTCTCACTGTTGGCAACGGCTGGAACACTGGGAACGGAAGGATGCTCGGTTTTGTCCATGCTCGCAGCATATGCACTGCCTACTGCTGAGTCAAGGAACAAAACGAACCGCCCATCTGGGCGCCGCAGCTCAGCAGCGTCGGCGACTGGTTTGCGATTTTCTCGAGGTTTCGATGCGCCTATACGGCTGCGTCGCGATAATCCGATGCGATGGGGGCCACATAAGCCGTCGCCTTCATATTATGCGTCCAAATGTGTGTGCGGTTTGCGTCAGAACAAGGGGCCACCAAGGGGGCGATGGCAGGAAGGACTCTCCAGATGGCTGTGATCTCACGTTCACACACGGTCGATGAGGTCCATCAACTCGTCGACGTCTCGAACTTTGATAGCCGGTTCCGCCTCGGCCTCGCGGATCGCATCGGCGTAGGGGGTGAGACTCGGCTGGAAGGGCAGCCTCTGGTCGTGGACGATCTGGTTGAGGAACATGTTGATCGCGGTGGGCATGTCGATGCCCACCGCGATCAAGAGTCCTCGTGGCCTGCTCTTTGAGCTGGCTGTTGGTACGGACCTGAATTCGCGTGTCGAGTTCCACCGTTCCCCTCCGCTTGTGAGCCTGTTGTACTGCTATGGTACTCATCTGTGGGAAGTGCGCCCAGGGCCGGTAGCCCACCTACGCTGCCCGCAATGCTGGCAGAAGCCGGACGGCGTGGAACCGTTTGTTCGCTTATTCGCAGGCCACGCCGAGCACATCGCCGATCGCCTGCCGCGAGCGGCCGGCCTCACGCGCGGCCATGGCGTGCCGGCGCGAGGGTCGGTCTCACCCGGGATAGTAACAACGTTGACCGAAGAGCCCGGCAACAGGCACCGGCCCAGGCGGTTGTACGCCAGTCTTCCGGGCCTGCAGTGCCAACCGGTCATGCGACCAGGTGCAGGCCGCGCGCCTCGGGGATGAAGGGCGAGGGCCTGCCAGGCGCAACACCGACGAGTTCACGGATTTCCGCGTCGGTGAGCCCGGCATCCGCAAGGGCCTTCCCGACGCTCGCTGCCAGGCGGGGCGGCTCTGGCGGTAACGTGTCGCTGCCTGGCTCCTGCTTGCGCCACCCGCGAGGCGAGAGTCGCTTATAGAAGTCCTGGCGCTCCCGTGGACTGACTGCGCCGAGGGCGTGCGCCCGCTCCATGAGAGCCTGCATGGACACGCCCCACTCCTGCTTGAGGTCAAGAAGCCTACCGAGGGTGAGCGCACGCAACTGGGGCCGTATGACATGCTCAGGCATCAGAAACTCGGCGGCAAAGGCAGTCGCTTGTGTCTCGACGTCTTCGTCCTGGTGCTGGGAGTGCATTACAAGATGGCCGAGCTCATGAGCCAGAGTCAGACGACGCCGGTCAGTCGGCATCCGAGAGTTGACAAGGATGATGGCGTGGTCGCCGGCCCACTGGGACATGCCGTCTATGCGTGGTGTCGAGAAGTCCTGGTCAACAACGAGCACGCCCGCTGACTCGATCCACGCGGTTAGGTCACGCACCGGGCCGATGGGCATGGCCCATGTGGCTCGCTGACGGCGGGCGACCTCCTCGGGATCGGTATCGCTGGGGTCCGTCTGGATGACCTGGTTGGTGGGATTGATGGGCACGCGCTCAAGCAGGTACGTGGAATGCATGCGCAGAGCGTTGACGTCGGCCTCTACCCGCTTCCAATCCGTGGGCTTGGCTGAGCGCTGCCGTCGCATGTGAGCATCGGCGGCGATACCGCCGCGCATCCTGAAGCCATGGCGCATGAAGGCGGCGGTCACGCCGAGAGCACCGGCGAGGCGTCCGAGCATGTCGTCGTCCGGTTCACGAAGGCCGTTCTCGTAGCGTGACAGCGCCCCCTGGGCGATTCCCACCTTCTGGGCGAGCTCGGTCTGAGTCATACCGGAGGCGGTACGCAGTACAAGTACGGCATCCGCCAGGGAAACCGTCACGAGATGCCCTCCTCCTCGTCAGCCTCCTGCACCACGGAGGACAGGTCGATATCGGGCGCAGTGGGGGTGGGGAACTGGCCGGAATTCATACCAGAAAATATACCACCTCTGGCGGTTTACAACACTGCAACGTGTGCGTGTGGCGGTGTGGGCGTCGGTTCCCCCTCCCCGAGACCGTGCGATCTACTACGCCGGTTCGCCGTTGGGTACGCCTCTTCGGCGTCTAGTACGCCAGTTAGACCTCTGCTGAAGGGTCCAGAGCCCTTCAGCAAACACCGAACCGGCGTAGTAGAGCCCTAACCGGCGTAGTAATCGACCCCGGCGCCCGGCACGAACACACCGTCGGCCTCGCCTTGCGACCCAACCACACCTGCGGGCCACCCGACCCTGCACACACCCGCGTACCGACGGACATGCCAACACTCACCGTCGCAGTCCCAACCCCCGAAGAGCCGTTACAGCGAGCCCAAACTCTTCATGCGGGTCCGCCTCCGCTACGTGCGGCGATAGACCTCGCGGCGGTGCCCGACGGCGAGGACCAGCACCAGCAGCACACCATCGTGGACCTCGTAAACAATCCGATAGTCGCCGGTGCGCACGCGCCACTCGCCCCGCCCTCCGACCAGCTTCTTGGCCCCAGAGGGGCGAGGTTCCTGCGCCAGGAGCTCAACCACCGCCTGAACCCGGAGACGTGCTCGGCCATCCAGTTTGCGCAGCTGGCGCGCGGCCGCGGGGCTGAACTCGATCCGGTACGTCATGCCAGCCCGAGGTCCGCCTTAACCTCATCCCAGGGAATGGTGCCGTGCTCGGCGACCTCCGCACGAGCCGCTTCGGCCGCCTTGATGTCCTCAAGGTCCTCCGCGGCCTCGGTCAGGCGCTCAAGGTCCTCCACATCGATGACCGCCGCAAGACGGCGGCCCCGGCGGGTGAGGAAGACGGGTGCATGGTGCACGCGGGCGTCGTCAATGACGTCGGCGAGCCTGCTGCGCGCAGCGGAGACACTGATCTCGGTCATGATGCTCATTATGGGCGATAACGCTCAAAATGTACACATTGCACATCAACGCTGGTCCCTGCCCTTGTCAACGCCCCTATACCCACCCCTACGGTACCCTCACCCCTGTGAACCGTATCTCCCGTGACCGCTGGCGCCCGCACGCCACCAGCCTGCCTGGCGCGCACCACCCTGGGAGCAGACCCGCACCTCTTACCCAACAACACCTACCCGCGTGCCTGACCGGACCCACCCCATGACCTTTCTCCTGCCCAGCCTCCAGGCCGAACGCATCCGCCGATCCATCGTCGACTACCTCTCCACCACCTTCGCACTCACGGACACGGAGCCGCAGCGGGCCCTCGCCGACTTCCTCCAGGACCCCGAGCAGGGCATCTTCGTCGGCCCCTACGTGCGGCTGCGCCTGCCCTACCTGCCCGCGAGCGCTCGCTCCGACGCCCTCGACTGGGACCCCGGGCTCGCCCCCTACCAGCACCAGGAAGACGCCTACCGTCGCCTGACCACCAAGGACGGTCACCGCCCCGAGCCGACCGTCGTCACCACCGGAACCGGCTCCGGCAAGACCGAGGCCTTCCTCCACCCCGTCCTTGACCACGTGCTGCGCGCCCGCGCCCAGGGCATCACCGGCATCAAGGCCCTCATCCTCTACCCGATGAACGCCCTGGCCGCCGACCAGGCCGCCCGCCTCGCCCGCCTGCTCGCCTCCGACCCGGCCCTGGCCGACGTCACCGCCGGCCTCTACACCGGCGACACCGCCCAGGACCATACCCGCGTCACCGCCGCCTCCCTGATCACCAACCGCCACCAGCTGCGCCAGTCCCCACCGGACATCCTGCTGACCAACTACAAGATGCTTGACCAGCTCCTGCTGCGCCCCGAGGACCGCGAGCTGTGGCGGGCTTCCGCCGCCTCCCTCACCTACCTGGTGCTGGACGAGTTCCACACCTACGACGGCGCCCAGGGCACCGACGTGGCCATGCTGCTGCGGCGCCTCGGCCTGGCCCTGCGCGACCTGCTGCCCGGCGACGACCCGCGCCGCCAGGCCTTCGACGCCTCCCCGCTCGGCCCCGTCTGCCCCGTGGCCACCTCCGCCACCCTCGGCGACGGCGGCGACCCGTCCCGCATGCTCGCCTTCGCCCGCGACGTGTTCGGGGTGGACATGCCCGCCGACGCGGTAGTCCTGGAGACCCGTGCCGACCTGGAGCAGTGGGCCGCCTCCCGCCGCGCCGCCGTCCCCGCCGGTGCACTCGGCGACCCGATCCGCCTGCGCAACCTCACCGGGCCGGCCCTCCAGGCGCTCGCCGACCTCGCTCGTGCGGGCGCCACCGTCCCCGCCGAGCTCCTCGCCGGCACCGTCGCCGTCCTGTACCGACGCCCCGGCTCCACCGACACTCCAGATTCCGACAGCCCAGGCGCCGCCCCCGCCTCACCCCTGGCGGCCCCTGCCGATCCGACCGACCTGGCTGCCCCGGCCGATCCAATCGAGGCACTCCCCGACACCCCGGTCCTCGCGGCCGCCCTGCACTCCCACCCCGATGTGGTGGAACTGGTCCGCGCCGCTGAGCACGCCACCGCCCTGAGCAACCTCGCCTACCGTCTGTTCAGCCCCGCCCCCGATCCGGAGACCGTCCGCCTGGCCCTGGCCACCATCCTCGCGGCGCTGTCCGCCATTCGCGCCGGACTGGACGGCACGCCGGACCGCAGCGCCGTCGGTGTCGAGGTCACCATGTGGATCAGGGAGGTCACCCGTGTGGACCGGGCCCTGGACGCCCGCCCCGCCTTCAGCTGGTCCGATGACGCCCCCGCACCCGCCGAAGAGGACGCGCCGGCCCGCCCCGCCGTGTACTGCCGCTCCTGTGGCCGCTCCGGCTGGGGCATCGTCCTGGCCCCCACCGGGCAGGGAGAGAAGCACGACCAGTCCACCATCCGCCGCGACCACCTGCTGGGGGACACGCGCTTCCGCGCCCTCCTGCACGCCCCCGGTGAGGAGGCTGACTACCGCGCCCGCCTCGACACCGGCGACCTCAGCCCCGAGATCCGCCACCCCGGCCTGCGCTGGTACTCCGTGGACGGCCGCGAGCTACTCACCCGCCCGCCGCAGGACGCCGACCTGGAAACCCGGGAGGGCCGCTTCCTCCCCGTGCTCACCCTCACCGGGGACGAGCGCGCCGTCGCCGACGCCTCCGCCCACGACGTGTGCCCCTCCTGCGGCGCCACCGACTCCATCCGCTTCCTCGGCTCCGCCGTGGCCACGCTCCTGTCGGTCTCCCTGACCACGCTGTTCGGCGACGACGCCCTCGACGACTCCGAGAAGCGTGCCCTGATCTTCACCGACTCCGTGCAGGACGCCGCCCACCGGGCCGGGTTCGTGGACCAGCGCTCCCACACCATGAGCCTGCGCTCCGCCCTGCGCGGTGCCCTGCGGGCGGATATGCCAATCAATGCCTGGGTGGACGCCGCCCTCGACGCCGCCAGAGCCAGCGCCTTCGACCGCTACCGTCTGGTGCCCTCCGCCCTGGCCGAGCACGAGCGCTTCAAGCCCTACTGGGACCCCGAGGCCACCGCCCGCAGGCGGCGCACCGCCCAGGACTACGTGCGGCGTCGGCTCCTGTTCGACATCGCCCTGGAGGTCGGCCTCCAGTCCACCTACGGGCGCACCCTGGAGGCCACTGGTTCCGTCACCGTGCACGTGTCTGCTGGACGCGCCGGCGCCCTGACCCGCCTGGCCCGCGCGGCCCTCGGTGAGGACGGCGGCGAGCAACTGGCCCTGCCCGGATTCGACGACGTCGGTGACAAGGACCTGCTCGCCTGGGTGCGCGGCACGCTGGAGCACATGCGCCGCGACGGCGCCATCGACCACGAGTGGCTGACCCGTTACAAGCACGACGACGGCAAACGCCTGTGGATCTGGTACAAGCGCAACCGGCGCCAGGGGCAGCCGGCCTTCCCCGCCGGCCGCACCGCGCCCGCCTTCCCCCAGGTCGGCGGCAGCCTGGACACGCGCCGCTCCGCCTTCGTGCCCGTCGGCTCCCCACGCTCCTGGTACGCCACCTGGACCCGCAAGTGCCTGCACGTCACCCCCACGCACGCCGCCCGGCTGGCCCGCGCCCTGCTGGCCGGCCTGGCCAAGGCGGAGATCGTTTCCGCCACCCCAACCGACACCGGCGGCACCGTCTACGGCATCCCCGCCGAACGCGTCATCGTCTCCCCGCTGCACGACGCCACTGGGGAGGAGCTGCTCCTGGTGTGCAACACCTGCCGCAGCCAGCTGCCGACCGCCGTTGCCACCGTGGACCAGCTCGACGGCGCCCACTGCCTGACCGCCGACTGCCCCGGTACCCTTCAGGCCCGAGCGCACCAGGCGGAAAGCTTCTACCGGGACATGTACGCCGGGGCGCATGTGCGGCGCGTGGACGCCCACGAGCACACCTCACTGCTGGGCTCCGAGGAGCGAGCCGCTGTGGAGACCGGCTTCAAGCGCCCCGTACAGCGGCCCGGCGACCCCAACGTGCTGGTAGCCACCCCCACCCTGGAGATGGGCATCGACATTGGGGACCTGTCCACCGTCATGCTCGCCTCCCTGCCGGACACAGTTGCCTCCTACGTGCAGCGGGTCGGGCGCGCGGGCAGGCGCAACGGCTCCGCCCTGGCACTGGCGTACGTGCCCGGCAGGCGCAACCAGCTGCCCCTGCTCAAGGACCCCGACAACCTGCTGGACGGATCGGTCAGACCGCCGTCCACCTACCTGGGGGCGGAGGAGATCCTGCGCCGCCAGTTCATCGCCTACGTCATCGACGTGCTCAGCCGGGAGAACCACCCTGC
The DNA here is from genome assembly GCF_003606385.1 of Actinomyces lilanjuaniae. Lineage (NCBI taxonomy): Bacteria > Bacillati > Actinomycetota > Actinomycetes > Actinomycetales > Actinomycetaceae > Actinomyces > Actinomyces lilanjuaniae. Next base: position 391,134 of record NZ_CP032514.1, on the reverse strand, counting down.
CGTTCCCTCCGGCGGGCACAGCACCGGCAACGCCCGCACCGCCCTGAGCCCCAATAGCGACTCCTTCATCAACGCCGTATGCGAGCGGGTCACCCGTGACGGGGCGATCCTGGCGCGTGCCTTCGCCGCCACATTCGCCGACCGGACCCCGGCACTGATGCGCCTGGAGGCCTGGATCCAGCACGACGACGGCGCCGACCCCCGGCAGATGCTGCATCGGGCTGTGACCGAGCACCGCGGCGAGGCCGAGGAGCTGCGGCACCAGCGCAAGCAGATCGACGACGCCCTGCCCGAGTTGGAGGCCGCCACTCAGCGCCCTAACCCCACCGAGGAGGACCGGCGGGCACTACGCGCCGCCGAGGGCACCCGGCGCGCCATCGAGGCCCGCCTGCTGGACCTGGAGCAGGAGCACTGGGTCTCCGCCCTGGAACGACACGGGGTACTGCCCAACTACGCCCTGATCGATGACATGGTGCACCTGTCCGCCCGGGTGTCCTGGCGCAACCCGGAGACCGACGAGTTCCACTCCGAGCCCTACGACATCGACCGGCCCTCCATCCACGCCCTGAGCGAGTTCGCGCCCGGCGCCACCTTCTACACCCATGGCATGGAGATGGGTATCCAGGGTGTGGACGTGTCTGGATTGAGCGGGCAGGCGCAGTGGTGGCTGTGCTGCCAGGCCTGCGGCTACGTGGACGTCCGGCCCCCGCAGGCGGAGGTGCCCGCAGCCCCGGCGCAGTGCCCCCGCTGCCATGACACCGCCATCGCCGACGTGGGGCGCGCCCGCAGGGTGCTGCACCTGAATCGGGTCTTCGCCGTTGTCTCCAAGGATGACGCCCGCATCGGGGACGGCAGCGAGGACCGTGTCCGCACCGGCTTCGAGGTGCTGCCCCTGGCCGACTTCAACCCGGATCGGGTCGAGCGCCAGTGGAGCGTGAGCGCCTCCGGCTTCGGCCTGGTCCGCTACCGGGGCCTGGCCCTGCGCTGGCTCAACACCGGGCGGGCCCTGGCCGGGCAGGCGGTGGACCAGGTCGCCTCCCTGCCGGTCTCCTCCCGCGACTTCCGGCTGTGCGAAGCCTGCGGCAAGCTCGACACGGACACCGGCGCCTCCAGCCCCTCCGAGCACCGGCCCTGGTGCGAGCACCGCACCGACCCCAAGGAGCACGTGCTCCAGGTAGACCTGATGCGGGAGCTGAGCACCGAGGCCATCGCCCTGGTGCTCCCCGTGGGGCTCGGCGGCTACCAGGAGGGCCTGACCTCCCTGGCCTCAGCGATTCTGCTCGGCCTGGAGCTGCTGACCGGCGGCGCCCCCGACCACCTGGAGATCACCTGCGTCCCCTACCCCGTGGCCGACGGGGAGGCGGGCGAGACCCGGCCCGCCCTGCTGCTGCACGACGCGGTTCCCGGCGGCACCGGCTACCTCACCGACTTCGACGGGCCCGAGAGGATCTGGGAGATGCTCGTGGCCACCGGGCGGCACCTGGAGGAGTGCCCGTGCCGCGGCGAGGACGCCGCCATGTGTCACCGTTGCCTGCAACCTCATGCGATATCCGCCGGGGTGACCCGTGTGGCCGCGCTTCACGCGCTGCGGCAGCTGCTGGGTATGGACGAGGAGGAGCTCTTCGCGGAGCTGGACCCGCGCGCGCCCACCTGGGAGGCTATCGACCAGGCCGTCCGCGCCGGGACCGGTGAGAGTCCCCTGGAGACGAGCTTCCGCACCGTGCTGGCCGCGCGCCTGCGCAAGGCGATGGACGTGCGCACCGTCAGCGCCCCCTCCGGCGCGCCCGCGGTAAGCCTAGACGGCGGGCGCTGGCGCGTCCTGCCCCAGCTCGACGCCCACGGCACCCGGCCCGACTTCACCTGCACGCGGCCAGCGGGACGTTCTCCCATCGCCGTGTTCACCGACGGCCGCAGCTACCACGCCAGCCTGTCCCACAACCGGCTCGCCGACGACGCCGCCAAGCGGGCACGTCTGCGTGCCCACGGATACCGGGTCATCTCCCTGGGCTTTGAGGACCTGACCAACGCCTGGGACCCCGGCTGGCTCGACGATCCCGCCGTCGCCCAGCTGCGTACCGGGATGCCACGTCCCACCCGCGCTGGCGCCGTCACCGAGCAAGCCCTGGCCGCCTGGCGCGGCGGCCCCATGGAGCTGCTGGTGACCATGCTGCTGGACGACGCCGACGGCCAGGGTCCCACCGGCACGGCCCTCAGTGCCCTGGCCGACTCCATCTGGAGCCCGCTCATCCTCGGCACCACCCGTCATCGACCCCTGGCCGGGGGCGCTGCCATGCGGTATGCGCCCGCCACCAGTCCGAACAACGACCCCCTGTGGGAGGCGCTGCGGGCGCTGAGCCCCGACGGACAACTCCCCGAGCCGACCACGACCTCCGCCCAGACCTCCTGCTCGGTGTTTGTAGCCGATCATCTATCCCTGGCAGTACAGCTCACCGACACCTCCACCACCGGCATGGTGCTCGTACTCGACGACTCCGAGGAGGCCCTGGCCTCCCCCGTGCATGCCGACTCCTGGCGCACCTGGCTGCGGCTGAGCAACGTGCTCGCCCTGTCGCAGGCGCCCGTCACCATCACCACCACCTCCCTGGCCCGGACTGAGCTCCAGGACCGGGCCGACGCCGAGGCCGCCGTCCGCGGCAGCGGGGTCTCCGCTGAAGACATCCATGAGCTCGGCTGGGACGCTGTGGACACCAGATTCGCCGCGGAGCAGGTGATAGCCCTGCTACCCCACCTGGCCCGGGCCGGCATTGCCCGTGACGGTGAGGGCCAGGAGATCGCCGGTGGCGTCATGACCGAGCTGTCGTGGAGGGCGCAGCAGGTCGCCGTCCTCGTCGAGCCCCTTGAAGGGGACGTGGCAGTATTGCAGGAGGCTGGCTGGAAGGTCGTCGTCGCCGGGGACGATCCCGCAGCCACCACCGCAGAGATCTCCAGCCTTCTGGCACCGCACCCCTGAGAAAATACTGAGGAAACCTGGGAGACTCCCGCGTGGACCCGAGAGGACAAGGACACTGACATGCCAGCAATCGTGTGGCCCAGCTCCAAGATCAAGGACGCCACCACCCGGGACCCCTCGCTCCAGGCGAAGGTTGGCCCGTTCCTGAACAAGTTAGCGACCGCCAGTACCAGCGCCGGGCTCCACGTGGAACCGATCCGGGGCGCCCGGGACAAGCGTGTGCGCACCGCCCGGGTGACCAACTTCTACCGCGCAGTGCTCTTCGAGCTCGACGGCGGCGGGGAGCCCATCTATGTGTTCCACGGCATCTGGGCGCACGACGAGGCGATCCAGCTCGCCGAGTCCGTCACCGTCCGCGTCAACCCCTCCAACGGCACCACCGAGGTCACCCAGATTCACGACGCCATCGAGCAGGGCACCGAGGCGGTGGAGCAGGCGCGGCGCGATGCCCAGGCCAGACTGGACGCCGCCCAGCGCGAGGCCGCGGAGATCGCGCGCGAGGCCGCCCGCCTCCAAGCCGCTAACGCACAGGCGCGCCGGGACGCCGCTTCCACCGCAGCGTCGGAATCGCCTGCGCAGCCGGAGGCGGTGCAGGCCGGTCGGGCAACGGGAGCCGGGGCCGCCACAGGAACGGGGAGCGCCACTGCGCCTGCCCCGGATCTTGTCGTGCCGACGGCACTGCCGGACGCCGTCGGCGTCGCAAGCCGGGATGCCTCCCCTACCTGGCCGCAAGGCCTCAGCATCGAGGTGCTGCGCGATGAGCTCGGCATCGGCGTCACGCTCGCCGCCGCGGCGCTGGCCGCCACCCGCGAATCCCAGCTGCTGGACCTGGCCGCCACCGCGGAAGTCCCCTGGCAGGGGGAGGCGCTCCTCAGCCTGGCTACGGGCTCCACGATCGACGAGGTCCGCGAGGACTTCGAGCTGCGCCGTCCGGAGCACGTGGCCGCTGAGCCCTCCGACCCCGAGCTCATTGAGGGGCTGCGCACGCGCGCCGCCCGCTCCTCCTTCACCTGGATCGAGAACGACGAGGACCTGCGCCGCGCCATCGACGGCCTCACCTTTGCCCAGTGGCAGGTCTTCCTCCACCCCCAGCAGCGAGCACTGGTGGACAGTCGCCCGAACGGAGCGATGCGTATCTCTGGCGGTGCCGGGACGGGTAAGACCGTCGTCGCCGTGCACCGTACCGTCAAGCTGGCCAGGCGTGCCGCCGCAGCCGGGCAGGAGCCGCACATCCTACTGACCACCTACACACGCAACCTGGCTGACGACCTGCGCCGTCAGGTGGCCGAACTCGATCCGTCACTCAACTTCACCGAAGGGGTAGGGCAGCCCGGGCTGATGGTCAGCGGTCTGGACAAGGTGGCCCGGGCAGTCCTCCAGCAGGCCGGGGACGCCATCGCCGACACCGCCGCGCAGGTGCTCGGCACGCGTCGCACGAACGTGCTGACCGTGACCCGGAAGAACCTTTGGGACGACGTCCTGACCCTCACCGGCGATGACCTGCCGGAGAACCTGCATTCTCCGGACTTCTTGGAGTCGGAGTACGAACTGGTGGTACTGCCGCAGCGTGTGACCACGCTCCAGCAGTACCTGCGCATTCGGCGGCCGGGCCGTGGTGTGGCGCTGGACCGGCGCAAGCGGGCGGCCGTATGGACCGTGATCGAGAAGTATCGGGACCGCAGTGCCGAGCTCGGCGTCGCCTCCTTCGCCGAGCTGCTAGCTCTGGCCGCCGCCTGGTTGGACACCCAGGCGGCCCGGGGGGTGCCCCGCCCGTACCAACACGTGCTCGTTGACGAGGCTCAAGACCTGGCCCCGGCCCACCTCCAGCTGCTACGGGCCCTGGTCGAGCCCGGCCCTGATGACCTGTTCCTGGCGGAGGACTCCCACCAGCGGATCTACGGCAAGAAGATCACGCTCAGCCACTACGGCATCCAGGTGCGGGGGCGGTCGCGACGGCTGACCCGCAACTACCGCACCACACGCCAGAACCTTGACCTAGCCTTCAGGATTCTGGACCAGGGCACGTATGAGGATCTGGAGGGCCAGGCGGAGCAGCACCACTATGTGTCCCCCAGGTCCGGACCCGAACCGCTGCTGCTGCGCGCCACCGACCACGTCGCCGAGCTCGACGAGGCAGCCACGCTGCTACGCCTGTGGCTGGAGGAGGACCAGAAGAGCGGGACCGAGGCAGCCGAGACCATCGCCGTGCTCGTGCGTGACCGCTACCAGCGCGACAACGTGGTCACCGGACTGGCGCAGCGGGGCGTGGAGGTGCGTCCCGTGGACCGTGAGGCGGTGGGTCGGGGGAAGCCGGTGGTCATGACCATGCACCGGGCCAAGGGCTTGGAGTTCCGCAAGGTGCTGCTGTTTGACGTCTCCACCGACGCCATCCCCCGCTCGGTCCGGGACCAGCAGTACTCCCAGGCCGACCACGACGACGCACTGCTGCGCGAGCGCTCGCTGCTGTACGTGGCCGCCACCCGAGCCCGCGACCAACTCGCCATCTCCTGGAGCGGCCAGGCGAGTCCGCTGCTGGAGGGGGTTGGTGGGACGCGTTAAAGCGAGGTAGGCTCGGCGGCCGTTTGCTCTAGGCGCCCACCCCATAAAAGAGAGTCTCCCGAAGCGATTCTCGCATTCTCCGGATCGTAAGCTCATTCTCCTGCTTGCGCAGCCACACCAGCTCGTCGCTGCACCGCATCGCCCTGCGGGCCCGGACGACAGAAACAGGATGCCTCGCTGCTTCGCGCCCCCACACCGCCAACACCCAGAGCCACGTCAATAACCCAAGCAAAACTGCTTCACAGATTATGGCAGAGACTAAGACTCGGATATCAGAGTCCAGCCTCAGAACCCCATCGTAGACCACGATAACGCCCCCGTAGTAGGCTACGTACACCCACAAGAAAATGAACATAAACGCATACCCAACGCAGGCAACCGCAATACAGGAAGGCCTAGTCCAACACCTAGCCCCCTCAGGGGAACTCAGAGCCAAAATCACAGTACACGCATAGAAAGCGCTAATCATGGCTGCAGGAGGAACCGCTCCGAGCCCCCAGAACTCCCCCGCCCCGGCGAACGCCGTCAGAAAAATGGACAGGAAAACCATTGCCCACCTGAGATACACTCTCTCCGCAGGCGCTTTGGAGCACCCCACTCGTAAAATGTAGTCGCACACACGCTGCCTCCTCTCTACTTCCGGCCCCAGGGCACACTTCCCCTTTTTCGGCATCAAGAGACGACACATTTCTGCATACTTATTTTGCACCTCGCGTCGACGAGTCCAAATATCCGCAATGCCATAGTCCACGACATGCCAGTAAAGCCATAGCGGGAGAAAGACCGAAGCGACTGCGGCAGCCCACATAGGTGCGGCCAAAGTCACCACCAAAGGGAGGTCCTCCTCCAAAGCGGCGAGGCTCGGAGACCATACAAAACATGCGTAAAAAATAAGTAACCAGATTATGCACACGGGCACCCAGAACAACGCCGCACCTCCTAGCGACCCGAAGGTCTCGGCCGCCACCACGCCACTTCGAGCGCCACGCCTGACAGCATTGCGACTCCATACCCCGAGGACGGCCATTATACCGCACTCCACAGTAAATAGTTCCAAAACTATCGACCTCCCGGCAGCCACACTTCCGTCCACCCCGAAGGGACAAGACTCAAACCCTTCGCCACCTGCCCGCATTTCGCTCGCCATGCACTGTTTGGCGGCAGTTCTTTTGAGCGCCATCTCAGCAAGCAGGGAGTCCGGGAGAGACTCCGAGGGGGACCTAAAAGCCACAAACGCCATCAACAGCACCACCACCATGGCCCCCAGTGTAACCAGTACCACATGACTATCGCCGTACACCCAGACAATCCGTCGCTCGTACCAGCGATTACGATTCCTCCGCCTTCCCTCCACCAGGCTCTCATCTGACCCAAGACCCTCCGTCTTGTCACCACAGCCCTGAGTCTCACCCGGCGATCCAGTCGATCCATCCGGACAATCGTCCACACCCCGTTCTCCGTCATCACCGCCTACTTTTTCCATGCACTTCCGACCTTCTCCAGTGGCCTCACCCCTTGGTAAGGTCTGCGCGCCCCCAGTGTCGGACTCTTCACTCATGGCTCCCTCGATTCTCTCTGCGACTGGCCTAGTGACGGGAGAAGCTAGCGGCGCCTCCCACATCCAGGCTGCCACAGGGCTCTGACACGGACGACTCGCGTCGAAGCGCCAACCACGACGGCTCTACCCTGCCACCCGTGCAGCTCTCCAGACTCCCCACCCTGCCACCTTCCATCACCGAGATGTGTGCCGGGCACCAGAGCTGGCCTCCGTGCTGACCGTCGCCCTCTACCTGGTGGTCCTCACCAATGAGAGGCTAGTCCTGCTCCCCCTGAGCGTCCTCCTGGTCTGGGTCGCCATCCTCATCGCCGCCACGACCATGACCGCCCGCGCCACCCGCAGCAACCAGCCACCTGCCCCCAAGCCCGTGCCACCACCTTCATGGTCTCCTGCACCTAGACCACCCTCCAGGTCGCCCGCGGGTCTCGTGGGCTCTCTCCTTCCCACACCACCAGCCCTGCGTCGCGAAGCGCAGCAAGATGGCGCAGCACCGTCGGCCGGGCCATCCCGACCAGCTCAACCACCTGCCCAGTCCCCAGCGGCCGCTGTGCTAGCCGGAGCGCGTCAAGGATCCTCATCGCGCTCGGTCCCACCTGATGAGCAACGCTCTCGGGAACCGTGCTACTGGCCAGCAGCGTCAACCGCACCGCCTCGGGCGCCTGCTGGTAGACGGGCTCAGACAGTCCCACCCGCCGCATCTCGGCAAAGATACGCCTGATCCCCTCTCCCAGCTCCTGTGTGATCCCCAGGTCCGCACAGACCCGTGCAATACGCGGATTACGCGCGTGGCGGCTGATCGACTCCGGGTCGGCTGGGTCCGCGAGACCCGGGAACCTTCCCGGGCTGGTGATCTCGATACGGTTGGGGAAGATCTCAACACGTACGTGGTCCCCACCGATGCTGTAGGACCGGTGCACGACGGCGTTGACCAGCCCCTCCAACCACGCGTCCCTGGGAATGATAGTGGTCGGCTCGAAACGTCCCGAGTCGGTCAGGGCACGACGCCGAGGCGCCAGTGCCTCAATCGCCTCCGCAGCCCGTGCTATCTGGTCCGAGACCGCGCCCTCGCACCGCACATCGGCCTCCTCCTCGACCGTGAGCGCACGCCCCACGCCACGCTCATTACGGTTGTACCTGAGGACCCGGACGTGGGCACTGGGGTAGAGCATCTGAGGGCGATCCGCCAGCAACAGATATGCGGCAACGGAAACGGCGCCGTCGCGGGTCAACAGGTCACGAGCACGAAGCGCCAACTCGGGCGAGGAGGACCCCAGAGCCTCTTGGAAGGCAGACAGCCGTGCGCCATCGAGATCCGCCTCGGTGATACCCGGCGCAGGAGTACCGTCGAAGCTTGCGACCCCTCGATCCTACTCCAGCTCCTGCCGCAGCGCGTTTGCCGCCTTGTCGCTCACCGGGACAACCTGCCCGCCGTGAAGACCAGCGACCACGACGCCTCCCTCGGCATTAGCCATAGCAACCAGGGGTGCGGCAAGGTCCTGAGGCCTGACCGCGCCAGACTTGCGCTCAAACCACTGGTCCTCGGGCAGTGCCAGCAGCCGGGAGGCCGCATCATCTGCCGACAGGCTGAGTGCCTGATCAACCGCCACAGGGAACATGCTCTAACTCTAACATTCTTAGAGTACGTAAGAGTACGGTGGGATCAGGCTGTCGCCTTCACGCCGACGGAAGGCGTGGCCGCAAGCCGCAGACCGGCACGTGCCGAGCAACCCGCCCCTGAAGCAGCAGAGCACCAGGCGGTCACGCGAGGCGCACTCTCACTCTCACATTCTTAGAGTACGTAAGAGCCGGGGCCACCCTGTCCACCCCCACCCTGCCGAGGCCGCTCCTTCGCTCCCCCTCACCCCTGCTCGCTCCCGGCCCCGCCTCCCCTCTTGCCCTGACGCGGCGTCAGGGCGATAGGCTCCTCCGTGCCGGGCGAGACCGAACCGGGGCGCCCGGCGCCTCGGGGACCCAGCCCCGCCTGCAACGACTACGTATCCGGAACCTTCCACGAGTCCACCCCCACGAACCTCTTTAATGCCTGTCACAACACCGCCCGAGGACCTTCTACACCACCATCTGAGGACCCGCCCGGGGACCATCTGAGGACACTGATGCTTCTTCGACTCCTACGTACCTTCCTGCGCCCCTACACGCCTCTGCTCGCGGGCGTCCTGGTACTCCAGTTCGCCCAGGTCATGGCCACCCTGTTCCTGCCCACCCTCAACGCCGACATCATCGACCGGGGGGTGGCCACGGGCGACACCGCCTACATCTGGCGCGTCGGCGCCCTCATGCTGGCGGTCAGCCTGGCGCAGGGCGCCTGCTCGGTGGCGGCCACCTGGCTGGCGGCCCGCTCCGCCATGGGGATGGGCCGCGACCTGCGGGGCAGGATATTCGAGCGGGTGAGCAGCTTCTCGGAGCGGGAGGTCTCCGCCTTCGGGGCGGGCTCCCTCATCACCCGTAACACAAACGACGTCCAGCAGGTGCAGATGCTGGTCCTCATGAGCTGCACCATGCTGGTGACGGCTCCGGTCATGGCGGTGGGCGGCGTCGTCATGGCGGTCAGCCGGGCACCGTCGCTGTCGTGGATCATCGCGGTGAGCGTGTCGGTGCTGCTGGTGATCGCCGTCCTCATCGTGCGCCAGATGATCCCTCTGTTCCGCTCCTACCAGGAGCGCCTGGACGCCATCAACCGGGTCCTGCGCGAGCAGCTCACCGGCATCCGGGTCATCCGGGCCTTTGTGCGTGAGGAGGCGGAGAGGCGGCGGTTCGAGTCCGCCAACCACGACATCGCCTGGGTGGGTGAGCGGGTCGGGCGCCTGTTCGTCACCCTGTTCCCCCTGGTCATGCTGGTCCTGGACGTCTCAGTCACCGCGGTCATCTGGTTCGGCGGCCGCCAGGTGGAGCAGGGGCAGGTCGAGGTCGGCACCCTGGTGGCCTTCATGGCCTACCTCATGCAGATCCTCACCGGCATCATGATGGCGGGCTTCATGAGCGTCATGATCCCGCGGGCCGCCGTGTGCGCCGAGCGCATCAGCGACGTCCTGGGCACCGACCCCACCCTGACGGTCGCCCCCGGTGCCGCCACCTCCTTCCCCTCACCGGGGACAGTAGAGATGCGAGGCGTCTTCTTCCGCTACCCCGACGCCGAGGAGAGCGTCCTGGAGGACGTCAGCTTCACCGCGCAGCCGGGGACGACGACGGCGGTGGTCGGCTCCACCGGCTCGGGTAAGTCCACCGTCGTGTCCCTGCTGACACGCCTGGCCGACGTCTCCCAGGGCCAGGTGCTCATCGGCGGGGTGGATGTGCGCCAGGCCGACCCGGAGGCCCTGTGGCGCCAGCTGGGCCTGGTGCCTCAGAAGGCCTTCCTATTCGCGGGGACCGTCGCCTCCAACCTGCGCCTGGGCCGGGAGGAGGCCACCGACGAGGAGCTGTGGGCGGCCCTGGAGGTCGCCCAGGCCAAGGAATTCGTCGAGAACATGGAGGGCGGCCTTGAGGCCCCGATCGCCCAGGGCGGCACCAACGTCTCCGGAGGCCAGCGCCAGCGCCTGGCCATCGCCCGCGCCCTGGTGCGCCGTCCGGGAGTTCTTCTCTTCGACGACTCCTTCTCCGCCCTGGACGTGGCCACCGACGCCCGGCTGCGGGCGGCCCTGGGGCCGGCCACCCTCGGGGTCACCAAGATCGTCGTGGCCCAGCGGGTCTCCACCGTCACCGACGCCGACCAGATCCTGGTCCTGGACTCGGGGCGCCTGGTAGCCCGGGGCACGCACGCCGAGCTGCTGGACAGCTCGGAGATCTATCGTGAGATCGTCACCTCCCAGCTGGGACAGGAGGCAGCCGCATGACCACCCCCCACAGCGCCACTGAGCCCTCTGTACCCTCCAGCCCGCAGGAGGCTGACCTGGGCGAGCAGGAGGTCGAGCTGGCCGCCCAGACCCAGGCCTCCTCCGACGACTGGTCCGCAGGCCCGCCCCCGGGCCGCGCCCAGGCCTTCTGGCCCTCCTTCACCCGGATGCTGGGCCTGCTCACCGCTTACAAGGGCACGCTGGTGGTTGTCGTGACCACCAGCGTCGTGGCGGTCGTGCTGTCGGTGGCCGCCCCCAGGGTCCTGGGCGAGGCCACCAACGTCATCTTCGAGGGCGTGGTCTCCCTGATAATGCCGGAAGGCTCCACCCGGGAGCAGGCCGTGGCCACCTTGCGGGAGCGGGGCATGGACGACCTGGCCGCCATGGTGGAGACCATGGAGGTCACTCCCGGAGCGGGGATCGACTTCTCCCGGCTGGGCCAGATCCTGCTGCTGGTGCTGGCGCTCTACGTCGGCTCTGCCTTCCTCATGTGGTTGCAGGGCTTCCTGCTCAACCGCATCACTATCACCTCCATGTACCGGCTGCGCGCCCAGGTGGAGCACAAGATCCACCACCTGCCCCTGAGCCACTTCGACCGCGTCCAGCGCGGGGAGCTCCTCAGCCGGGTCACCAACGACGTCGACAACATCACCAACACCCTCCAGCAGTCCCTGTCCGGGGCGGTGACCTCGATCCTCACTGTCGTAGGCGTCCTGGCGATGATGCTGTCCATCTCCTGGCGGCTGGCGCTGGTGGCCATGATCATGGTCCCGCTCATGGGGGCGGTCTTCGGCGTCATCGGCCCGCGCTCCCAGAAGGCCTTCACCCACCAGTGGGCTCGCACCGGGCGCCTCAACACACGCGTGGAGGAGTCCTTCTCCGGCCACGCCCTGGTGCGCGTCTACGGGCGCACCGACTCCGTGCGCGATGCCTTCGCCCAGGAGAACGAGGAGCTCTACCGCTCAGCCCTGCGCGCTCAGTTCCTCTCCGGGATCATGATGCCGCTCATGCTGTTCATCTCTAACCTGTCCTACGTGGCCGTGGCCGTGGTCGGCGGGTTCATGGTGGCCTCGGGCAGCCTGCGGCTGGGTGATGTCCAGGCCTTCATCCAGTACTCCCAGCAGTTCTCCCAGCCCCTGGGCGAGCTGGGGGGCATGGCCACGGCCGTCCAGTCGGGCACCGCCTCCGCAGAGCGAGTCTTCAACCTGCTCGACGCCGAGGAGGAGCGCCCTGACCGCCCCGCCGCCCAGACAGCTAAGACCGCTGGCAGCGTGACGCGGGCCGGGGAGAACGGCGAGGCGGGCCGCAGCGGCACCATCGTCATGGAGCACGTGCGCTTCTCCTACTCTCCCGACACCGAGCTCATCCGCGACCTGTCCCTGCAGGTGGAGCCGGGGCAGACCGTGGCGATCGTCGGCCCCACCGGGGCGGGCAAGACCACGCTGGTCAACCTGCTCATGCGCTTCTACGAGGTGGACGGCGGCCGCATCCTCCTGGACGGGCAGGACACCGCCGCCATGACCCGCCAGGAGGTGCGCCGTCGTACCGGCATGGTCCTACAGGACCCGTGGCTGTTCGAGGGGACCGTGCGGGACAACATCCGCTACGGCCGCCCCGACGCCACCGACGAGCAGGTGGAGGCCGCCGCCCGGGCCTGCTACGCCGACCACATCATCCGTGCCCTGCCGCAGGGCTACGACACGGTCCTGGAGGAGGACGCGGCCAACATCTCCGCCGGGGAGCGCCAGCTGCTGACGATCGCGCGCGCCTTCGTGGCCGACCCCTCCGTCCTCATCCTGGACGAGGCCACCAGCTCGGTGGACACACGCACCGAGCTGCTGGTCCAGCAGGCCATGAACGCCCTGCGCCAGGGCCGGACCAGCTTCATCATCGCCCACCGCCTGTCCACGATCCGCGACGCGGACACAATCCTGGTCATGGAGCACGGCGACATCGTGGAGCAGGGCGGCCACGCCGAGCTGCTGGAGCGCGGGGGCGCCTACGCGCGTCTCTACGCCGCCCAGCTCAGCCAATGAGGCGGTGGCGGGAGATCGTGGCCTCCCGCCCCGGCCCCACGCCGACGGCGGAGACCCGGCACCCGGCCAGCTCCTCAATGCGCAGCACGTAGTCCTGGGCGGCGCGGGGCAGGTCGGCAAAGCGGCGCACCCCGGTGATGTCCTCGCTCCACCCGGGCAGCTCCTCGTAAACAGGCACCGCGTGGTGGAAGCCGGTCTGGGTCAGCGGCATCTCCGAGGTGACCTGGCCGTCGATGTCATAGGCCACGCACACGGGGATCGTCTCATGGCCGGTGAGGACGTCGAGTTTGGTCATGACCAGGTCGGTCAGGCCGTTGACCCGGGCGGCGTAGCGGGTGACGACGGCGTCGTGCCAGCCGCAGCGGCGCGGGCGGCCCGTGGTGACCCCGTACTCCCCGCCCTCGGCGCGCAGGCGCTCGCCCACGGCGTCGTGCAGCTCGGTGGGGAAGGGTCCCTCGCCCACGCGGGTGGTGTAGGCCTTGACCACGCCCACCACGGAGTCGATCCGGGTGGGGCCCACACCGGTGCCGGTGCACGCGCCCCCGGCCGTGGGGCTGGAGGAGGTGACAAACGGGTAGGTTCCGTGGTCGATGTCAAGCATGGTGGCCTGGCCGGCCTCGAACAGGACCGTCCTGCCCTCGTCAAGAGCCCGGTTGAGCACCAGGGAGCAGTCCACCACCATGGGGCGGATGCGCTCGGCGTAGGAGAGCAAGTCGTCGGCCACGGCGTCGGGGTCGATGGCAGCCCGGTTGAAGACCTTGAGCAGCAGGCTGTTCTTCTGGTCCAGGGCGGAGTGGACCTTCTGACGCAGGATCGAGGGGTCGAACAGGTCCTGGACGCGGATGCCCACCCGGTTCATCTTGTCGGCGTAGGTGGGGCCGATGCCCCGCCCGGTGGTGCCCAGCTGGCGCGCTCCCAGGAAGCGCTCGGTGGTGCGGTCCAGGACCCGGTTGTAGGAGGGGATGATGTGGGCGTCAGCGCTGACGAGCAGGCTGGAGGCGTCCTTGCCCCGGGAGGTGATCTCCTCGATCTCGTTGAACAGCACCTCCAGGTCCACCACGACTCCGTTACCGATGACAGGGGTGACGCCGGGGGTGAGGACACCTGCGGGCAGGAGGTGGAAGGCGAAGCTCTCCCCGTCGATGACCACCGTGTGGCCGGCGTTGTTGCCGCCGTTGAACTTGACGACGTAGTCGACGTCCTGACCGAGCTGGTCAGTCGCCTTGCCCTTTCCCTCGTCCCCCCACTGGGTCCCGACGACGACAACGGCTGGCATGGCCTCTCCTGCTGTGGTGATGCGGTGACGACGTGCGGCGCGGCGACAGGGCAGACACGTGCGGTGCCCGGACAGCATGGGACAGCACGGCGCCATGTACGGCTACGCTACGCACGCCGCAGACCAGACTACCCGAGGGGTGCGGAGGCCCGTAAGACGATTTCTCCCATTCGCGAGACCAGAACCGTCCTCCGGGTGGAGGATAAGAGCCATGACTACCCGTCGAACCTCCGACGAGCAGATACGGGTCCTGAAGACCTGGCGGCTCATAGAGCTGTTCAGCCCGCAGAAGCTCCCTGACAAGCCCCCTGTCAGGAAAAGCACGCAGACTCCTGACAAGAAGACAACGCAGACCTCCCGTGTCACCGACTGGGAGCCGTCTGGTAAAAGGCTCCCCTGGCACACGCTTGAGCCGGTGACGTACCACGGTACCTCTCTGGAGTGGCGCCACACCGTATACCTCGGCACCTACGACCAGGAGCAGACCTACGAGACGCTGCACCGGTTCTTCGCCCGGGACGACGAGGCCTACGACAAGCACCCGTCTGGGCGCAGCGCCTGCGCCGGAATCGTTGTCGACGCCAGCGGGTGCCTCGTTCCCGGGTCAGCCGTCCTCTCCTCCGCACTGTGGGCTATCGGGCGGCTGCAGGGGATCGCAGAGGGCGCACCTCCAGAGCTTCACGGGTTTGAGACGGACAACCTGGCCTTCAAGGAACGAATCGGCGACCTCGTTGACGAGGAACGCGGCCCCGACGCCGGCGAGCCGCAGGTTGACGAGACCATGCTGGTGAGGATCATGCGTACCGCCTACGCAGCCGCAGGACTAGCGGGCCACAGCCCCCTGGTGACCTGGCAGGTACGCGTCCACTCCGTGGCCCGTTCCCCCAAGCGCGCCCAGGAACCAGCTGACACAGACTTTCTCAACAGCTTCTTCCTGGAGGACCTGGCCCGCGCGCAGCAGCGCTTTGCCTCCGGCGACGTCGGCGCTGCTCTCCACCAGTACCTGACCCCGGGAGGCAGTCTGGACACCTCCGCGCGTGTGGACGTGGTCCGCAGCCCCGAAACCGTTGACGAGGGCGTGGCTCCGCAGCGCCTTCCCCTGGGGCGATGGCCCTCGCCACCCGAGCACCACCTTGCCTTGAGCCAGCAGTTCGCTGTCAACCACGCCCTGGACGACCTGGCGCCGTCGTCGGGCCTCATCGGCATCAACGGGCCTCCGGGAACGGGCAAGACGACGCTGCTACGTGACGTCGTGGCGGGCAATGTCGTCGAGCGGGCCAGGCGCCTGGCCCGCCTGGAACGGGTGCAAGACGCTTTCACCGGGCGCTCATCGCGGTGGACTACCGGGGACTCCTACCCACGCATGGTGCCCCACCTCCGCGCTGATCTGACAGGGTTTGAGATGGTCGTGGCCTCGGCGAACAACAACGCCGTGGCGAACGTGACCGTTGAGGTCCCCGCCCAGGAAGCAATTGGTAGGAGGTGGCGGGACCGGGCCGACTACTTCGCAGACCTGGCCTCCGAGGTCCTCACCAGGGCCAAGGCCGAGGAGGGACCCTCCGGGGAGCGTGTCGCGGCGTGGGGCCTGGTTGCCGCCCGCCTGGGTCGGGCCTCGTACCGGGACAGCTTCCGCTCCTCCTTCTGGTTTGATGCTGACAGGCAGCATACCGCGGGAGATAGCGGAGACGACGAGGTGCCGCTGCCAGGAATGCGGACGCGCCTCGCGGCGTGGGCGGAGGGCAGGCAGCCTTTCCGTCCGTGGCCCCAGGCACGCCGACGCTTTCATGACGCGGCCAGGCGAGTCGAGATCCTGGTACGTCAGCGGGTCGAGGCTCAGGCCCGCCTGGCACGGGTACCAGCCCTGGAACGAGCCGTACCCCAGGCTGAGCGCGCTGCCAGTGCCGCTGGCGCCAGAGCCGACCAGGCCGCCCAGGCCCTGGCAGCACGAAGAGCAGCAGAAGGGGATGCCAGGCTGGACCTGACCCGTGCGACGCAGCGCTACGAGCAGCACGCCGCGCTCAGGCCGGGCCTCGTCGAGACCGTCTTCTCCCTGGGCCGGGCGACCAGGCACTGGCGCCTGGAGCTCGCTGCGCTCACCCAGCAGGTGCGTACAGCAGAGGATGCCCTGGCACAGGCTGAGGCGCAGACCCGATCATCCTGGGAGGCCTGCGACCTCAGGCAACGAGAACGAACGGATGCCGAGCACCGGCTCTCCTCGCTCATCGCTGAGCTGGAGCAGCTCAGACGGGTCTGCCGGGACGATGTCGAGAGCCTGGGCTCGTCCCACCCTTCACGCATCTCCCAGGAGAAGCGCGAACTACAGGCACCATGGCTTGACGTCGAGCTGGACGTCGCCCGTTCCGAGCTGTTCCTCGCCGCGATGGACCTGCACCAGGACTTTGCAGCCAACGCGGCCCAGACGATGCTGAGAGGGCTGCGGGCAGCAATAGACGTAGTCGGTGGGGTTGCTCCCAAGGACCTGGCCCCCGAGGCAGTCCGGGCCTCCTGGCAGCTGTTCTTCCTCGTCGTCCCACTTGTCTCCACGACCTTCGCCTCGGCGTCGCGCATGCTGGAGGGGGTCGGCCGGGAGGGGATCGGCTGGCTGCTGATTGACGAGGCAGGCCAGGCGTGCCCGCAGTACGCCGTCGGAGCAGCCTGGCACGCCAGGCGTGTCGTCGCCGTCGGGGACCCTCTCCAGCTGGAGCCCGTGGTGACAATCCCCACAAAGGCAGCGGCCGCCCTCGCCCGGACCTATGGGGTCGACCAGGAGTGGCTGCCGCCCCGGGCATCAGTCCAGACTCTGGCGGACCGGGTCTGCCGTCTGGGGACGACCCTTGATCAGGCTGGAGAACCAGTGTGGGTCAGCACGCCTCTGCGCGTGCACCGGCGTTGCGACGAGCCGATGTTCTCCCTGTGCAACCAGATCGCCTACAACGGCCTCATGGTCAATGGGCTGACCCGAGACGTGACCGATCCCGAGGACCTGTTCGGCACCGACAGCGCCGGGCACCCGCGTATCTGGCCCAGCTCGTGGGCGGACGAGCCAGCGACCGAGGACAAGCAGCACCTGCAGCCAAGTCAGATCGAACGCCTCGAAAGGGCGCTGAGATACTTGGCCGCCAACAGGGTTCCGCCGACAGAGGTGATCGCGATCTCGCCGTTTAAGGAAGTTGCCGGTGAGCTGCGTCACCTCAGCCGGCGCCCGGAGTTCCAAGGCATGCGTGCAGGTACCATCCACACCGCCCAGGGCCGTGAGGCCGCCGTGGTCTTCCTCGTCCTTGGCGGCGCACGAGACAAGGAGGGGGCACGGCGCTGGGCGGCTTCGTCGGTGAACCTGGTCAACGTCGCAGCAAG
Organism: Actinomyces lilanjuaniae; assembly: GCF_003606385.1. Classification (NCBI taxonomy): domain Bacteria; kingdom Bacillati; phylum Actinomycetota; class Actinomycetes; order Actinomycetales; family Actinomycetaceae; genus Actinomyces; species Actinomyces lilanjuaniae. The sequence continues at coordinate 373,532 of NZ_CP032514.1, read as the reverse complement.
TAGGGCTAAGCGTCGCCTCTACGTCATCGGTGACCGCACTGCCTGGAGCAGACAGCCCTACTTCCGAAACCTAGCGGCCGCGCTCCAGGTCATGTAGAGCCACGCCCTGCGGTACCTGTCGCCGGTCGCCCCGGCCACTCGGCTCAGCCCACACCGTAGCGCAGGCGGGTGGCCTCATCGTAGGCGTCGTCAGCACGGCTGACAGACTCCCAACCCGTGGAGCGCTGGGTCCTGGCCGCCTCAGGACTGCTGACAGTGACCACGGTCGGCTCAAGGTGGTCCAGCGGACCGTCGAGGTCGCGGGCCTCCACGGTGACGGGCAGGGTGAGCATCTGCCCCTCGGTCAGCTCCGGGGTGGTGTAGGTGGCCGACAGGACCGTGCCCACGGTAACTGCGGTAACGGCGTCAGCGCCCTGCCCCAGGACCAGGCTGGCCAGGACCTGGGCGTCGGCCTGCACCGTGAGGCGGCTGCCCGCAGGGACCGGGGCGGGACCTGCGGAGCGCAGGGTAACGCTGCCGGGGTACCACACGTGGTAGCCCTCCCCCCAGGTCAGCATCTGCCACCCTGCGCCCACGCTAGCTCCCCACAGCTCGGTGGTCTGTGTGCCAGAGGCGTGCGCCTCCTGCTGCGCCTGGGCCGGGCCCGCTGGTAGGGAGACGGTGATGCTGGTCCCCTCCGGCGCCTCCACGGTGTCCTGCGGATAAGTGAGGCTCCTCGTGGATCCCAGGCACAGCAGGTAGGAGCGGCCCTGGGGCAGCGCCTCCCCGAGGACGACCGTGGCCTGGGCAGGAGCTGAGGAGGGCGTAGAGGGGGCCGTGCCGGAGGGAGCGTTGCTGTAGGAGCACTCCAGGGCCTCTCCGTCCACGGTGAGGACCGGAGCGGGGTTGGCCTCGTACAGCCGGGGGTCCCAGGTCACGCGGACCTCAGTACCCTCGGGCAGCGGCGCCGACCCGACGCTTAGGAGGCCGCCGAGGACAGTCGGCACCTGCACGACCGCACCGTTAGCGGTGGCCACCTCGACGAGATCGCCGCCCGCCTCAATGGTGACCTCCGGGTCCGCCGCCCGTGCCGGGGCCGCCTGGAGCAGGCCCAGGCAGGCCGTACCGGTGGTGACGGCCACGGCGATCAGGACGCTGCGGCGCCCCACCGTCCGGGTGGTGCGGGTGGTTGGAACACTGTCACAGTAGTCTGATGTCGTCATGTCCTGTGGTCCTTATCTCCAGGGTCTCTTCTCCGGAGCCTCTTCTCCGAGACCTCTCTAAGGTCCTGGTTCCTGTGCCTGTCATATCGCCTGGTACCGGGTCGTCGTGTCTGATGCTGCCTGGTGGTCTTGTGCTGCCTCGTGCTGTCTCTCGCTGTCCTGTCGCGCCCCGCCCCTGTCTTGCCTGTCCTGGTCCTGCGACTGCTACCCCATCCCGCAGACGACCGCGCCCGTCGTTGCCGCCAGGCTCTGCCAGGGCGGTGGTCCCTGGAGGAAGGGCAGCACCCACGGCTGCCACACCAGGGCCAGCAGAAGCATCAAGGTGATGAACACCAGTGCGGGAACTACCCGACGCACCCACACCACCACGCGCTCAGCCCACCACCCCAGAAGTATCACCACCACCAGGGTCACAGCCATCGGAGCAGACACCACCACCGCCTGCCAGTACAGCGGCCAGCACCCCTCGTACAAGCACGGAGCATGGTCCGGCAGCGCAAACTGAAAATTCTGAGTAAAGACGACAAGCCCCGCACCAAGCACACCGGTCCAGCAGGCCACCGCAATCGCCCACGCATCACGCCCCTGGTGACGCACCGCCCCCGCGCTCAGACCAAAACCAGCACCGTAGAGGAGAGTCCATCCCAGCCAGTCCCAGCGCCACAGCGCCCGCATCGGGTCCCCCGCCGTCCGGGTGGACTCGGACCATGACGACCCGATGTAGTCAAAGCCTGCGTGCGCGGCTGTCACCCAGAACACGGCACACATCGGCACTACTGCTGAGGCCACGACCAGCAGGTCGTGGGCCGCCGTCCTCAGCAGCTGCGCCAGCCGCCACGCCGCAGAAGACCTCACGGGACAGCCCCCTGCCAGGGCGGGGGACCCTGGAGGAAGGGCAGCACCCACGGCTGCCACACCAGGGCCAGCAGAAGCATCAAGGTGATGAACACCAGTGCGGGGACCACCCGACGCACCCACACCCCCACACGACCAGCCCACCACCCCAGCACTATCACCACCACCAGGGCCACGATCGCCGGAGTGGACAGGATCAGTCCCTGCCAGTACAACGGCCAGCAGCCCGAGTACGTGCAGTCCTGGCTGTCAGGACCCACGAACTGGATCCCCTGGCCAACCCATACCAGCGCACCTCCAGACACCAGGGTCCAGCAGGCCACCACAATGGCCCACCAGTCGCGGCCTCCACGCCACAGCACACCCGCGCTCAGACCAAAACCAGCACCATAGAGGGCGATCCACCCCAGCCAGTCCCAGTCCCACAAGTCGTTGCTGAGCCCTAGCCGGTAACGGGAGGCAGCGCTCCAGCCCGAGTACACGAACCCAAAATCTGCTTGAGCAAACGCGATCCACACTGCCGCACAGCCAGGAACGACCACGGAGGCCACGACCACCAGGTCACGGACCGCCGCCCGCAGGAGTCTCGTCAGCCGCTCCACCACAGGCATCACACCACCGCCCCTCCAGGCCGGTGTGTCAGGGACCAACCGGCCTGCTGGACCAAGGAGGCCGTAGAAGGCACCGCAGAAGACCTCACGGGGCAGCCCCTTGCCAGGGCGGGGGACCCTGGAGGAAGGGCAGCACCCACGGCTGCCACACCAGGGCCAGCAGAAGCATCAGACCCACGAACACCACCCCCGGGACCACCCGACGCACCCACACCCCCACACGACCAGCCCACCACCCCAGCAGCACCACGACCACCAGGGCCACCAGCATCGGCATCCCCACCACCACCGCCTGCCAGTACAGCGGCCAGCACCCCTCGTAGGTACAGTCCCGGTTCTCGGGATGCATGAACTGGATACCCTGAGAGACATAGGCGCACGCCGCCCACCAGAAGGCAGTCGAGCAAGCCACCACAATGGCCCACCAGTCGCGGACACGATATCGGACGGCTCCGGCACTCAGACCAAGACCCACACCAAACAGCACCGTCCAGCCCAGCCACCCAGGCGTCCACAGCCTGTTATGAGTTCCCATCAGATGCCGTGTCTCCACCGGCCAGTCAGAGAACACGTACCCGAACCTGGCGTTGACAAGACCCACCCAGCAGGCCACGCACCATGGTGCTACCGCTGAGGCCACGACCAGCAGGTCGTGGGCCGCCGTCCTCAGCAGCTGCGCCAGCCGCCACGCCGCAGGAGACCTCACGGGGCGGCCCCCTGCCAGGGCGGGGGCCCCTGGAGGAAGGGCAGCACCCACGGCTCCCACACCAGGGCCAGCAGAAACATCAGACCCACGAACACCAATCCGGGGACCACCCGACGCACCCACACCCCCACACGACCAGCCCACCACCCCAGCACTATCACCACCACCAGGGTCACAGCCATCGGAGCAGACACCACCACCGCCTGCCAGTACAGCGGCCAGCACCCCTCGTACAGGCACGGATCGTGGTCCGGCAGCGCAAACTGAAGATTCTCGCCAAAGTGCATCAGCGCAGCCCCGAACAGCAGCGACCAGCAGGCCACCGTAATCGCCCACGCATCACGCCCCTGGTGACGCACCGCCCCCGCGCTCAGACCAAAACCAGCACCAAAGAAGACAGTCCACCACAGCCACCCAGGCGTCCACAAGGACTGCGACGCGTCCCTGCGACTCCGCCACTCCTCTGAGCTAATAGCCATAACATAGTCGAACCCAGCAAAGTGACCCCACAGCCAGAGCACGGCGCAGGTCGGAACCACCAGCGAGGCCACCACCAGCAGGTCACGGGCCGCCCTCCCCAGGAACCGCGCCAGCCACCGCCCCACAGGCATCACGCCACCACCCCTCCAGGTCGGTGCACCAGGGCGCTCACGCCGTCAGCCTCTCCAGCGCCTGGGCAAAGAGCTCGCCGCAGATCCGAGCCTGCTCCGCAGTCGGCACCGTTTCAGCCCCGGCACCTCCCCTCAACCGATCGCCTGTCAAAGGAAAATTGACCCCACCAGCGTCTATCCCGTCCACCATGGCGGAGAACATGCTGACCACGTTCTGCGGCGAGCTGTCGAAGCGCCCGGAGTAGAAGGCCCGCAGACGCTCCTGCTGCGACATGGCGAGCTGGGTGCGCAAGGTGTCCGACGTCCGTGCCGGGCTGGGCTCGGCCAGGCCCACCACCGTCAGCCAGGCGTCGGCGTCAGCCACCAGGTCCGCCACCCCGAAGCCGGAGTCCACCCCCTCCACCGCGAGCCTGGCCCGCATCCAGGTCTCCTGGTCCTCTCCGTTATCATCGTCTTGCCACTGACCGAAGAGCTGGTAGAGGTCAAGCATCCACCCGCCCAGGTCCCCCAGCCCGTAGGTGGTGGGATCGGAGGAGCCAGGCCAGGTCACATACCCCATGGCCGCAGCCGCCCAGTGGGCGACGTCCGTGGTGACGGCCGGCCTGGAGCCCATGACGGAGGTCAGCCTCCCCTCGCACAGGATCCTGGCAGCAGCCAGCCCCGCGTCGTCGTCGGTGTCAGGGGTGTAGACCATCCACATGCCGCTGGCGGCGGCGTACCAGTAGTCCGGCTTGCGCAGCCACCCCAGGACGAAGGAGCCCACCATGGGCAGGTACCGCCTCAGGTCCGTCAGGTCCGGGGTCCGTGCCTGGGTCAGCGCCAGCTCGCAGACCACCTCGGCCCGCACGAACCACTCGAACAGGACGTGGAAGCCGGTCTCAGTCGCAGCACCGTCCACCTCCAGCGGCGGGGAGACCACCCCCGCCAGGTCAACCGCCTCCGCCCGCCGGGACACCACCACGTGGTCCACCGGGGTGGCCCTACCCCCCAGGTCCTCACTGACCTCCACGATCTGGTTGTAGTGCCACCCCTGCGGCATGGGGAAGCCCATGTTCCCGGAGAACCCGGTGGACATCCCCAGGACGTAGGCGGCCACCGCGTAGTCCTGGGCCATGACCAGGCGGCACACGTTGCGCGTGGCGTAGACCCCCACCCGGAACCGGTAGGAGTCCACCTCCCCCATCACCTCGTTGACACCCCGGAAGAAGTCCATGACCGGCCCCACCACGGCGTCGCCGACCGGGTCGAAGTCCACGGTGAAGTAGATGATGCTGTCTGCGGGCAGCCCCAGCACGCGTCCGCGCTCCAGGGCCTCCTGCCCCTGGGTGCGCCCCTCCTCGTAGGTCATGTGGGAGACGTCGTTGTTCCAGCGCTGGTGAATCGGCACCAGCCTCAGACCCGCGCTGCGCAGCGCGTCCAGCTCGGGCCCGGTGATGAACTTGCCCGACCCCACAGTATACCTGCCCGCGTGGGTGTAGCCGCGGTCTGCCGCGCCCTGCGCCCGGCCGCCCAGCAGCTGGGCGCTGGTGTCAAAACCCTTGGTGGCCACGCTGGTGTCACCGCTGGACACCAGCAGGCTGCACCAGGTGGTGTAGTCGCCCGCGCCCGTCTCCGGGATCTCCATGAAGGACTGGAACACCCGGACCACCGCCTCCGTGCCCGCACCGAAGGAGGAGGCCAGGGACACGTCGTACCCGTTGAGGATCATCGCCGCATGGAAGAGCCGGACGAACCGCGTCGCCCCGTCGGTGCTGCCGCTCCTCACCTGCGCCGAGCCCCTCAGGCCGGAGCGCGTGCCCTCCCCGAAGTTGCCGTTGGCCTCCCCGTCAGCCATCCCCATCTCGAACTGGAGCGCCATCAGCAGGGCTGTCTGCACCTGGCGGGAGTGGACACCGTCGCAGGGCACCAGGGCGAAGTCCCGGCGCCCCGCATAGGTCCCGTTGAGCCACTGCTGGACCTGGCGCACCTGGGGCACCCCGCCGTAGTCCTCCAGCACGTCGTAGGCGTCCATGGACAGCAGGGAGGCCATGAGCTTGACGTCCACGTAGCTGCCTCCGCCCAGGCCCAGGTCCTCACGCACCCGCTACACGGAAGGGACCATGGCGCCATAGGTGACCGTGACCAGGTCGTCCAGGATGACGCCGGTGCGGCCCTTGCACCACAGGGCACCGCTGAGGACACGCAGGATGTTCTCAGACACGGTGGCCTGGGAGTCGATCCGGCCCACCCGCTCCTGGAATGCGGCCGTCGTCGCCGGGCCGAAGCCGGACGACAGCGGGGAAACGCCCAGCTCGTGCTGGAGGGCGCGGCGCAGCCCGTAGATCGTCGCCCACCCCGTCTGCCCGTCCTGCTCCAGGGGCACCCACCCGTGACGCCGGAGTAGGTCTCGTTCAGCCACCTCTGGGTGCCGAACACCTGCGGGTCAAACATGCCTCGCCCTCCTTGGACGCACAGGGACCCGCGCTCCTACGGCGCGGACGCTCACGACTACGGGGAACCGTGAGCGCCCTCACCGTATCAAAAAGGTGTCCCTGAAGGAAGACCCGGAGGACAGCCCTGACCCGTCCGCGCCCAGCCGACAATGGTCCGGCAAGGGACCCAGACCACGACGTCGGCCCCGGCACCACAGGGGTACCGGGGCCGAGCCTCAGCGCCTCACCGGCGCCGCAGCAGCGTCATCAGGCTCAGCGCCTGGCCGAGCCCACCGAGCCCAGGCGCTCGCAGGCCTCCACCACGCGGGCGGCCATGCCCTCCTCAGCGGCCTTGCCCCAGGCGCGCGGGTCGTAGGTCTTCTTGTTGCCGACCTCGCCGTCGATCTTGAGGACGCCGTCGTAGTTCTTGAGCATCCAGTCCGCCACGGGGCGGGTGTAGGCGTACTGGGTGTCGGTGTCCACGTTCATCTTGATGACGCCGTTGCGCACCGCGGTGGCGATCTCCTCATCGGTGGAGCCGGAGCCGCCGTGCATGACCAGGTCGAAGGGCGAGCTGGTGTCACCCACCTTGGTGGACAGGCGCTCGCCCAGCCGTGCTGCGACGTCGTCCTGGATCTCGCCCAGGATCTCGGGGCGGAGCTTGACGAAGCCCGGCTTGTAGGAGCCGTGGACGTTGCCGAAGGTCAGGGCGGTGATGTAGCGGCCGTTCTCACCCAGGCCCAGGGCCTCAATGGCGCGCCAGGCGTCGTCGGCGGTGGTGTAGAGGTTGGCGTTCTCCTCCCCCTTGATGCCGTCCTCCTCGCCGCCGACGGCGCCGATCTCGATCTCCAGGACGGTGTTGGCGGCCTTGGCGCGCGCCAGCATGTCCACGGCGATCTCGATGTTGTCGTCCAGGGACTCCGCCGAGCCGTCCCACATGTGGGAGTTGAACATCGGCACCTCACCCCGCTTGACCTGCTCGGCCTCCATCTCCAGCAGCGGGAGGATCCAGGGCTCCAGCATCTTCTTGGGGCAGTGGTCGGTGTGGAGGCCGATGGTCACGGGGTACAGGTCACCCACCGCACGGGCGTAGGCGGCAAAGGCGACAGAACCCTTGACGCGGTCCGCCCGGGAGGAGCCGGACCAGTAGGCCGCACCACCGTTGGAGATCTGGACGATGCCGTCAGACTCGGCGTCAGCGAAGCCCTTGAGGGCGGCGGACAGGGTCTGGGACGAGGTGACGTTGATCGCGGGGATCGCGTACTTGCCGGCCTTGGCGCGGTCAAGCATGTCTGCGTAGGACTCCGGGGTCGCGATGGCCACTGGTGCCTCCTTGAGGTGAGTGATGTGTCAGTGGTACAGGACTGATTCTTCCACGACTTGGCGTCGAGGTGTAGCAGATGATGGTCCCAGGTGCAGCGCGTGAGCTCGGGGATGGCGTCTGCCGCCCCGAGCCGCCCCACCCGTCTACGTGCTGCCCGGCAGGCTGAGGTTCCTGCGCCGGGCCTCGAGCTGCGGCCTTGAACCGAGACCTTCGCTGACGGCGACAACTGTCAGCGCAACCGTACCGACCGCGCGAGAATATAAGGCACAACCACATGGGGCCTCCCGGGCGACCGCCGCCCGCCCCGCCCCAGGCCCGGACCGTCCGGGCCCCTGACTACTGGAGGTGGCTGACATGGCACCAACACCCTTTGACACCTTCCGTGACCTGGACCGCTGGCTGACCAACGGCCCGGTCCGTACGCCCGCGTCCGTGGGCCTTCCCCTGGACCTGTACCGCGAGGGCGAGCACTTTGTTGCCCGCATCGACCTGCCCGGGGTCGACCCGTCCACGATTGACGTCGACGTCGAGGAGCGCACCCTGACCATCCGTGCCGAGCGTCCCGCCAACACGGCCAAGGACATCCAGTGGCTGGCCCACGAGCGTCCCTCCGGGACCTTCGCCCGCCAGCTCACGCTGGGCTACGGGCTGGCCCTGGACCGGATCTCCGCGGAGTACGCCGACGGCGTCCTGACCCTGACGATCCCGGTGGCCGAGGAGGCCAAGCCTCGCAAGATCGAGGTCACCCACGCCTCGCCCGACCACCGGGTCATTGAGGCCGACCAGGCGTGAGCACCGGCCCCTCGGGGCCCTGGGAGACGTGTGGGAGTCGGCGACGGGGCCGACCTGACCAGGTCGGCCCCGCAGGACCACGGGAGCCCTGGCCCCCGGGACCTGCACCCCCCAGGACCTGCACTCCCCCGGGACCTGAATTCGCTTGACGCGAAGCAGGTGGAACACCGTGTGATAGTGACCTGGGGCTCACCTTTCACTCTGACGACCCGTAGCGACAAAGCGCAAAGCGCGCAGTGGCCCTAGTCCGGTGCGGGCCCGGCGTGCTGGAGGACCCAGGCGTGCATAGCAACTGCCGCAGCCGCGGCCACGTTGATGGAGCGGGTGGATCCGTACTGGCCGATGCGCAGCAGCCGGGAGCAGCTCTCCTGCAGCCCGGGGCTGATCCCCTCCCCCTCGGAGCCGAACACCATGAGGCAGTGCCGGGGCAGGGCGGCCCGCTCCAGCAGCCCCGCCCCGGGGCCGTTGTCGATACCGACCACCTCGTAGCCTTCCTCGTGTGCCCAGGCCAGGAGGTCGTCCGGCTGGGCGTGGTGGTGCACCTCCAGATAGCGGTCAGTAACCATGGCCCCGCGCCTGTTCCAGCGCCGCCGCCCGACAATGTGGACCCCGGCCACGTTGAAGGCGTTGGCACTGCGCACGATGGAGCCGATATTGAGGTCCTGGCTGACGTTCTCGATCGCGACGTGCAGCAGGTGGGCGCGCCCAGCCAGGTCGGCCCGGATCGCCTCCATGCTCCAGTAGCGGTAGCGGTCCACCACGTTGCGCCGGTCCCCCTGGGCGAGCAGGACAGGGTCGTAGCGGGGGTCATCGGGCCAGGCCTGCGGGCCACCCGGCCACGGCCCCACCCCGACCTCACGGGTGTCAGCTGGGACGTCGGGCTCGGGAGCGGGAGGCAGCACGCTACCGCAGTCTGTCATGGCCGCTGGCACTTTTCCTGTTCTGCCACACAAAGTACCTGACCGCGGGCAGGACACTCACGGCGAGCGCCCGCTCCCTCGCTTCTTGCGTAGAAGCCTTTCCACCAGCCGGTCGTAGCCCCCAGCATCCGACGGGCGGACGTGCCTGTCATTGTCACGCAAGGTGTCCAGGTAGTCGTGCACCTGTGAGCGCGTCACCCAGCCCGCCGCCTCGAAGTAGGCGAGCAGCTCTGCGGTACCGAGGCACCGGTCCACAGCATTCTCCGCATCCGCATGGGACCGGGCACCTCGATCATCAGTAACAAATATAGAACCATAGAGCTCCGGGCGCCTGCGGATGACGACGATCGTCTCTGCCTCACCGAAGTGGCTGGTAGGACCGTCGTCGGGACCGAGCATGCGGTCCCGCAGCGTCTTTATATCAACATAGTCGGCCTCGTCAGGATGAATCGGCTGTCCACAGTGACCACGAACCTGCCGGTCCGCCCCACCGAGCTCAAGAATCCTCTGACTGCGACGCTACTCGTGCTCACTGGACGCGCACCAACGACCCCGCCCTCTGTGAAGCACTCCAGCAGGTCCACCCTGCCCAGGACCGCCATGTTGATGAGAACCGTGTTGTCAGGGAAGAAGAAGGGGATACCCGTCACGATCAGACCAGCCCGTCAAGAAGGTCAGCACAGAGCTCATCGCCCATGCTGTCAGCCTGGTCGTCGGGGCTGGCATCCTCCTCCTCGACCGGAGTACCGAGCGCCCACGCCAGGGACGCCTGGGAGGCACGGCCGGAGTCAACCGCGCTGCGCAGGTCAGTCAGCAGCCTAAGGGGAAACCTTCGTCGTGCACTCAGGGCCATCCGCTCCGTCACGTCCTGGGCAGACGCCACCGCTGGCGAAAGGTGCTCCGTGATGAGCTTCTGAGTGGTGAGCTGGAGGGCCGCCGCCCCTTGCTCTGGCACATTGAGGCGCAGGTAGCGCAACCGGGTGCGCAGGGCCTGGGTGGACACGCCCAGCCCCCAGACCCGCTGCGCGAGGACGGCAGGGGTGACCGCCCAGTCGAGAGCACGCATATGCTCAGCCGGCATCAGCAGCTCAGCGGCGAAGGCGTTTGCCCTGTTCTCCGCGTGCTGGGCAGCGGCCTCACCCGGGGCAGGCGAGGTACCAAGGACAATATGGCCCAACTCGTGAGCGAGGGTGAAGTTGCTGCGGAACCACTGGTTGGTTGCGCGCAGGACGATGACGTCGTAGTCCCCCAGCCGGAGCGAGTACCCGGGATTTGACAGCGGGATGACGACGACGTCGACCCCCAGGCACTCCTCAACACGGTTCGCGAAGTCCGGCACAAACCCCTCACCCAGGAGCTGGCGCACCCCGTCCGGTGTCACGCGACCGGCGACATGGCTCATGCAGCGTAGGCCTGGCGGTAGAGGAGCGCAACAGCTTCTAGAGCCTTCTGGTCATCTTGCGGGTCGCAGGAGTAGGTCCTGGACATGTTGTCGTAGCTGTGCCGGGCAACCACGCGCACCTCGAAGGGATCCTCCTCACCGGTGACCAGCCAGTGCATGGACACGCCGAGGCGCTCAGCGACCTCAGCCAACTCCAGCGCCGCAAAGGTGCGCGTACCTGCAAGAGACTTCGACAGAGCGGACTCACTGAGACCGACGGACCGCGCCAGAGCGGCCTGCGTCAGCCCACTCCCGCGCAGCGCCTCCCTCACCCGCGTTCCGATCATGCTCACAGGTCCAGTCTACGCGGATCTTGCTATAATCGAAAGACCCGCGTCAGAGGGAACCACCACTGGGGAATCACCGGGGAGCCCTGCGGACCTGCCCGTGGACGGCAAAGCGGCTACCGGGTCACGAGCGACGAGTCCAACCAGGCACCGTAGGCGATGAAGACTCCGCCCGGTTCATCCGAGCCCCAGGTCCTCCAGACCCAGGGCCGCGTGGTAGGGCAGGCCCGCAGCCTCGATGCGCTCGCGCGCCCCGGTGGAGCGGTCCACCACCACGGCCACGGCCTGAACGTCGGCGTCAGCCTCACGCAGAGCCTCGACAGCCTCCAGCGGGGAGCCCCCGGTGGTGGAGGTGTCCTCCAGGACCACTACGCGTCGACCAGCCACCTGCGGCCCTTCGATCCGGCGCCGCATACCGTGGTCCTTGGCAGCCTTGCGCACTACGAAGGCGTCCAGGTCCAGGCCGCGCGACGCCGCCGCGTGCAGCATGGCGGCTGCCACCGGGTCCGCCCCCATAGTCAGTCCGCCGACGGCGTCGACCTCCTCCGGCCCCAGCCCCGCCTCCTCCAGCATGTCCAGCATGACGTGCCCGATGAGCGGGGCCGCCTCGTGGTGGAGGGTGGCGCGGCGCATGTCCACGTAGAAGTCCGACTCAAGCCCGGAGGCCAGGGTGACCCTTCCTCGGACCACAGCCAGCTCGTTGACAAGCCCGGCCAGGCGGGTGATGTGGGAGTCGTTGGTGCTCACGCCCCGGAGTCTAGCCGCTGCGGCCCAGGACGCTGGCAGCACCGGGCGCAGCCCGCTACCACCCGCCACGACTCGGCTCGTAACGGCACCAGGAGGCAGCGCGCAGTACCGCCCCGCTCAGGCAGGTCCTGCCCGGGCGAGGCAGCCTTGTTCAGGCCAGGACGGCGACCGCGGCGTCGTAGTCCGGCTCAGTGCGGATCTCCGGCACCTGCTGGGCGTGAAGGACTGTGCCATCAGCGTCCAGGACCACCACGGAGCGCGACAGCAGCCCAGCCATGGGGCCGTCCGCCATAGTCACGCCGTAGTCCGTGCCAAAGGTGGAGCGGAACGAGGATCCGGTGACCACGTTGTCCAGACCCTCGGCGCCGCAGAAGCGGGCGGCGGCGAAGGGGAGGTCGGCCGAGACGCAGACGACGGTCGTGTTGTCCAGCCCGGAGGCGAGCGCGTTGAACTGGCGGACGGAGGTAGCGCACACACCCGTGTCCACCGAGGGGAAGATGTTGAGGACCACGCGGCGTCCTGCGAGGGACTGGCTGGACACAGGCCCCAGGTCCGCACCGACCAGCTCAAAGTCCGGGGCCTGGGTGCCCACGGCAGGAAGGTCACCGACGGTGCTGACGGGGTCTCCTTGGAGAGTAATGGAAGCCATGGGACAACGGTCCCAGGTTCTCGGCAGACACGCTAGGGAGTGGCCGGCCTATTCCGCTGGCTGCGTAGGAGGCGCGGCGCCGGCAGACGCGGAGCGGGAGGTCCCCGCCACCCGCCGCACGAACCAGCGGGGCGCGGTGCGCAGCAGGGCGCTGGCACTGCGGTAGCGCAAGCTCGGGGTGCAGATCACCTGGCCTCGACGCACCGCCGCCAGGCCCTCAGCCGCCACACGCTCGGCGTCCAGCCACACCGGCCCCCTCCAGGTGGACTCGTCCACCCCGGCGGCAGCGTGGAAGCCGGTACGGACCAGACCGGGGCACAGCGCCGTGGCGGTGACACCGGTGCCCTCCAGCTCGCTGGCCAGGCCCTCGGTAAAGCTGAGGACCCAGGCCTTGTGGGCGGCGTAGGTCCCCATGGCGGTGCGCGCCGTCATTGAGGAGACGTTGAGGATCGCTCCGTGGCCGCGTGCGGCCATGGCCTCGGCAGCCGCGTGGGACAGGACGAGGACCGCGCGGACCATGACGTCCAGCGCCCGCTCCTCGCGGGCCAGGTCCCCGCCGACGAAGGACTGCCCCAGGCCAAAACCCGCGTTGTTGACCAGCAGGTCCACGGGCCGGGAGGCCACCTGCTCAGCGGTATGTGGGGCCGAGGCATCGCCAGGCCCGCTGGGAGCCGACTGTCCTCCTTGGCGTAAGCGTGTCGCCACCCGGGCGCAGTCCTCAGGCACTGCCAGGTCGGCGGCCAGCACCTGGGCGCCGACACCCGCGATCTGGTGAAGCTCGTCGGCAAGGTGGCGCAGCCGCTGCTCGTCACGGGCGATGAGGACCAGGTCGTGGTGGGCCTGGGCGAGCTGCCAGGCAAACTCTAGGCCGAGCCCGCTGGTGGCGCCGGTGACAAGTGCGGTTCCCATGGGGCCAGGCTAGCGCGCCTCGGGGCAGCGACCGTCGGGCAGCTCCGGTGCCCGATCAGGTGCTGAAGGCTCAGGCCGCCAGTCACGACCGCAGCATCGAGTCGGCAACCGGTACCCTGCCCGTATGCGTCTTGCTACCTGGAACGTCAACTCCGTCCGCACCCGGGTCGAGCGAGTCACCGCCTTCCTGGAGCGCGAGGACATCGACGTGCTGGCCATGCAGGAGATCAAGTGCCGACCTGACCAGTTCCCGTACCAGGCCCTTGAGGCTGCCGGGTACGAGGTAGCGGTCCACGGCCTGGACCAGTGGAACGGGGTGGCGGTAGCCTCCCGCGTCGGGCTGTCAGATGTCGCGACCTCGTTCCCTGGCCAGCCGGGCTGGGTCCGCCAGGAGGGCCAGGAGCCCGTGGTGGAGGCCCGGGCTCTGGGAGTAACGGTCGGCGGGCAGGCGGCGGTCGGCGGCGGGCTGGCAGAGAACAGCGATATGCAGACACCAGCCAGCAGCGGGCAGGAGGACAGTGCCGCCCTGCCAGCAGGGGACACCACCGGCTCCCCAGGTGACGGCCCGGGCACGACGACCAGGACCGCGCCGCTGCGGCTGTGGAGCCTGTACGTGCCCAACGGCCGTGAACTGGACCACCCCCACTACCGCTACAAGCTGGACTGGCTGGCCGCGCTGCGCCAGGCCGCTGTCGGCTGGCTGGAGGCAGACCCAGGCCTGGCACTGGCACTGGTGGGCGACTGGAACGTCGCCCCGCGCGACGAGGACGTCTGGGACGTCACTGCCTTCGACGGCGCCACGCACGTGTCGGCACCGGAGCGGGAGGCCTTCGCCGCCTTCGAGTCGGTCGGCCTGAGCGAGGTGACGCGGGAGCGGGTCACCAACTACACCTACTGGGACTACCAGAAGCTGCGATTCCCCCGCAACGAGGGGATGCGTATCGACTTCGTCTACGCCTCACCCGCCCTGGCCTCCCGGGTCGGCGGTGCCGCCATCGACCGCGACGAGCGCAAGGGCAAGGGCGCCAGCGACCACGTGCCTGTCATCGTGGACCTGGAGGGGTAGGCGAGGTGCCGCCTACGGGGTCATGCGCACCACCGGCGGCCTCAGCCGGGGACGAGGGACAGGGCCTGGCCCAGCATGAAGGCGGCGACGTCGTCAGGGTGCTGCCCGATGGACCTGGCCCACTGCGGGACCGACTGGCCCCGCTGGCGCAGCCAGTCAAGCACGGTGCGGTAGACCCGGGACTGCTCGTAGCCGAGCCGACTCCCGGGCTCCCCGGTGGAGAAGCCCCGCGAGGCCAGCTGCGCCGACATCTGCCGGTACTCCCACTCCGACAGGCAGCCCGCGTCCCACGCGGCCCGGGCGGCCGCCACCGCGGAGGTCCCGAACCTCTCCTTGAGCCCCAGCACCGCATGCAACGACGGGCTGCGCCCCAGGACGGCGCGCACAGCAGCGCGAGGCAGGAGGAGCTCACCGGCGAAGGCGTGCGCCTCCGCCTCCACGACGCGGTCGGTGCGCTCGTCCGTGCGGGTCACCCCGCCGTGGAGCACCAGGTGGCCGATCTCGTGGGCCAGGTCGAACCGGGAGCGCTCAGCGGTCTTGTGACGCGCCAGGAAGATGTAGGGGCACCCGTCTGCGCCCCAGAAGCTGAAGGCGTCCACGTCACGCTGGGCGCGCGGGAGCCCCAGCACCCTCACACCGTGGGCCTCCGCCAGCTGGACGAGGTTGGGGGCGGGTAGCTCCCCCAGGCCCCAGACGGTCCGCAGCTCGCGCGCTGCCTCCTGCGCTTCGGTCAGCGAGAGTGGTGCGGAAGGCCCGGGCTGCGCCGCCAGTGCAGCCCCCTCCGGCAGGTCCAGCGCCGGCAGGCGGAAGTGCTGGGTCACCTCCGCGTAGAAGTCCGTACCCAGAGCCCCCAGGGCAGTGGCGACGTGCCTGAGCCGGGCAGGCGACCTCCTGCGCGCCCGGAAGAAGACGGCCTCCTCGGCCACCTCCTCCACCGGGTGGCGCTGGAGGAACGACACCGGCACCATGGTCGCGGCCGCCAGCCCCTCCGCCCGGGACGGGGGCGCGCCCTCGGACTCCCAGGTGGTGACGGTGCGCGTGCTGACGCCCGTGCGCTGGGCCAGTTCCTGCTTGGACAGGCCCGCACGCTGCCTGGCCAGGCGGACCCGGCAGGGGTGCACACCCACCCTCAGACCGCCTGGATGACAAAGTCGACGTCGTCGGAGGGCAGCGCGCCGACCTGCCCGGATGCCAGCCCGCCCAGCTCCTCAGGCGGCAAGATGATGCGGGTACGCCACCGAGTGACGACACCGTCCTCACAGGCCACCGGCAGCGACAGCTCGCTGCGCACCACGTTGTCCGAGCGGTCCCAGAAATAGAGCAGCAGCCAGGTATGCGGCAAGCGGGCCAGGTCACCGGCCGAACGGGCCGAGACGTCCAGGGCCAGCATGGTGCCAAGCACCGGCTGGTAGTGCTGGCCGTAGACGTCTGCTGCGCTGCCGCCCCCTGCCTCAGAGCCCGCGAGAAACTGGGCGTTGACGGCGACGCCGTCCACGAACACCCGGCCCCGCGCACGAGCGTTGGTGGGACGGGCACCGACCTGCCCTGTGGCGGCAGTCCCCCTGATGGCGGCAATGCTGAAGCGACCGTCGCCGCTGACCGAACGCGGCGCGTTGAGGATGTCGCGGCTGTCCCACCCCTGCTCCGCCAGGGCCTCACGCAGCGCTGCGACGGTCTTGGCCCAGTGCTGGTAGCCGAAGGCCGTGCTGGGCTCGTAGGAGGAGTGCTGGTTGACGGCTGCTTGGAGGCCTGCTGCGCACGCCCCGGTCAGCAGCTGCGGGGTCAGCCCCATCCGGGCGAGGGCCTCCTGGGCAGCAGCGCCCGTGAGGTCACCCCGCAGCTCAGCCACCGAGAAAGACTGCGGCTGCGTAGGCGCAGGCTCCTGCTGGCCCGCAGCCAGACGGTCCTGACCCTTCCGTACCACGACGGCCTCCCCTCCTCACGCTTCCGCGATGCCTGTACCCGCACGGCCCGGGCGGCCCGGGAAGCGCGCTACTCGGTCAAGTGCTCAGAACCAGAAGGTAGCACCAGCATGAGACACCATCGGGCAGCGGCTCGTCCCAGTACCGGATACAAGCCACCGCACCTAGGACGGGTCAGCGGTCGCGTCGACCCCAACCAGGCCCGAGTCCCCGAGTCCCCGAGTCCCCGAGAACACGACCTTTGGGAACACGGCCCCTGGGAACACGGTCAGAACCGCACCGAGGCCACGTCCGTCAGCCCCAGCACCTGGTCACTGAGCCTCGGCCAGACCTCCTGGTGCACCGCCCCGAACGGCTTGCTCCCCAGGAACACCGCCTGCCGACCCGCCACCGGGTCCACCCAGAGGAAGGATCCCGACTGCCCGAAGTGCCCGAAAGTCTGCGGACTGTTCGCGGCACCGGTCCAGTGCGGGTGCTTGCGCCCCCGGACCTCCAGTCCCAGCCCGAAGTCGTTGGGCGACTGGCGGCCATACCCGGGCAGGACGCCGTCGAGCCCGGGGAAGGCCGGCTGGCAGGCCTCACGCGCGAGCCCGGAAGAGATCAGCCGGGGCGCCGCCAGCTCGGCCGCGAACAGCGCCAGGTCCCGGGCGGTTCCCTCACCGGAGTGCGCGGCGGAGCCCTCCACCATGACGCTGGCCATCCCCAGCGGCTCCAGCACCGAGGTCTCCACCCACGCCGACACCGGCATGGCGGTGGCCTCCGCCAGCACCCGCCCCAGGAGCTCGTAGCCCCGGTTGGAGTAGATGCGCCGGGAGCCGGGGGCAGCCAGAAGGTCCGCGCTGTCCGGGGCGACTCCCGAGGCGTGGGCCAGCAGGTGACGGGCTGTGGGGGCGAGGCCTGTCGGGGCGAGGCGGGCGGGGTTCGCCGGAGCAGAGTCGCCCTGGAGGGGCTTGGGACCTCCCCCACCGGTCCCGGCCTGGCCTGGCTCGTGCCCGCCCGCAGCCGCTGCTGCGGCAACGGGGTCGTCGCTGACCAGGGCGTCCAGGGCAGCCAGGTCCAGGCCTGCGTCCAGGTCCAGCATGCCCCGCTCGGCCGCCACCAGGGCCGACCACGCCACGATCGGCTTGGTCACCGAGGCGAAGGGGAAGACCGTGTCCACCTCACCCGCCTCGACGAGGATACGCCCGCCCTGGGTGAGGACCAGCGCGAAGGGAAAGCCGAGGGCGTCCAGGGCAGGCAGGGCGGCCCGCGCCCCGGAGCCGGTCAGGACCGGGGAGCACGGACCTAGCGCAGGGCCGGGGGCTTGGCTGGAGGAGTCGGTCATGCCCGGATTCATGACCGGATTGTGGCACGCTCCCGACGCGGAGGCTGCCACAGCAGGCCTGCCCCCACCACCTCCGCACCCTGCGGCCGCAGTGCCTGCACACCCAGCCCGGCGGCCCCCAGCCCGGGAGCCCACCCGCGCAAGAAAGTACCAGGAGCCAGCATGGCCGCCCCTGGTCACCCTCCCCCCGGTCTGGGCACTCTTGTCCTAGCCACGGAGCGTCCACGCACGCCCGGGCTGCGGGGGTCCAGCCGCAGGCCGACGGAGGGAGCAACCCCCTGCTGCCACGAGTACCGGTCGCACGGGGGCGGCCCCGGCCGCGGCCACCCCCGCCCGTCACCGGCTCATCAACTGCACATCATCTGCTCATCACCGTCTCAACGAGGAGGACCACGATGACAACCCAGACACCTGCACCCTCGGCGACGACCGGGCCGCGCGCCGCCCTCAAGGCCGTCGTCCTGGAGCGTCAGCACGAGATCAGCGTCCGCGAGGTCCCAGGCAACCTTGTCTGCGGCCCCGGCCAGCTGCGTATCGCCCCGCACACCGTGGGCATCTGCGGCTCCGACGTCCACTACTACACCCACGGCCGGATCGGCCGCTACGTGGTCGAGGCTCCTATGATCCTGGGCCATGAGGCCTCTGGCACCGTTGTCGAAGTCGGCGAGGGCGTCACGGACTTCGCCGTCGGCGACCGCGTGGCCATGGAACCCGGTGTGCCCGACATGAGCTCGCGCGCCTCCCGCGCGGGCATGTACAACGTGGACCCGGCGGTCTCCTTCTGGGCCACGCCCCCGGTGGACGGCTGCCTGGTGGAGGAGGTCATCCACCCGGCCGCCTTCACCTACCACCTGCCCGACCAGGTCTCCTTCGGCGAGGGCGCGCTCCTGGAGCCGCTGGCCGTGGGGATGCACGCCGCGACCAAGGCCTCCATCCACCCCGGCGACGTCGCCGTGGTCACCGGCTGCGGCACGGTCGGCATGCTGACCGCCGCGGCTGCCCTGGCAGGCGGCGCCTCCACGGCCATCGTCTCCGACGTCTCCCCGGTCAAGCTGGAGATGGCCTCACAGGTTCCCGGGGTGGTTCCCGTAGACCTGCGCTCCCAGCGGCTGCTCGACGTCGTCCAGGAGCGTACCGGGGGCTGGGGCGCCGACGTCGTCTTCGAGGCCTCCGGGCACCCCTCCGCCTACGAGGACCTGTGGCAGCTGGGGGCACCAGGCAACCGCACGGTTCTGGTGGGCATCCCCGTAGACCCCGTCAGTGTCGACGTCACCGAGGTCCAGGCCCGCGAGACCACCATTGAGACAGTCTTCCGCTACGCCAACGTCTACCAGCGCGCGATCGACCTGGTCGCTGCCGGGAAGATCAACCTGACGCCCTTCATCACCGAGACCTTCCCGATGGAGCGCGCCAAGGAGGTGTTCGACCGAGTGGCCGAGGGACGTCCCGGCGACGTCAAGCTCCAGATCACCGTCGGCTGAGACAACTGGCACCGGGCGGGCAGAGGCGTCCTCACGGGACGTGCCGAATCCTCACAGGGGGATGCAGTCCTCACCGTGCGCCGAATCCTCATAGAGGACGGCATGCCGGTCGTCCTATGCGGAAACGGTTACCCTGTCAGTAAACGGTACATCTCACGAGGGCGGGGAAGGCAGCAGGGAGGGCAGAAGGAAGGACCGAGCAGGGACAGGCCAGGGACAGGCCAAGGCACAGGCAGAGAAGGCCGGGCACCCCTGCGCCAGCAGGCGCCCTCAGCCCTGTCCACCCCGGCTGCTCCCTGCCCAGACCTGCTGCCCGCCCGCCAGACCAGCCGTCACGCACGACAACCTGCACGATGTGGCCCACACATGACGACGACGCACGCACCGCGCAACAGCTCCGACCCCGGCGCAGGGGCCGAGTCGGCCATGCCCGCCATCACCTCCCTGACCGCCCCGGCCTCGCACGCCGGAGCGGGCGTAGGGGATCTGGAGGTGGTCGTCCCCGACCTCGGGTCAACCGTACGCTGGTTCCAGCACGGCTACCCCAGTCCCCTGGCACGCTGGCACCACCACCCGGAGATCGAGTTCCACCTTATCCGCAGCGGATCCGGCCAGCTGCTGGCCGGGGACCAGGCCATCAGCTTCCGTGCCGGGCACGTCTCGCTCATGGGACCGAACCTGCCTCACAACTGGCTGTCCGACCTGGGACCGCAGGAGGTCCTGCCCAGCCGCGACGTCCTGTGCCAGGTCCACCCGCAGCGGCTGGCCGAGGCGGCCACCCACATGCCCGAGCTGATCAGCGTGCAGGAGCTGGCGCACCGTGCCCGGCGTGGTGTCATCCTCAGCGGCCCCAGCGCCGAGCACGCGGCGCGGGTCCTGGTGGGCATGGAGCAGCAGTCCCGACTGAGGCGGATGGCCTCTCTTCTGGAGCTGGTCGACATCTTCCTCCAGGCACCGCCCGGCCAGTGGCACCCGATCGTGGCCGAGGGCTATGTACCCAGCCTGGACGACGAGACCACGCACCGGGTCAACACGGTCCTGGACTACATCGAGCACAACCTGGACGGGGAGGTGAGCATGACCCAGGCGGCCCGCATGGTCGCCATGAGCTCCTCCGCCTTCTCCCGGTTCTTCCGCGCCACAGCCGGGCTGACCTTCTCCGACCTCGTGAGACGGCGCCGGATCGCCCGGGCCTGCCACCTGCTGCGGTCCACGGACCTGCCGGTGTCCCGGGTCAGCGCGATGAGCGGGTACACCAACCTCGCCAACTTCAACCGGCGCTTCCGCACCGAGACTGGCACCACGCCCACGGCCTACAGGCGCGGCGCCAGTCTCCCAGAAGGCGCAGCCTCCCCGTAGGGACGCGTCTTCTCCTCCCAGGAGGTCACCCCAGCCGTAGCGCAGAACCTAGCGAGGAGCAGGTCGGCGGCAGGAGGCCCCTCCCCGGAGTCCTGCCCGGGGCCAGACGGCTCAGCCCAGGGCCAGCCGCTGCTCGTGCAGCACCTGGAGGACCGGCGCCGTCGAGGCCGCCCCCGTGCCCAGGTTCCGGGCGATCTGGCTGGTGAAGGAGTCCACCCGGGCACTGGTGTCGCGCAGGTCGTAGTACTCACGCACCACCTCGTCGTAGACGGCCAGCGCCTCCATGTGGTCTTCCGGCTCCGGGTAGCGGTCCGTACCCACGGTGACCTCACGCGGCAGCCGGGGCTTGTACTGGGGCACCTGTGCAGGGTGCCCCACCAGCAGGCCCAGCAGTGGGAAGGTCCGCAGAGGCAGGTGCAGCGCCCGGATGAGCCCGCGCAGCCCACCACGCAGCGATCCCAGGTAGACGGTCCCCAGCCCCAGTGACTCCGCGGCGACTACCAGGTTCTGCGCCGCGATGACCGTGTCCTCCACCCCCTGGAGGAACAGGCTCATACGCTCCAGCGGCTCCAGGCAGACCCCGGCGCGCTGCCGGATGACGGCGTTGCGGTGCAGGTCCACCACAAGGACCAGGAGCTCACCGCGATGGCCTCCGACGTAGGGCTGCCCCGAGGCTGCGTGGACCGCCTCACGCACCTCGGGATCCTTCACCCGGATGATGGTGGTCTGCTGCTGGAAGGAGGAGGTGGCACCGTGCCGGGCCACGTCCAGCAGGGTGGTCATGATCTCCTCCCCACGGGTTCCTCGCTGAAGGCACGGATCGAGCGGTGAGCCATCTGGGTGGCGATCGTGGCGCTAGACACTGGCGTGGTCTCGGGAGCGGACAGGGCCGGGGAGGGGCGTCCGTAGGGGCAGCAGCGGGCCCGCCCCCGGGCCGTCCGATCCCTCGACAGTGTCAGTGACGTCATTCGCAGTCATGAGAACTCTCCCTCCGGTCCTGCCCCGGTCCCACCGCTCCTGCCGGTACTGCCGCCATCCTAGATGAACCCAGGCACCCCGGCGGCAGCGACGGAGCCCGGGCAGCGAGGAGGTAGGACGGGCCGGCCACGAGCACGTCAGGGTGTCACGACGGTAGGCTCCCGGTGATGCCCTTCTTCCACCGCCCGCCCCACGACCGGGGACCCCTGCGGCCGCGGCTCCCCGCTCCCTCTCCCGGCAACCCTCCGTCTCAGGGGGGCGACCGTCCTTGCGCGGGCAGCACGTCCCCCTCGCTCAGCACCTCGGCCTCCCACGTACCAGCGTCCCTCTGCGCCCCGGTCTCCCCCGTACCGCCGTCAGCCAACACCCTGTCCAGAGCACCCAGCGATGCACTGACTGAGACTGAGCTGCGAGCCGCCGCCCAGGTCGGCTACGCCGTCATCGACCTGGAGACCACCGGCTTGTCCCCCGTGTCTGACACGATCCTGGAGGTCGCCGTCGTCCTCACTGATCCCAGTGGCTGTACACAGACCAGCTGGTCCACGCTCATCAACCCAGGCCGTGGCACGGACGTCGGACCCACTCACATCCACGGCCTGATAGCGCAGGACCTCCTGGACGCCCCCAGCCTCGACGAGGTCGCCGACCGGCTGGCCCGCGACCTGGCAGGACGCGCGGTCGTTGCCCACAACGCTCGCTTCGACGTCGGCTTCCTCACCCAGGCCCTGGGGCGCCGTCGCCTCCTGGACCCCGGAGCACCCATCCCACGCGTGTGCACCATGGAGTGGTCACGCCACTTCATGGCGACCCCCTCACGCCGTCTGACCACCTGCTGCGAGGTGGCCGGGGTGGAGATCGGCAGGCATCACTCGGCGCTGGACGACGCCCGGGCCGCTGCGGGTCTGCTGCGCCACTACATGAGCGTAGGCCGCGCGCGCGGTGAGGAGCCGGTGGCCTGGACCAGGTCCCTGGTGGACGCCTGGCGCTTTACCGGGTGGCACTGGGACGACGAGCGCGCCCAGGGCGCAGACGAGCGGCTTGTCACCCGCCAACGCCCCGGCGCCCTGCGCTAGCCCCCAAAGCCGCTGCGCATCTTCAGCACCTGCCGTCGGTGACCCACATACCACCAGGTCTCCATGACTGCGGAACTATGCGCCGTACATCCTGACGCCCCCACCTGCTTCCCGGGACAGAGGAGGTGGAGGTAGCCAGGAAGGAACAGGCATCCGGGACTGGCTCGGGTCTAGCGGCTCTCCTCCGGTCCCAGGGATACGAGGAACCCGTCGTCGTCAACGGCCACGCCGGAGACAGCCCCCACCAGGACGGTGGCCAGCTGCTCGACCAGGTCGCGCGCGGCCTGGCGCTCCCGGCGGCGCGCCCGTGAGACCACCTCCAGGTAGGCCTCCGTCTCGTCCACGGGCTTCCACCTCAGGTCGTAGGACAGGACCGCCCCGCGCGCCCACCTCTCCCCACGCACAGCCAGCGGCAGGCCGTCGGTGGCACCGACCTGCACCTCGATCCGCCCCCAGCCCTCACGCTCGGGATCCACCGGCGCGACGACCGCGTACCTGTCGCGCACCTCCTCGATGTAGCCTCCAGAGGCGGCCACACGCGCCTCCTCCGCCTCGGCCTGCGCCCGGGCGCGCTCAGAGGTGCGCCAGGCCTCCTCAAAGACGTCGGCCCCGATGCGCTCCACGAGGCGCTCCAGCTTGTCGGGGTCAACCGCGTCCAGGCCGACGGCGCCGGTGGGGTGCGGAGCGGTCAGGGCGGGGCTCATACCGGGCGCGACCTCGCCCAGCAGGGCGGAGAGGTCCTCCGGCCCCATCCACACCGGGGCGTAGACGGTCAGGGAGACGGAAACCTCAGGGCTGGGCTCCACGATGACGGGCTGGTTGCCGTTGGGCGCACCGGGCACCAGGCGCAGCGCCCCCGCCAGGCGGCGGGCAATAGAGCGCAGGCGGGACAGAGCCTCCAGCTCCACCCCGGTGGGCTGGGCCACCGGGAAGGCGTCCGACAGCGGGTCCAGCCCCGCCAATTCCCTGGGCTGGGCGCCGGCACGGGTCCGGGGGCAGTCCAGGATCATCAGCTGGGTGGTCCACTCCGGGGCCTCCAGGAGACCTCGCATCTGCGCGTCCACCTCCCAGGGGCCCTGGAGCGTCACGCCGGGGAACAGCTGGAGGCTGGAGACGCCGACCCACCCCGCCTGGACGTCCTGGGACAGTGCCAGGGCCTCGACCTCGTCGGAGGTGACGTCGTCGGCCAGGAGGAGGACGTGGTGGGTGTCCAGGCGGCCGACAGGCAGCATGGACCCGGCGGAGAAGGTACCGGTGTCGGTGGGCAGGGAGACGGCGAGGTCGGTGGGGTCGCTCATGGGCGCTCCTGGGGGTTGTCGGTTCGGTGGGGAGGTGGCGTGCGGGGACGGAGCGCCGCCACTGTCCCCGAGACCCTCACGACCCGGCGCAGCGGTAGCGGCCGTGCCGTGCGGAGATGTCCCGGCGTCGGCGATACGCAGCCGGTGGAAGGACAGGTGGGACCGCGAGGCGGTGGGGCCGCGCTGGCCCTGGTAGCGCGATCCTGCGGCCGCGCTACCGTAGGGTACCTGGGCGGGGCTGGACAGGCGGAAGAAGCACAGCTGGCCTACCTTCATTCCCGGCCACAGCATGATCGGCATAGTAGCGGTGTTGGACAGCTCCAGGGTCACGTGCCCGGTGAAGCCGGGGTCGATAAAGCCCGCCGTGGAGTGGGTGAGCAGGCCCAGGCGGCCCAGGCTGGACTTGCCCTCCAGGCGCGCGGCGACCGTGTCCGGCAGGGTGAGGCGCTCGTAGGTCGCCCCCAGGACGAACTCACCGGGGTGAAGCACAAAGGGCTCATCAGGGCCGACGTCCACCAGGTGGGTGAGGTCGTCCTGGGGCTGGGAGGGGTCGATGACCGGGTAGCGGTGGTTGTCGAAGAGACGGAACCACCTGTCCAGACGCACGTCTACCGAGGCCGCCTGGAGCATCTGCGGATCGTAGGGGTCCAGGACGACACGCCCGGCCTCGAGCTCACAGCGAATGTCGCGGTCGGAGAGAAGCACGAGGCTGATTGTGCCAGGTGGGGCCAGTCAGTGCCGGGACGGGCATGCTGACCGCTCAGGCGGGCAGGAGCCGCCCACGGTCCTTACTGAGATGCGCCGACTCCCCG
Organism: Actinomyces lilanjuaniae; assembly: GCF_003606385.1. Classification (NCBI taxonomy): domain Bacteria; kingdom Bacillati; phylum Actinomycetota; class Actinomycetes; order Actinomycetales; family Actinomycetaceae; genus Actinomyces; species Actinomyces lilanjuaniae. Next base: position 348,754 of record NZ_CP032514.1, on the reverse strand, counting down.
CCAGTGGCACGCACAGCGGCCACTGGCGGGGAGTCGGCACGTCCTACGCAGACCTACCCCGCAACGCCCAGGCAGGCCCACTCGCGACCGCCCGCCTTAGCGGGGTAGTCCCGTAGCCCTCATCTAGATCTCATTGCCCAAGATCTCACTGCCTAGCGTCTAGCCTGCGGTAGCGGTTGACCGCCGCATGGAGCTCGTGACGGCGAGGGCGGGTGAGGTGTCCCGGGTGTCCCCGGTAGGGTGAGAGCCAGTCGAGCCCGTCACGATCAATACGACGCAACACGGCGTCAACAGCCTCGGACAAGGTTGTTGGACGGCTTGTCCCCCCGGGCAGACTGGCTGCCCGGTCCAGCAGCCCCGGCAGACGGTCCAGCGCCCAGGCCACAGCCTGGGTCTGGGCCGCGTCAACCAGCTGTGGAACCGCAGCAAGGTCAATGGTGTCGCCACCGTAGAGGATGCTGCCTCGGCCACGGACCTTGGCTGGCTTTCCACCACTGCGTCCCAAGGTGACTGACCGCCGGGCCCCCGGGGCGGGAAGAGCCGCACCCGCTGCAGCACGAGAGGAGCCAGAAGCGGCCCCGGCCACCTCACGGGCTTCTCGTGTGACATCGCTGGGCCTGTAGTGGTTGACCGCGATCACGTGGTCGGCGACGTCAAAAAAGGCTCCCGACCCTCCAGCGACAAGGACGGTGGACACACCGCGCTCCGTGAGCAGGGGGCGCACACGCTCGACGAACGGTGTGATGGGCTCCTGGTCCACCGGGATGACGGCTCGCATCTGCTCGTCACGGATCATGAAGTTCGTAGCAGAGGTGTCCTCATCAATGAGTAGCACCGAGGCTCCGGCGTCAACGGCCTCAACGAGGTTGGCCGCCTGCGAGGTGGAGCCGCTGGCGTTAGTGGTGCTAAAGAACCGCGTGTCAGTGCCAGAGGGCAGGTTAGAGATGAACGGGGAGATATCGACTCCCGTAACAGCACGTCCGTCCTCAGCCCGCACCGTGACAGCATCGGGACGGGTGACAACCCACTCGCGCCCGTCACCGGCCACGTGGGGGTAGACACCACGCTCAAGCGCCCGCAGCAAGGTGGACTTACCGTGGTAGCCACCGCCGATGATGACGGTGACCCCCTCGGGGATCCCCATACCCTCGATACGTCGCCCGCTGGGCAGGTCAAAGGCAGTGCGCAGGCTGGGAGGACTAGCGAACGGGACTACGGTGGCCCCAGTCAGGGGAAGATCGGAGTCACCGGAACGACGCGGCAGCACCGCCCCGTCCCCGACGAACGCGACCAGGCCTCGCTGGGGCAGCGAGGAGCGGATGTAGTCCTGATCGTGCGCAAGCTCGACGTGAGCGTCCATGGCGTCCTGAGCCTGGTGGCCGAGGTTGGTATAGACCAGCGTCTCCTCAGCCAGCTGAAGCAGCACATCGGTGAGGAGCCTCGCAGCCTCGCGACCACGGATCCTGCGGCCGGAGGCCGGCAGCCCCACCTCAAGGCGGGCCTCGACCCGGGCACCGCCGCCCTCAGGGGTGACCACGATGCTGGTGCGTTCCAGAACCTCCTGACCGGGCTCCCCCGTGGTGACGATACCGCTGCTTCCGGTACCGGTCGGCCTCGGGGCCAGCCGACGGGCAGCCTGCGCGAGCCGACGCAGAAGGAAGTCGGCCACGGCAGTTCGTGTCAGCGCGTCGCGTGCAAGCCGGGCAGGCAAGCGCGTCTGCGCCGGGGACGCGGACAGCCTCATGCGCGACGGTGGCGCGTACGGGTCCACCTGGACGTGATCGATGTCGAGATGGAACGGACCCAGCTGGTAGCTGCCGGCAAGGCGCTTGTATGCGCCGTAGCTCTGACCGTCCATCTGGGCGACTACGCGCCCCAGAGCTGCTGCGTCACGCATGACGGCCCCCTGCGACGACAGGATCCACGACACCCGAGTCACCTGCGGCAGCGGTGGCGGGCTGCAACGCAGGCAGACGGGTCAGGGCTACGCCGCCAAGCAGAGCCAGCACGGCCGCCGATAGAACCACTGCGGGATACAGGAACAACGCAGGTACAGCCAGTTCCCGAAGAAGCGTGTCAGTAAACAGGGTCGCAGCCGCAACGAAGGTCGCCATGACAGGCACCACATTAGCCGCGGGAACTCCACGTGAAGTTATCATGTCATATCTCCAGAAGTCCGAGTTGTCAGTTCGTACATGAGCGCAGGAGCCACACCCAGGCCTGCGCCGACGCACTCCAATAGCAGGACCGCGTCATCAAGCCGCGCTCCAAACCTCCAACTCGCACTCCAGCCTCACACGCTACACACTGGAACCGACGTACCGACCACCTCCATGCTCCCTCAACAAGATCACGACGACTGCCAGCCAGCTCAAGCCCCGGACAGGGCATCCCCAAATCCGCAGCCAACTAGCATTCTTACACGCTATACCACGCCGTAAGGGCAGTCAATACCGCAGACCCGACAAAGCAGCGGACCCTGCAGGGAAAGGTTCATGCACCCCTTCAGTCGGCAGGCACACGCCGCGCCGACCTCCACGGCACGACGAGCCTGACCTCTGCCCGCTTGGCCAGCCACCCACCTCACTCAGTCAGGGGACTCCCTGGGCGTCCATGCCCCAGGGCCGCGTCCCAGAGGGGGAGGACAGGATCATGATCCCCTCGATCAGTCCCCAGATGCTCGTCCCCATGATGATCAAGAAACCGATGCCGAGGATCAGGGTGAGGAGGCCACAGATCGTCAGGCACAGCTGACCAGCACCCTTGCCCCCGTACCCGAGGTAGAAGTTGTGGACCCCCAGCCACCCGAAGAGGATGCCGAGGACACCCGCGGCGACCTTCGACTTGCCCACCGGGTAGGCCAGGTACTGCGGGCCGTGGACGACAGGTTGCGGGTAGGCACCCGGGTAGGCGCCCCCGGAAACCTGGCCGGGGGCTTGGTAGTACCCGGCCAGGGGATAACCGCCCGGGTAGGCGGCGCCGGACTGGGAGTAGCCGGGCTGCTGGTAGCCACCGGGAGAGGCCGCGCCATCCTGCGGATAGGGGTGGGTGCTCGCCTGCGTATAGCCCGCTGGCCAGGCCGCGGCGTTACCAGTCCCGGCTGCCGGACCGCTGGAGACCGCCGGCCCCACGACCGAGGCCGGGTCGGCAGCAGACGAGCCGGAGACGGCAGCGCCACTGCTCCCCGAAGCGGCACTACCGCCACCTGGGTACCCCGGGTACCAGGCCGCGTCGTCAGGCTGGGGACCGGCGATATCGTAAGGACTGGACGATGTCATGGAGCGCATGATGCCAGAAAGAGCCTGCCCCCGGGGGCGGTCATGGACGCCACTGACAAGAACCTCACACGCCCCACCCACCCGCCAGCTTGGCAGCCACCTGCTGGCAGGGTATGCTGCATCCGCGTCATCGCCGATATGGTCGACCATGACCGACGGTGCCAGCAGCAGTGCTGGCGGAACCGTTGTCGCGGGTGTAGTTCAATGGTAGAACTTCAGCTTCCCAAGCTGACAGCGCGGGTTCGATTCCCGTCACCCGCTCGGGCAAGGGCCTCCACCCAGTGGGTGGAGGCCCTTCGGCTGTCTCCTGTACGCCATACCGTCCGGGCGGCAGGCGCTTGCTTCCTGCCGCCCTCAGACCCGGCGGGTGCCTCAGGCGGTCGCAGCCTCCAGGTTGACCTGGAGCGGCCCCAGAATGGCCTCGGGCTCAGTGTCCGCCAGCGAGGCCAGCTGGTCCTCGAAGCCCTGCAGGACCTCCGCCACGCCGTCACCCAGCGGGGCGTAGACAGCGTGCTCCGCACCAGCAACGAAGGCGACGGACACCGGGTCCTCACCCGCCCACTGGTCGGCCGCTGACCTCACCGAGGGGACCAGCCCCTGGGTCGCGGCAAGCTCCACCTGGACACCGGCCGAGGTCAGGTGCTCCACCAGCCGCAGCGCGTCCTCCTTCCTGGCCGAGCCCTCGGCCACGCCGTAGAAGGCCGCCTGCTGGACCGTCGCCCGACCCGCGCTCCCCTCAGGCAGCTCGATGACAGTAAATCCGAGCTCCGGGTAGTCGGCCTCCAGCACACTTACCAGCCCGTAGCCCGCTATGGTCATCCCGGCCTGCCCCTGGGCGAAGACGTCACCACCCGAGCCCTCGTCCAGGGAGGAGGACAGCACTGCGGCGCCGGAGTCCACCAGGGCCTTCATCTGGGACAGCCCCGCCACGGAGGCCTGTGAGTCCGCGGTCACCGTGACCCCCTCGGCACTGTCGGAGCTGTCCACCAGCCCGCCGCCTGCCTGAGCCATGAAGGCGTCCGCAGTGGCGTAGTCGGGAGTCAGGACCAGGCCAGCCGTGCCGCCAGCGGCGAGCGCGGCCGCCGTCGTCTCGAGCTCGGCCCAGGTGGCAGGGTAGTCCTGCGGTGTCAGCCCCGCCGCCTCCCACAGCTCGGTGTTAAGGAACAGTGCCAGGGTGGACAAGCCCCTCGGGGCGCCGTAGACCTCCCCCCGGTAGGTCGCGTTGGCCACCAGGGACGGGTAGTAGTCACCGGCTGCGGGCAGCTGGTCCCCGTAGGCGTGCAGGGCACCTGCGTCCGCGTAGGAGACCAGCTGGTGGGGGTCCAGGTAGAACACGTCGACCGGGGAGTCAGAGGCCAGGCTCTGGGAGAGCTCCTGGTCCAGGTCCGTGGCTGGCAGGAGCCTCACGGCCACACCGGTGTCCTCGGTGAAGGAGGTCAGGGCGTCACGCACGGCGGAGGTCTCCGCCTCGCCGGAGGAGGAGATCATAAGGGTGAGGCCGTCCTCGCCCGCCTCGGTGCCGGAGTCCTCACCGTCCCCCGTGCACGCTGCCAGCACGGCGGTAACAGCCGTGGTCATGGTGAGGGCCGCGGCGTACCTGCCGAGGCGGCGGCGAGAGATCATCATGGTGCGTCCTTTGCACGTCCAGGTCGGGCCAGGGATCGGGTGGGACAGGGGCGGCCCGCCCCTGCCCGGTGGCGTGCCAGGGTCCCACAGCCCGGTGATCCTAGCCGCAGCGCCCGCCGCCGGGCGCACCAGGAGCCACAGGGTTACCTGCTCGGTACACACCCCGGCGCCCCTGCGGGCCGCCTCACGGTCTTGCAGGAGGCCGCCGACCGCTCGGCGCTACAGGCCGTCACCTCTGACTGCCCAGCAGGGCTCCGCGAAGACCCTCAGGGCCTCCCCCGGTCTCACAGCTGGCCTCACAGCGCCGGAACCTGCCACAGGTCCCGCACCGCAAGCACGACGGCCGCGGTGGCCGCCGCGTCCACCAGGAACCACGTCGCCAGCCACGCCCCCGCGGGCAGCGGGGTCAGCTGCGCCAGCGTGCGGTGGTCCTGGCCCGGGTCACGGGTGCCAGCGACGTCGCGCAGGGAGTCCCAGGCCCCCACGAGCATGGCCATCCCCGTGCCCGCCACGACGCCCGCACGCCACGGTCCTCCCCACCACCACAGCGCCGCTGCCAGGAGCCCGACCAGGATCACGAGACCAGCCGTGCGTACGGAGCGTGACATCACCAGCAGGACCACCATGACCACCACTGCAGCCACCAGGACCGGCCCGGCCCAGCCGCGCAACGCCGCCAGGGCCACGAGCGCACCCAGCACCGCCGGGGCGGGGTACCCGGCCCAGGTGGTCAGCACCCGTCCGGGCCCCCGCACCGGGCCGCTGGTCACCGCGTGCCCCGATAGGTCCCTGTCCACCACGAAGCCCAGGAATCGCCGCCCGACCAGGACACCCACGCCCGCGTGCCCTGCCTCGTGGACGATCGTCACCAGGGTACGGCCCCAGCGCCGGGCAGGTGGCCAGGTCAGGACGACAGCCAGCACCACCAGCGCCACCCACAGGACGGTCATGGCAGGGGTGCCGTCAGGGACAGCGTGGTCGACAAGACGGTCAACAAGACGGTCAGCAAGACTGTTCCAGGACACACTCCGGCTCAGGGTCACGGGGACAGTCTGCCAGAGCGGCTGCGCACCGGTACCACCACGGCCCGATCCGCTGCCTCAGCCTGCCTGAGTCCCCTGGGGCGCTGTGGAGGCGGCTCCGCAGGCTGCTGCGGACCCGCTCACCTGACCGCTCTGGCTACCGGGGGCGTCAGCGGCCTCGGTCCCGTGCGGGCTGGGGATACGCGGGACCTCGTGGTCAGGCTGGGCCGCCCCCACCGCACGCAGCACGAAGGTGTCCAGGGAGTCCAGGTAGGCGCGGCGCTCCTGCGGGTCGGAGGGGGTGGGGCGCCCGCCCATGACCGTGGCGTGGATAAGGGGAATGACGTGGGCTGGGTCCTGCTGGGGGATGAGACCCTGCGCCATCGCCTCGGACAGGATGGAGGAGAGCATCTGGGTCAGAAGGGTGCCGTGCGCCCGCAGTCGACTGGCGGCGCTGCGCGACACCGAGCTCGCTAGCGGGCCGGTGGTGGGGAAGTGGTAATGAGGCTTGATGAGGGCCTGCTGGCGCACGTAGACGCGCAGGCGGTCGATAGGGTCCCTGGTGCCCGCCAGCGCGCGGGAGAGCTCCTCGGCGTAGCGCTGGGCCTCGTAGTCCATGAGGGCCAGGAGGAGGTCCTCCTTGTCCGTGAAGTGGTTGTAGACGGCGGTACGCCCCACACCGGCGTGGGCGGCCACGTCCGACAGGGTGATCCTGTCGAAGCTGCGCTGCCTCAGGAGCTCGGAGAGCGACTCGAACAGAGCGCTGCGTGTGCGCTTGCGGTGCTCGGCCAGCGAGCCCCCCGTAATCTTCGGCATGAGGTCAGCCTAACCCACAAGATGACGGCTTGGCTAGGAACGTCATCAAAAACGTCGTGGCAGGCGCCCCAGCTCCTCCAAGAGGGTGTCAATGATTGCGACGTCAGCCTCAAGCCAGGGGAGGCCGGTCACTACGTCCAGGGCGGTCCACTCCAGCAGCTGGTGGCTCGTTCCTGCCGTCCCGGTGTCGGTGTGGTCAGCCGGCTCGGCCAGCCACACCCGCATCCGCAGCCCTGCGGTCACCGGCCAGGCCGGGGCGTCGTCGCCATATGCAGCAGCCGACGGCTGGGCGGGAGACGCGCACGGTGGGGCCGCAGCCCGGCCAGCAGGCGGCACCAGCTCAGTCCCCAGGCGCACCGTGAGGCTGACCTCCTCAGCCAGCTCACGCACCAGCGCCTGGGTCGGGGTCTCACCCGGCTCCACCTTGCCCCCGGGAAGCTCGAAGCGTCCCGCTAGCTCGGGCGGGTAGGAGCGCGCTGCACACAGCAGCGCCGTGGGCTCAGACAGGGAGTCGACCACGGCAGCGGCGACGACAAGCCGGGAGAGCCGGGAGATGGCAGGCACGCGCCGAGCCTACCCGCTGACGCCTGCCCAGCACTCACCAGGTTCCTGCCAGGACCTGGCAGCGCCCAGCCCGGCCTGGCAAGTCCTGCCAAGACCTACCAGGGACGGTAGTCGGAGCCGTCCTGGTCGTCCCGGGCACGACGGTGCCCCCTCCCTCAGGGGATCCCTGGTTGCGGTTGCGCAGGCGCTGCTCCCGCTCGTCGTCAGGGTCTGCCGAGGGGCTCACCGAGGCCTCCTGGGAGGGCCCCGCCGAGGAGGAGGTCTGCGGGAGGCCTCGGCAGAAGGTGTCGGCGTGGGGGAGCCCGGCTCCGGCGACGGGGTCGCTGCGGAGCTTCCGCCGGAGGAGGGCTGCTCCTGCGGCTCGGCCGTCCCCGGGTCCCGGAGGGGTGCCAGAGGGGAGGCGCTGGGATCCTGGCTGGGGTCGTCAGCGGACTGTGGCGAGGGCACCTCACACTCCCCGGCAGCCCGGGCCGCAGCGCCCACGTGCTCCTCAAAGGCCTGCGTCCCGCCCTCATCCTGGGCCTGGGCGGCTAGAGCCAGGTGGGTGAGGGCCAGGTTGTAGCGCACTCGGCACTCCGGGGAGTCGGCGGGCTTGTAGCCGGTCTCGGGATCAATGGACTCCTCCTGCGGCACCTCCTCCAGGGCCGTCTCCAGGAGCCCCTGGGCGCCCGTGAGATCCCCGGCGGAGTACAGGGCGGTACCGATGTTGTAGTGCACGCGCCACTGCTCCAGCCAGGGGTTGAGCGCAGCCACCTGGCGGTAGCGGGAGGAGGCCGTCTCATAGTCGCCGTCCGTGTAGGCCCGCCCGGCCGCCAGCGTGAGACCGAACACCGCCAGGCACCACGCCGTCAGCACCACCAGGGCGGTGGCGGGCAGCGCCCCCACCAGCAGCAGCCGACGACGGCGACGCAGGCGAGCCGTGCGACGCGCCGGGTCCTCCGGCCCCTCCTGCCGCTGCCCGTCCCGCCTGCCGGGGCCGTCGGCCCCTGCCCTCCGTCGGATCCTCACGTCCCTGTCCTCCCCGCGGTCAGGGCACGCAGCCGACGGTCGGCGCGCACCAGATCGCCAGCCTCCCACACGAGCAGGAGGCTGGCGGCCAGGGCCAGCGGCCACACCACGTAGCGCCTGGCCCGGCCCGAGGCCTGCCCGTCGGACACGACCGCCTCCAGGTCGATGTCGGTAAAGGCCTGCGTCGGGTCGTCCTGACTGCCCCCGGTCCGGTGGAGGTAGTCCAGCCCGAGGGAGGTCGCCACCGAGCCCAGCCGCTCCTCGTCGATGACCGAGACAGCGGGCTGGCCACCGTCGTCCTCCATGATGTAGTCCGCGTCGGTGTGCTCGCCCGTCGCGGCAGTACCGTCGTAGGAGCGCATAGGGCCGCCCTCGGCAGTCCCGTACCCCAGGACAGCCCCGCCGTCCACCACCCCGGCCAGGGACTGCCACGTCCACCCGCCCTCGGCCGCCTCCTGGGCACCCTTTCCGCCGTCGGTGTCCTCGCCGTCGGACAGGACATAGACCAGGCGGATCGCGTCAGGGTCCTCCTCGTAGGAGCGCGACAGGGTCTGGCCCAGCAGCGGCAGGGCGGTATCCAGGGAGGACCCGGTAGAGCGGTCGGTGACCTCCTGGGTCAGCGACCCCACCCAGGCGTCTACCGCGTCCACGTCGTTGCTCAGCGGAAGCTCGACGGCGGCGGCGGAGTCCAGGGCCAGGATCGAGTAGCGGGCAGAGGGATGGGCCTCGCGCACAGCGGCCAGGTCGGCCCTGACACCGTCCAGGCGAGTGGCAGCGGGGCTGGCCACGCCGTCGGGGGCTGGTCCCGCCCAGTCCTCCGCCGCCATGGAGCCGGTACGGTCCACCAGCAGGTAGACCTCCACGTTGGAGACGCTGACGGACTCCGTGCTACGCAGCGCCGGGCCGACCAGGATGAGGACCACCAGGCAGGCCAGCGCCACCCGCCTCCACCAGGAGCGGTAGGCGGCAGGCTCGGCGCGGGCGCCGTCCAGCCGGGCGCGCGCCAGCCACAGCAGCAGCACGACCAGGACCGCCGCCAGGGCCAGGACAGGCCAGGGAAGCATCGGCAGAAGGGTCACAGTCGCCTCCACGCCGCCAGGACCAGGACAACCACCACAGCCGCACCTAGGACGGCAGCCAGGTGCTCGGGGGTGTCGGTACGGCGCGTCTCCACGCCCCCGGCCAGCTCGGCGACCTGGGTCTCCTCCAGCTGCCTGACGATGTCGCCCCCGGTACCGGAGTCCTCGACGTCGTAGAAGCGGCCGCCGCTGTCCTGCGTCAGCGTCGCCAGCTCCCCACGCGCCTCCTCCGGCGTCTTCTCGGTGACCCACAGGTCGTACTGGTCCGGATCGGTCCCGTAGACAGAGAACAACCGGATGGAGCGCTCCCCAGGACCTGGACGGAGTCCGCCAGGCTGTAGATCTGCTCCCCGTCGGGGTCGATGATGAGGTTATCGGTGGCGAGGACGACCGAGCGGGAGCGCTCCAGCCCTGATTGTCGAAGGCCATGGCGCACGAGGCCAGGCCGTCGCCGGCCAGGGAGGAGCCCACCACCGAGTAGCTCATGGTGCCGCTGAGCGCGTCCTCGTAGGCGGTGACCTGCCGGGAGGTGGGGTTGGCCGGGTCGATGTCCAGCACGTCGGCCAGGTCCTCCATCTGGCGGCCCAGGAGGTCGTAGTCGTCAGTGAGCGGCACGATCGTCTGGGCCGTGGAGTTCCAGGCCACCAGGGCGACGCGCTCCCCGTCAAAAGAGTCCAGCAGCTCGGAGAAGGTCTCCAGCACAGAGGCGTCGATAGTGATCATTGAGGTGGACACGTCCAGGCACAGGACGATGTCGCGGTTGGCCAGACGGTCAGAGCGCTCCACCTCGGAGACCGGACGGGCCGAGACCCCCGCTGCGGCCAGGAGCGCGATCAGGACCAGCAGCCCTGCCCCGGCGTGGAGCCAGCGCTGCTGGCGCACGCGGGAGCGAACCCGGGGCAGGAGAAACATGCCCGCAGAGTTAGCCACCCGTCGCGGCGGCTCCGCCTCCCTGCGGCGGCCGGTCCCGCCCGGCCTGACCGCCGCCAGCACCGCTACAGCCGCCGCCACGACGAGCAGCAGCCAGAACAGCCATGGCATCACCACTGGGAGACCACCCACCCCGCCCTGTCGATGGCCTCCTGGGCGGCCGCCTCAGGCTCCCGGTCGAAGGAGGGCTGCTCCCACACTGCCAGGAGCTCGCCCACGTAGCCCAGGGGGTTGGTGTCCACGGGACGTCCCTCCCGGCGGGCACGGCGCAGCCTGTCCATGACGGAGCGGGGGCCGCTCGTGTCAGCCATGTCCAGGATCTCGGTGACCGTCGCCGTGGTCACCTCCTGCCCGGAGCGGGCCTGGGCGAAGCCGCGCACCAGGGACGCCAGCTCCAGGTGCAGCCCACGCAGGTCCAGCTCCCCGGCCTCCCAGCGGGAGGTGATCGTCGTCAGCTGGTCGCCCCAGCGCTGCCGCTCGTCGGCAGCCATGGGGATGTCTCCGACCTCCAGGGACAGGTCGCGGCGTGTGACCAGGAAGGTGCGCAGCAGCCAGATAGCCACGGCGGCGGCGCCTAGTGCCGCTACCAGCGCCACCCACGCCGGCATGAGGACGGGGGGGACAGCCTCCACGGCTACCTCCTCCCCCGGGCCACGGCCGCCCGCTCCCGCATGAGCAGCTCGGCCACCGAGTCGATGAGAGTCTGCCCGGAGTCCACCACGCCCGACTCGATGTGGCGCTGCTCCAGCAGGGAGGCCGCAGCCTGGCGGCGGGCCAGAGCAGCCTGGCCGACCTCCGCGGCCACGCGGGGGTCCGAACGCAGGAAGGCAGGCAGCTCGGCCACCGAGTCGACGTCGTGCGCCCGACCAGCTCCCTCACGCAGCGGGTCGTCATCCTCGACCTGGACCACCACCAGCTCGTGCTGGGCGGGAAGGCGGCGCAGCCAGACCGTGCAGTCCTCGCCGGGGTGAGCGGTGTCAGTGACAAGCACCACCAGGCTGCGGCGCCGGTGCCAGCGGGAGACCCGCTCCAGGACCACTGGCAGGCTGGAGGCCGGGGCGTCGGCAGCCAGACCCGGCGCCCCCGAAGACCGCGGGCGGGAGGAGCCCCGTGCCACGGCCTCCTTCCTCCCGGCATCCCACCCGGTATCTCGCCCGGCGCCTTGCTCGGCGTCCAGGGACCACAGTGCCCGTGACAGGAGGGCCAGCAGCGTCTGCGCGTGCTTGGCGCCCGAGCGTGCCGGGCGCGAGACCATGCGCCTGGAGTCGCCCGCGACCAGGCCCACCGGGTCGCCTCGCATACGGGCCAGGTAGGAGAAGACCTCAGCGACCCCCAGGACCAGGTCGCGCTTGTCGTCCCCGTGGGGGGTCTGGGCGGCCATGGTCCGCCCAGTGTCCACCGCCAGCACCAGCGGCACGGAGGACTCCCGCTGGTAGCGCTTGATAACCGGGTAGCCGACCCGCGCCGAGGACTTCCAGTCGATGTCGGAGACGTCGTCGCCGGGACGGTAGAAGGACATGTCGTCAAAGTCCTGCCCCTGCCCCAGGAACACCGACTTGTGGCGCCCGTCAAGCATCCCCGTGGCCCGCCGCAGGGTCGGCAGGGACAGGGCGGCGCGCAGGCGCTGCGCCCGACCCCCCTGACTGGGCGAACGGGGCTGGGAGAAGGGCTGCGCAGGCCCCGGGTCCTGCCCAGGGGCTGCCTCCTGCGTCTCCTGCTGCACGGTCGTCACGGGGCTCACGGCGTGGGAACGGCTGCGAAGATCGCGTCGATGATCGACTCGGGGGCCACCGCGTCCGCCAGGGCGTCGTAGGTCAGCACCAGGCGGTGGCGCAGCACGGCGTGGCGCAGCAGGCGCACGTCGTCGGGGATGACGTAGCCGCGCCCCTCCTGCAGGGCGATCGCCTGGGCCACCTTCATGAGCGCGATGCCCCCGCGCGGCGAGGCGCCCACCCGCACCTGGGCGTCCAGGCCAGTCACCGGGCGGGGGCCGCCCCCGCGGGAAGTGTTGACCAGGGCGACGATGTACTGCTTGATGACCGGGTCCACGTAGACGTGCTCTGCCGTGGCCTGGAGCCACTCGACGTCATCGGTGGAGATCGGTGCCTCGACAACCGGCCTGTCGAAGGAACCGTCGCTGATCCGGTCGAGGACGTCGACCTCCTCGGTGGGACGCGGGTAGGTCAGGACCTCCTTCACGAGGAAGCGGTCCATCTGGGCCTCGGGCAGGACGTAGGTGCCTTCCTCCTCAATGGGGTTCTGCGTGGCCAGCACCATGAAGGGCTGCGGGAGGGGGTAGACGACGCCGCCGATGGAGGTCTGCCGCTCCTGCATGGCCTCCAGCATCGCCGACTGTGTCTTGGCGCTGGAGCGGTTGATCTCGTCCAGCAGGACGATGTTGGCGTGGACGGGCCCCAGCTGGGTGGTCATCTCGCCGGTGGCGTAGTTGAGGATCTGGGTGCCCACGATGTCGTTGGGCATGAGGTCGGGGGTGCACTGGATGCGGCGGAAGGAGCCCGACACCGCTGAGGCCAGGGTCTGGGCGGCCGTGGTCTTGGCCAGACCGGGCACGGACTCCAGCAGCACGTGGCCGCCCGAGACCAGGGTGGTGACCAGGACGGTGCGCAGCTGGTCCTGCCCGACGACGCGCTGGGAGAAGATCCGGGCGACACGGTCCAGCAGCGTCCCGGCACGCTGGATGTCAGCCTCCGTGACCCCCCTGGAACCCTGGGAGTGGGAGGAGGCGCCTGCGTGCTGGGGCACCCGGGAGCGGGTAGGCGGGGTCACAGCTCCGCCCCCTGAGCGGGAGCAGGCGCGGTCCGGGGAGCAGGCGGGGAGGCGGGAGCAGGCACGGGCGGGGCCACCGTCCCGGGAGCCTGCTGGGCGGTAGGCGTCCGAGCGCCCGGTGGGGCAGCAGGGCCGACGGGGTATCCCACATCCGCCTCGGGCCTAGCCGACGGGGCCTGGCTCGGGGCGGCCGCGCCTGCCGTACCACCGGTACCGGCCGTCGGCTGGCGCTGGGCCGGGTAGCCCTGACGCAGGTCTGCGGGACCTGTCTGGTCAGGCTGCGTGCTCATGGCTCTCCTGTGTGCTCAGCGTCTGGTCGGTTGCCCGGTCGCGTGCTGCCGCAGGCCCCGCACGACCGGCGCCTGCTGGTCCTCGCAGCGCAGGAGCGCCCGCAGGACCAGGCCCCACCAGCACGCGGCAGGCACCAGGCAGGAGCCGCCGCCCGGGCAGGGCGCCCCCAGCGTGCCACACGCAGGCACGTCCCGACACCGCCGGGCACAGTGCGACACCCCACGCGCGCGCTCGGTCACATCTGTGACAGCGCCACGTCCTCGCCCTCAAGGCGGACGCGCAGCCCCTCCGGGGCCACGATCGCCCCCGACAGGCCCAGCCCGCCGGGCAGGAGCTCGGCCGGGACCTCGACCTGGGACCCTTCCAGGGCCAGGGAGGCAGCCAGGTCGCCGACCGCCCCCAGACCAGTGCCCGTCTCCTCCTGGGAACCACCCAGGGAGACCGAGGTGATGTCAAGCGCCAGTCCCCCGTCCTCACCGACGGCGGGAACGAGCCCGATCTCCACCTCCTGCCCTAGTATCGAGGCGCTCGCCGTGGCGGAGCCCGGGTCCTGGGCCGAGGTGCCGACCTGGTCGGCGGTCACAGCGACGTCAGTGCCCGAGAAGAGGTCCGAGGAGACCCCCGGGAAGGAGGCCTCCTCCATCGCGGCACCCACCTGCTCCCAGGGAACTGTGGCCGAGATGTCGACGCTGGCAGCCGTGACCGGGGCGCGCAGCCCGACCTGCCTCATCGAGACGCTCAGGTCGGCCAGGCTGAGGTCCTCGCCCTGGTCCTCGCCCTGGCCCTCACTGCCACGCCCCCGGCCCCAGCGCCCCCTGCGCTCTCCAGGGCCAGGCTGGAAGCCGTGACGTCCAGGCTCCTCAACGACATCTGAGCGGCCTGGAGCAGCACGATCCCCTCCGTGGTGACCTTGGCGTCCTGGCTCAGGCCCGGCAGCGCGTCACGCACCTCAGTCTCCACCCGACCCCGGGCGTAGTGCTCGGCAGCGACCCCGGCACCTCCCAGGACCAGGAGCAGCACGAGGAGGACGACGGGCCACCGGCGTCGCCGACCGGCACGAGGACGGCCCCGGGTAGGGTCGCCGCCCACCGCCCTGGTCGCCTCGCCGTACCGGGGGTCTAGCCCTGCTGCTACCACGTGCCTGCGCTCCCTCACCGTCGGCTGCTGCCATTACTCACGGGCCGCGTCACGCTCCCGGCTCGTCGGGGTCCACGCGCCCGGGCGGGTCGCAGGACCCCGGCGGCATCCTTGCCCTCCCGGGCACCTCCCGTCAAGAACCTGCGGCTGCGGCACCGGTAGCACCGGCAGCGCCAGCAGCGCCGCGGGCACGACCGCCGTCGGCGACATCAACGATATCGACCACCACTGCGGTGGTGTTGTCGTGCCCACCCTCCTCCAGGGAGGCCGCGACCAGCAGGTCCGCCGTGCGTTGCGGGGGAAGCCCGCCGTGAGGACCACGGCCAGGGAGTCGTCGTCCAGCTCGTCGCTCAGCCCGTCGGAGCAGACCAGGACACGGTCCCCGGCCTCCACGGGGACGGTGCACAGGTCGGGGACGGCAGAGTCGGCAATGCCTCCGCCCAGGGCCCGCGTGACGATGTTGCGCCGGGGGTCCACGCGGGCGTCCTCTGGGGTGAGGTAGCCGCTGTCAATAAGGTCCTGGACCTGTGAGTGGTCCCGGGTCAGCTGGCTGAGCACGCCGTCGCGCAACAGGTAGGTGCGGGCGTCCCCGATGTTGAAGACGAGCCAGGTCAGACGCGTGCCCGCTCCCGCAGGACTCCCCGCTGCCACGGGCTCCGGCAGGTGAGTCCGGCCGTCGGGGGCGCTCTGCCCGGCAGGAGGCTCCTCCAGGTCGGCCAGCACCGCCCCCGCCACCGTGGCCCCGGGGAGGAAGGCCGCGTGTGAGGGGATGTCCACGATCGCCTCCTGGGCAGCAGCCACAGCCCGCAGCACCTCCTCGACACGGGTGACTCTCCTGCCAGCCAGGCTGTACAGCACCCCCAGTGCCGCCTGGGTCGCGGCCCTTCCGGCGGCGTGACCTCCCATGCCGTCCACGACCACGAAGGCGGGGCTGACCGCCAGGTAGCCGTCCTCGTTGACGACACGCAGGCGCCCGACGTCGGTCGCCGCACCAGCCACGACTCCGGCGGCCCAGGCCGGGACGGCACGGTTGGGATCGCTGGGATCAGCCATCAGCTCCCTTTCTCGGAGGTGAGATCACAAAGGGTGAGGTCTTGCGCCGGGGCGCTCCTTGGGTCACCGTATAACGGTCCGGGTGCGACAATACCGGGGAGCCGCCCCAGCGCAGCGCTCCCTCACCGCCCCAGGACGTCGTTTCCCGGCGCACGCCGCACCAGGAGCCCGGTACGCCCTGTACCCCGAACCAGCGAAGGACCCAGGATGCCTCAGGCCAAGGACGAGCTGACCGCTCGCGCGCAAGACCCCAACGCACCTCTGGAGACCCTGCACCAGCTGGCGCAGAACTACCCCGACCTGCGTCCCTACATCGCAGCCAATCCGCGGACCTACCCCGCGCTGCTGGAGTGGCTGGGCACACTGGACGACCCCGCTGTCGACGCCGCTCTCGCCGCCCGTGCCAGCGGGATGGCAGGCGGGACCGTGACCGCCTCCACGCAGGTCCTGCCTCAGCCTCCCCAGGCCTCCCCCGCAGCGACCTCCCCCGTCGCGACGCCGAGCACCGCAGGCCACACCATCGCCCGTACCGTAGGCAGCGCAGGCGCAAGCAGCCCGGGGGAGGCAGGAGGGCAGGGCAGCCCCTCAGCCGCTCCCTCAGTAGTCGCCCCGGGCACCGGGAGCGCTCCCAGCACCCAGGCCTCAGGTCCTGCAGCCTCCCCCGACCCGCACCTCCAGGCTACGCAGGCTATCCCCTCCCAGCCGACCTCCGACCCTGAGGCCACCCGGCCACAGCCGGTGCCACGTTCGCCCTACCAGACCTCCCAGGCCTCCCAGACCTCAGCCTTCTCCGCCGCCTCACCGCAGCAGCCTCCGCCCTACACGGCCGCCCAGCAGCCGATACCCGCGTACTCGCCCACCTCCCCGCACCCGCCGTCCCTACGGCACACGCCCCCGCCCGGCCGGAAGCCGAGGCGCCCACGCAGGCGGTCGCCGCCGCCTCCGCCCGCCCCGCAGCCCTGGGGACCGGCGCCCCGGCTGCTGTCGGACAGCCTGGGCAGCCCTACCAGCCCGCTCCGCCTCGTCGGCCCAGGCAGACCACGGCCGCAGCCGGCTACGCCGCGACCTCCGCCCGCCCGGGGGGTACACCGGGCGCCGAGGCGGCGGAGGCGACGGTCTTCGGCGTGGGGACGGCAGAGGCCGAGGAGACCGCCTCCGACAGTCCCTCTGGACGTTTCCTGTGGATTCTCGCCGCCATCGTCGCGGCCCTGCTGGTCTTCGTCATGACCTGGATCCTGACCGGCGGGGAGAACGACTCCTCCACCGGCGCCCAGGGCTCGCAGCCCACCGCCCCGGCGCAGCAGGCCACACAGGCCGCGCCCTCGGCGTCCCTCAGCGCGACCGCCTCGGCCTCCTCCACCCCCAGCGCCACACCGTCCCCGGACCTGAGCGCCCCCGCTCCTGACGACGCCCTGGAGATGAGCGTCTTCACCACGCCCAGCGGGAACATCAGCTGCTTGCTGGGGGAGGACTCCGTGTCCTGCACGATCAACGACCACGACTTCGTGGGCAACGACTCCTCCTGCAGCGGCTCCAGCGAGCCGTTCACCGCCTCCGTCGGCGTCGAGGGCGAGGCCAGCGGGTCCTGCGGGGAGGACTTCGCCAGCACGGGCGCCAGCCTCCAGTACGGCGCCTCGGCGAAGAACGACACCTTTGCCTGCACCTCCTCCGAGGAGGGCATCGAGTGCTGGAGCCAGGTCACGGGCCAGGGCTTCACCCTGTCGCGGGCCTCCTCCGAGACCACCCAGCGCTGACACCACACATTTGGGCCGGGTCCCCTGGCAGTGACCTCACTCGAGCTCAGCGGTGACCTCATGACTACCTCCTGCCCCAGATGACCACCTCCTACTCCAGGATCCTTGCCTACCCGGGTGCCGCAGCCTTCTCCGCTGCGGGCCTGGTAGCCCGCTTCCCCGTGTCCATGACGGGAATCTCCACCATCCTGGCCGTCCAGGACGCCTACGGCTCCTACACCGCCGCCGGCCTCGTCAGTGCGGCAAACATCGTGGCCGTGGCCCTGGGCTCGCCGCTGCTGGCACGGCTGGTGGACGCCTACGGGCAGTCACGGGTCATGCTGCCCGCCGTCCTGGGCTCAGCAGCCGGACTGGCCGGGCTGGCTGCAGCTACCGGGGCACGGGCGCCCCTGGCTGTCCTGGTCGCCCTGGCCGTCCTGGCCGGCGCCCTCGCCGGGTCCATGGGATCCCTGGTGCGGGCCCGGTGGACGGGCATCCTGCGCACCCCCCAGGAGACCCACACCGCCTTCTCCCTGGAGGCCGCCCTGGACGAGGTCACCTTTATCATCGGGCCGGTCCTGGCCACTGCCCTGTGCACCGCCCCCGTCCTGCCGGTGACCTCGGGATGGCTGGCGGCCCTGCTCCTGCAGGTCGGCGGCGGCTCGTGGTTCCTGTCCCAGCGTGCCACCGAGCCCGCTGCCCACGGCAGGCCGGGGCGCGCAGCGACCCCAGGAGGCGCCGCGCACCACAGCGTGCTGCGTCACGGGGCCGTCATCGTGGTCATCGCCGTCTTTCTCCTGTCCGGCGCGATGTTCGGCGCCAACGACGTGGCCGCCGTCGCCTTCGCCACCGAGCAGGGGCACGCCTCCGCCTCAGGGGTCATCCTGGCCGCCTGGGGGGTGGGCTCCCTGACCGCCGCCCTCGCCTACGGCTCCCGCTCCTGGGGCTGGCCGCTGCGGACCCGGCTCCTCCTGGGAGTGGTCGCGCTGGCCGTGGGCTCCTCCACCTTCGCCCTGGCACCCAACCTCGTCGTCCTGAGCGTGCTCATGGTCCTCACGGGGACGGCCATCGCCCCTACGGTCGTCAACGGCAACAACATCATCCAGGTGACTGTAGCTGCCTCCCAGCTGACCGAGGGCCTGGCCTGGGTCAGTACCGCGCTCAACATCGGCGTCTCCCTAGGTGCCCTGCTTGCTGGCAGCGTCATCGACGCGGCCGGGTCACGCGGCGGCTACCTGGTCATGGCAGCCTGCGCCTGGGCCGCCGTGGCAGCCGCGGTGGCGGGCACCAGGGTGCTACGAGGAGCACGTACCCGCAGCACCCTGGAGGGGCAGTGACAGGAGGGCCGGCAGCGGCGTCGTCCTGCCCACTGCGCAGACCGGGCAAGGCGATGCCCTAGACTCCTCGGGTGCGCAGGAGGAGGCAGGCGACGGCACCCGCAGCAGAGGCAGCGACCGTGCGGGTGGCCCGGCGCCTCCGGCACCGGGCCCTCGGCTCGCCCCTGACCGAGGAGGTAGGGCGACTGGCCCTCCTGGTCGCCGCCTACGTCTCCCTGACCGACGCGGGCTCATGGGTCTTCAAGCTGGACTCCTACGTCTACTACGCCGCCGTCGAGCAGTGGCAGGACGGCGGCGACCTCTACCGCTGGTACGCCAACCCCGGTCAACAGCTGTGGCCCTTCACCTACACCCCCCTGGCCGCGTGGCTCCTCGTCCCGCTGACCGGTCTCACCTACGAGTGGGCCACCGCCCTGCTCGTAGCCGCAACACCTGCGTGTGCCGCGGTGACCGCCTGGGCCGTCCTGCACACCCTGCGAGACCGTCCACCGCCGGGAGGACCTCCCCCTCCCCGCCTGTGACCCCCTCCTCCCGGGCACCGGGCACCGACCCACCAGGTGATGCCTGGCTCCCGCACGCCCTGTCCGCCCGGGAGGCGCGCAGCCTGGCCCCGTGGCTGGGACTGCTGGCCGTCATGGTCCTGGAGCCCTTCCCCAAGACCATGGAGTACGGGCAGGTCAACGCCGTGCTCATGGCACTGGTCGCCGTGGACGTGCTGGTCCTGCCCGAGGAGTCGCGCTGGCGCGGAGTGCTCAGCGGGCTGGCCGCAGCAGTCAAGCTGACCCCGGCGGTGGCCGTCCTGGTCTTCCTGGCGGGCAGGCAGTGGCGCAGCGCCGCGACCATGGTGGCCTCCGCAGCCGGGGCGACCCTGCTGGCGGCCCTGGCCAGCCCCGAGGAGACCTGGGACTTCTTCACCTGGGCCATGTGGGATACCGGCCGGGCCGGGTTCCGCGACTTCTCCGGCAACCAGAACATCCAGGGGGCTATCGCCCGGTCGCTGCCCGAGTCGCTGTGGACCCCCGCCTGGGCGCTGGGCACGACCCTGGCCGTCCTGGGCGCCTGGCTGCTGTGCCGCCGCCTGGACGCCCTGGCACCGGCGGGTAGTCCAGCAGCGTCAGCGGGCGCGCCAGCAGCGCCGACGGCTACCACGCTGCTACTGGCGCCGACCCGGGGCCTGGTCGTGACCCTCCAGCTGAGCGTGACCATGGTGCTGGGGCTGCTCGTCTCCCCGATCTCCTGGTCGCACCACTGGGTGTGGGCGCTGCCGGCACTCGTGTCGCTGGTAGCAGCCGCCTGGCGGTGGCGCTCCGCGGGCCTGCTGGCCGCATCCGTCGCAGGAGCCGTCGTGTTCTTCCTGGCGGCGCACTGGTGGTTCCCCGAGCAGAACCACGTGGAGCAGGACTGGCCCGCCTGGGCCAAGCTGGTGGGCTCGAGCTACACCTGGTGGGCGCTGGGAAGTGGTGCCGTCCTGTGGCTCGTCTCTGGTCAGGTACTGAGCCGTCGGCACCGTGGCACTGACGCGGAGTTCTTCCCCCAGGAGTCAGGAGAATCAGTCTGCCCCTAGGATGCCCCTTGTGCCTGTGCCTTTCTCCGCCGTCCCCGCGCTGTCGAGGACCAGTTCCACCGCGACCTGATCCCCGTGCTCAGGCACAGGGATGGCACCCCCGCGTCATCCCCTACGACGGCTACGGCACCACCTCCGGCTCCGCAGGAACCTCCATGGTGCGGGTCCTGGCCCGCATGGTCATGCGTCCCAAGGACGCGCCCAGCGAGGGGCCGCTGCTCAGCTCCCTGCCCGAGACCCTGCCGACCACTGCGGCCCAGGCCCGTGACATGGCCGTCACCAGCCTCATGGAGGCCCAGCGCGGGTGGCGCCTGTTCATCGACGCCCCCGTCCCCTACCTGCCGGTCACGGTACGTGCCGGGGGAACCAGCGTGCGCACCCGGGCGGACCGCGGCGGCTACGTCGACGTCGTCGTGCGCGGCCACGACCTGGAGCCGGGCTGGCACACGGTCGAGATCGACGCGGCGGGAGCCGGGACTGTGCGCGCCAGGGTGCTCGTCGTCCCGCCCGGCCCCCGGCTGGGGATCGTCTCCGACATCGATGACACGGCCATGGTCAGCCACGTGCCCCGCGTCCTGGTGGCCGCATGGAACCAGCTGGTGAAATACACCTCCTCCCGCGAGCCCGTCCCCGGGATGGCCGAGCTCTACACCCGGATCCAGGCCAGCCACCCAGGAACGCCGGTGATGTACCTGTCCACCGGTGCGTGGAACGTGCTGCCTACGCTGCGATCCTTCTTCCAGCGCCACGGGTTCCCTGACGGACCCAAGCTCATGACGGACTGGGGACCCACCAACACCGGCTGGTTCCGCTCAGGTATCGAGCACAAGCGCACCGAGCTGCGTCGCCTCATGATCGACCTGCCGGAGGTGTCCTGGCTGCTGGTGGGCGACGACGGCCAGCACGACCCGCTCATCTACGGCGAGGCGGCCCGGCACCACTCCGAGCGCGTCCGGGCCGTGGCCATCAGGAAGCTGACCCCGGCGCAGCAGGTGCTCGCTGGCGGCCTGGCCGTCCCCCAGATGGGGATCAGCCCCGAGTCGCGCACCCTCGCGGAGGCCGACGTCCCCGTTGTCGTGGGGGCCGACGGCTACGACCTGGCCAGGCGGCTGCCTCCCGAGCTGGTGGACGGGCGCTGAGACGCACGCTCCCGGGGGGAGAGGCCCCCGGAAACGCCTGCAGGAGACGCCCGGCACAGGCAGTCGACCCACGGCTGTGGGCGCCGGGAAGGCTCACACCGCTGTGCCGACGAGGCTGCCGATCCCCCAGGTCACCCCCATGGCCAGCGCCCCGCCAGCCACGACCCGCACCACAGCGCGTCCCGCCGGGGCGTGCCCCAGCAGGGCCGAGACCCAGCCGGTCAACGCCAGGCCCGCCAGCACTGCCGCCATGGTGAGGGGCACGTCGAGCGGGGACGGGACCACCAGGATCGTCAGCACCGGGAGGGCCGCCCCCAGGACGAAGGCCACCGCCGACGCCGCCGCTGCCGCCCAGGGGCTGGTGTAGTCGTCCTCCCGCAGGCCCGGGCCCGCCTCCAGGTGGGCGGCGACGGCGTCGTGGGCGGTCAGCTCGCGGGCCACCTGGAGGGCCGTGGCCGCGCTCAGCCCCCTGTCCTGGTACCGGGAGGCCAGGTCAGCCAGACCCGCGTCGGGGTCGTGGGCCAGCCCTGCCCGGATCCGGCCGACCTCAGCCCGCTCGGTGTCAGCCTGGGTCGATACCGACACGTACTCCCCGGCCGCCATGGAGACCGCGCCAGCCAGGACGCCGGCGACCGCCGCCGTGAGGATCACCCGGGTCGCGCCCGGGTTGGCGGCAGCGACCCCGACAACGAGCCCGGCCACCGACACGATGCCGTCGTTGGCCCCCAGCACCCCGGCACGCAGCCAGTTGAGGCGCGAGGCGAGCTGCGAGGCCTGCGACACCTGGTTCGACGCGGCCGCGCCCTCCAGGTCGTGCTCACCGCGCCTACCGGGTGCCAGCATCTCAAAAGCGCTCATAGCACTATGGTAGAAATGATAAATTCCCTTGTATAGCAAAGGTTAACTTACCTTACAAAGGCTCGGCTGCCCTCGCCTGGCACTGCCTGCCACCCGGTGGGAGCAGGTGCGACGCGGTAGGCTGGGGCAGGGCGCACAGGAGGCGCCCACCCACCCGAGCAGCTGGCCCGCCCCCCGGCGGACACAGGCGGCCAGTCGGCACCTGTCCAGCCACAACGAGCCCAGGAGGCACGCATGGCCACAAAGATCCCCTTCGCCATCGGAATGGGCGTCGGCTACGTCCTGGGGGCACGGGCGGGACGTGCCCAGTACGAGCGCATCAAGGCCGCGGCGGCCCGGGTGGCCGAGCAGCCCTTCGTCCGTCAGAAGATCGACACCGCCTCCGCCCGGGTCAGCCAGGCGGTCCGTGCTCAGGGGGAAGCCGTGACGGACAAGGTAGCCGATGCCGTCAAGGACAGGCTCTTCGGCCCCTCCTCAGCAGGCTCAGCAGGCTCAGCAGGCTCCTCCTCCACGCCGTCAGCCACCTAGTCTAGTCGGCGCACGCCTGGCTGGCGCAGGTCAGCGTCAGCGTAGTCGCCGCTGGGGATCCTCCAGGCTGCTTACGGCTTCCCGAAACCCTGGTTGCGGTCGGCGTGGGTGAGCCGGGAGGATCGCGGCGTGCGCCCACCTCGCTACGCTCCGCCGAAGGACCTCAGCCCCTACGCCTGGCTGTCGGTCGGCGCCGCGGTCACGACCATCACCCTCAAAGGTATGGCCGCCTGGCTAACCGGGTCCGTGGGTCTGCTCTCCGACGCGGCGGAGTCCGTGGTCAACCTTGTCGCCGCCGTCACGACGCTTGTCGTCCTGCGGATCGCAGTCCGCCCGGCCGACGACGACCACCAGTTCGGCCACTCCAAGGCCGAGTACTTCTCAGCTGCTGTCGAGGGCGTCATGATCTTCGCCGCCTCCGCCCTCATCGTCGTCTCCGCAGTGGAGCGGCTGGTCTCCCCCCGCATGCCCGAGCAGCTGGGAACGGGGCTGGTTGTCTGCGTCGCGGCCTCCCTCGTCAACGGGGCCGTGGCCTGGGTCCTGTACCGCAAGGGCCGTCAGGAGCGCTCTGCGGCCCTGGTTGCCGACGCCAGGCACCTAGCCACCGACGTCACTACCTCGGCGGCCGTCCTGCTCGGGGTGGGCCTGGTCGCCGTCTTCCGCGCCCCGGTCCTCGACGCCGTCGTGGCCCTGCTGGCGGGCCTCAACATCATGCGCACCGGGCTCGCCCTGGTCAGGGAGTCGGTGGCCGGGCTCATGGACGCGGCCCCGTCCGCGCAGACGCTGGCGAGGGTGGATAACGTGCTGGAGCGCTACCGTCAGCCGGGCACCATCGACTTCCACGCGGTGCGAGTGCGCGAGGCGGGCTCGCGGCGCTTCATGGACCTGCACGTGCTGGTCCCCGCAGCCTGGAACGTCAAGCAGGGCCACGACCTCACCGAGCGGCTCATCGATGATCTCGTCGCGGCCGACCCCATCCTGCGGGTCTCCGCCCACCTGGAGCCTATCGAGGACCCCAAGTCCTACGAGGACGTCGCTGACGTCTAGGGACCGGATCGTCCCAGCGCCAACGGGTCCACGCGTACCAGCCAGCCTATGGCCGCGCTCCGCTGCCGCGGTCCGCAGCCAACACCACCCGACACCCCAGTTTCCTTATTCTTCGTTACATGTCAGACTCAACCCTATGAATGCAACGCGGCTCTCCAGGTCGGCGCCGTCACTGCGCCAGCACCCGGCACGACGACCGTCATCTCCTCCCTTCTGGCGCCGACCGGGCCACCTGGTCCTGGAGACCTGCGTGGAGGACGTGGAGGGGGTTCGCATCTCCGCAAGAGTCGGGGCCGACCGGGCAGAGCTCGGGGAGAACCTCACCGCCTCCGGTACCACACCGTCAATCGGCACCGTGGAGGCCGCCATCTTCGCCGCGGCGGAGCAGGTCGAGGAGCGCCGCACACGCCTGGGAGCGCACTGGGCACAGACGGCGCAGTCAGCGCCCTTCGGACTGCGCGTCCTCATCAGGCCGCGCGGAGGCCCCTACGTCTACAACTCCGACGAGGGACGGGCCATGATCGCTGACGTGCGACGCATCGCCGCCCTGGCGCGGGAGATGGGGGAGTTCACCCGGCCCCAGGTGGTGGCGGGTGCGGGCACGCACCTGCCACCTGCCGTCGAGCTGGGCTTCGTCGTCGGGGCGCTCACTGACGACGGCGCTGTGGACCGTGGGCTGGTGCGGCTGCTGGTGTCCATGGCGGACGGCGCCCCCGTCACCTTCCACCGGGCCTTCGACCAGTGCCGGGACACGGTGGAGGCCTACGGCGACCTGGGCGGCCTGGGCGTGGACTACGTCCTCACTTCTGGCGCCTCCGACTCCCCGGAGGAGGCCTCTGCCATGATCGCCGGGCTGGCAACCAGCGACGGCCCCACTGTCATCGCAGCCTCCGGCGGGCTGGGTATCGGCCCGGAGGGCCTTGGCTCCCTGGTGGCAGCGACCGGGGTACGGGAGGTGCACATGCGCTGCCCCCAACCGGGTATCGGCCCGGGGGAGCCGCAGCGTACCGACCAGGAGATGGTGCGCCGCGCCGTGGAGGCAGCCCGGGCCGTCACCCTGCCGCCGCGCGCGTGAGCCGGAGCCTGGCAGGTGTGGCTGACCCGCCCTGGGACAGGTCAGCCACACGCCCCTATAAGACCGCCCAAACGGCCCCTCCTACCTCAGAAGTCCTTCGCCTGCTCCGCGGCTCGAACCTGCGCGGCCGCCTGGACCAGGTTGCGCAGGGAGGCCTGCACCTCCTCATAGCCGCGGGTCTTGAGACCACAGTCCGGGTTAGCCCATAGCCGCTGCGCCCCCAGGGCCGCCACCGCGCGCTCCAGCAGCTCCACGCACTCCTGGGTGCTGGGCACGCGCGGGGAGTGGATGTCCCACACGCCCGGTCCCAGCTGGCGTTCAAAGCCGTGCTCGGCCACCGCGGGCAGGATGTCCATGCGCGAGCGCGAGGCCTCGATGGAGGTGACGTCGGCGTCCAGGTGGTCCACGGCGTCGATGACGACGTCGAACTCCGAGTAGCACAGGTGGGTGTGGACCTGGGTGGCCGGGGCGGCCCCGCCGGTGGCCAGGCGGAAGGACCCCACCGACCAGGCCAGGTACTCCTCCCGATCGGCGCGACGCAGGGGCAGGGTCTCGCGGATGGCCGGCTCGTCGACCTGGACGACCCCGATCCCGGCCGCCTCCAGGTCGGCCACCTCGGCACGCAGGGCCAGGCCGAGCTGGTCGGCCACCTGAGCGCGCGGCACGTCGTCGCGCACGAAGGACCAGGCCATGATGGTGACCGGGCCGGTAAGCATGCCCTTGAGAGGCCTGTCAGTCAGCGACTGCGCGTAGGAGGACCAGGCCACCGTCATCGGCGCGGGGCGTACCACGTCGCCCCACAGGACGGAGGGACGGGTGCAGCGTGACCCGTAGGACTGGACCCACCCGTGCTCGGTGGTGGCAAAACCGTCCAGGAGCTCGGCGAAGTACTGGACCATGTCGTTGCGCTCGGCCTCACCGTGGACCAGGACGTCCAGGCCGATCTCCTCCTGGAGACGCACCACTGAGGCGATCTCGGCGCGCATCGCCTCCTCGTAGGCGGCCTGGTCGAGCTCGCCGCGCCGGTAGGCGGCACGCGCCCGGCGGATCTGGGAGGTCTGGGGGAAGGAGCCGATGGTGGTCGTGGGCAGGACGGGCAGCCCCAGACGCGCCTGCTGGGCTACCTGACGCTCGGCGTAGGGGGCGCGGGTGCGGTCCGCCTCGGTGACCGCAGCTACCGCCTGACGGACCTCCGGCCGGCTGACCCCCGGGTGGGCGGCACGCTCAGCCCGCAGACGGGCGTCCTCGGCCAGCTCGGCGGCCACCGCCTCACGCCCCTGTGCCAGCCCCCGGGCAAGCACCTGCACCTCACCCACCTTCTGGTCGGCGAAGGCCAGCCAGGAGCGCACCTGCGGGTCAAGGGCGGTCTCCCGCTCGACGTCGTGGGGCACGTGCAGCAGCGAGGTGGAGGTGGTCACGGTCACCGGCGTGCCCGGGGGCAGGGCATCACGCAGCCGCTCCAGGGCAGTCAGGGCGGCGTCCAGGTCGGTGCGCCAGATGTTGCGCCCGGAGACCACCCCGGCCGCCACCGACTTGCCCGCCAGGGCGGCCAGGTCCTGGTCGTGGGGCAGGCCGCCCGCCACCAGGTCCAGGCCGACGGCATCCACGGGCGTAGCCCCCAGGACGGGCAGGGCGTCGCCCAAAGACCCGTAGGAGCCGGCCACGAGCAGGCGGGGCCGCTCCACAACCGCCCCCAGCCAGGTGTAGGCGTCACGCACCGCCTCCAGGACCCGAGCGCGCCCCACGGCCCAGGAGTCGCTGGCCAGGGCCGGCTCATCGAGCTGGACCCACTGGGCACCAGCCTCATGCAGGTCCATGAGGAGGTGGCCGTAGGCGTCAATGACGTCGCCCAGGCGGTCCAGGGGGGTAAAACCGGGGGCGGCGTCGTCGCTAGGCTTGGCCAGCAGCAGGTAGGTGACTGGGCCCACCACCACCGGGCGCGGGAGGGTGCCCGCGGCCACGGCATCACGCACCTGGTCAGCGGGGCTGGCCGTGCCAGCGGCAGCCGAGCCGACGTAGCTGATGGGGGTGTCCTGGTCGATCTCGGGGACCAGGTAGTGGTAGTTGGAGTCCAGCCACTTGGTCATCTCCAGGGCCGGGCGGTCCCCCTCCCCCCGGGCCAGCGTGAAGTAGCCGTCCAGGTCCAGGCCGCCGTGCTCGTCGCACAGGTCGCGGAAGCGGGCTGGGACCGCGCCCAGGGCGGCGGTGACGTCGAGGACCTGGTCGTAGAGGGTGGAGTCAGCCGGGACGGCGGAGGCGGCGTCCAGGCCCAGGGCGACCAGGCGGGCGCGGGTGGCCTGGCGCAGGCTGGCGGTGGCCTCGCGCAGGTCCGCAGCGGTGGCAGCCCCTTTCCAGTAGGACTCGACGGCACGCTTGAGCTCGCGGTCGGGGCCGATGCGCGGGTAGCCCAGGATGGTGGCCGCGGGGAGCGGGGCAGGTGCGGTGAGCTGGGTGTCAGAGGCGCTCATGGGGGTCTCCTTGCAGGGCAGGGTACGAACGAGGATGCGGTGGGCGACGCCCGGTAGCGGGCAGGCGACGAGGACAGCGGCCCGGTCAGGTGGCGCAGGAAGCATGTCGGTAGGCATGCCGCCCTGGAACCGCCGGGAGTGGTCTCCACGGAACCGGTGCACGGCGCAGGCCAGCACAGCGCTCAGGCTGGGGCAACGGCACCGCCTCGGGCACTGTCTGTCACCGTTGGACACTGCTGGGGGCTGCTCTCCTGCTTCCGGGTATCCGGGACGTGGCGGCGTCAGGTCCTCGCCGCCCCGGGCATTCGACCACCGGGGGCAGGGGTGGTCCGCAGCGCGAACACACCCGTGACATCGGTGCTGGGTAGCCTGAGCAGCATCGCCTCTCCATCGGTCGTGGCGGAAGCACCCTGCCGGGGCGGGTTGCTGCGGCGTCACCGAGCCACGTCTCTCAGCCGCTCTGGATAGAAGGCCCGGACCGGGCCTAGGTGGACCGGGCCAACCCTACCCCAGCCGCGCCGATCACCACACACCGTCCGGACGGTGGACAGCGATGGACGGCCGATGGGGCGGCTCAGCGCGGGCGCGCGGTACGGACTCGGTAGAGGACATAGGCAGCCGCGACAAGGACTGACAGCCCGGCAGCACCCCGGACGTGGGGGACAAAGCTCAGCGCCGGCAAGCCGTTCACCTCGGTAGGCCACACCGTGTACACCCACGGGATCGACACCGACGCATCAGCGGCAAGAGCGACGAGGGCAGCCCCGGCACACAGCAGGAACACGCTACAGGCGCCGAGGACAAGGCTAGCCACGACCAACGAGGTCACCCGGAGGACAGAGAACATGAGAATCTCCTTGTCATCTTAATGACGTGACACGAGCGCCAACCGCCCTGCCACGGTAACACCGCAATATCATTACCTCCGGCAGCCCCGCCGGACCACTCCGGTGCCGCCTCCGTGACGCGAAGACAGCCTGCGCTCATACGCTCATATATGTCTCGCCCCCACGGTCCTCCCTACACTACGACCTGGCTCTACCCGCCCACCAGCCCCCTCCCTACCAGACCCCTACCAGACAGAGGGACGCCGGTCCCCGCCGGGAGTGGCGTTGAGGTAGGCCAGGTCCACCTCGTGCTGGGTCTCCCGGTCGGGCTCCTGCCCCCGGAAGATCCCTCCCAGACGCAGGTGGGAGACCACGTCCAGCGCGGGCCGGGTCCGGTTGAATGTGTAGAGGTGCACCCCGGGGGCACCTCCGTCGAGCACCTGGGTGGCCAGGCGCAGGGTGGCGTCGATCCCCGCCGCCACAGCCTGGGCGCCCTCGGCCCGCCGTAGGGTGGCACTCAGGTCGGCCGGGACCTGCACACCGGTCAGCGACTCCAGGCGGGTCAGGCGGCGCAGGTCTGTCAGAGGGATGATGCCGGGAAGGACAGGCATGACCACCCCGCTGTAGGAAGCGGCACGCGACAGCGACAGGTAGTCCTGCGCGTCGTAGAAGACCTGGGTCATGGCCAGGTCGGCACCCGCCTCCTGCTTGGCGGCCAGGACCTCCACCTCAGCCTCCAGGTCCTCGCAGGCAGGGTAGGCAGCCACGGCCACCTGCAGGTGCCGGGCGCCGTCACCGAAGTACTCGTCCTCGACCTCGCGGATCACGCGCACCAGGTCGCTGGCGTAGCGCAGCTCACCGGGGACGTCGCTCGCCCTGGTCCCGCGCGGCGGGTCGCCCCGCAGCGCCAGGAAGCGGCGCACCCCCAGGCCCAGGAAGAGGCGCACAATCTCCACCACGTCGCGCCTGCGGTAGCCGATACAGGTCAGGTGGGCCATGAGCGGCACCCGGCTGGTGGCCAGCACGTGGGTGATGACGTCCTCAGCCGGGTTGTGCTCCCGCACCGCACGCACCCCGGGGCCGCCGTCAGGGTCGGGCGCGAAGGTCGGCCGGTAGGTGACTGAGACGAAGTCGGGGAGCACCCCCAGCAGCCGGTCCAGCGCTCCCCACGTCTGCGAGGCATGGACACCGGGGCGGGGAGGGAAGAGCTCCAGGGACAGCGAGGGCAGCCCCGCCGGGGCCAGCGCGGCACCAGCGGCACCCGGGGACGCAGCCCGCTGGGGCGCGACAGGCCCCGCTGCAGGCAGGGGCGGCCCGGTCACGGGAACCAGGTCTGCGTCGTACTGGTCCACTCGGTCCACTCGGTCCATGGTGCGGCCCTCCATCGGTCCTGGCGGAAGCACCCGGAGGGGGTTGCTGCGGCGTCACGGAGCCAGGTCTCTCAGCCACTCTAGATGGAACAGCCCAAGGGTAGACGAACCCCAGGACCACGGGCACAGCTACAGGCTCACGCTGGAAGCGCAATTCCCCTGGGCGCCCTCCGCGACCTGGTGACCCGCGCCAACTTCTAGCCTAAGCTTGTACGCATGAGCATGGTGCGTATCGACACCCCGCGCGGTGTCACCCTGGTGGGCTCCTTCGTCCGCCCCGACGGCACCCCGCCGCAGGACGGCGAGAGCGGCACGGGCGTGCCGACCCGCCGGGAGGGCGTGGTGCTGCTGGCCCACGACTTCCTCGCGGACCGGCACGGAGAGCAGGGGCGCCTGGACCTGGTCTCGGCCAGCTACCAGAAGGCGGGCATGGCCACCCTCAGCATCGACTTCTCCGGACTGGGCGAGTCCGACGACGACGTCATCACCCTGGCCAACGAGGCCGAGGACCTCAGGGCGGTGTCCGGCTGGCTGGCCGAGCGCGGCTACACCCGCCAGGCCATCCACGCCAACGGCTTCGGCGCGACCGCCGCTCTCCTGGCCCGGCCCGAGCAGGTACGCACCGCCGTCCTGGTAGGGGCCGTGGTCGGCCCCCAGTCAGTCCTGTGGGAGCAGGTCTTCTCCCCCCACCAGCTCGACGAGCTCGCCCGCCACGGCCTGACCCGGCTGGTGGACGACAACCCGAACCCGCGCCAGTGGAACGTGCTGAGCAAGGAGACCCTCGCCGACTTCTCCATGCAGGAGCCCCACACCACCATGGCGGAGGTTCCGTGGCCGGTCCTTATGATCTACGGGGCGCTGAC
Organism: Actinomyces lilanjuaniae; assembly: GCF_003606385.1. NCBI lineage: Bacteria > Bacillati > Actinomycetota > Actinomycetes > Actinomycetales > Actinomycetaceae > Actinomyces > Actinomyces lilanjuaniae. Next base: position 318,354 of record NZ_CP032514.1, on the reverse strand, counting down.
CCACGAGATGCCCGATACCGCGGCAGACGCCCAGAAGGGCTTCCCGCTCCTGAAGGACGGCAGCCAGCTGGTGCAGGTACGCAAGGACCACCCGCAGGAGGCCCAGGCGGAGGTGGCTCGGCTGGGTACTGAATGGGTGACACGACACCTGCGCTGAGCCGCACCCAGGTGAGCGGATACGGTCACCCTGCGGACCCCGGGTGGCCCTGGCTCCCGCCCTGTCAGCCCCGCCCTGTCATCGTCGTCTCGGCCTTACCCGTGTCTAGGCCTTGCCCAGACGGACCACCACTGCCCGGTGGTCCGTCTGGGGCAGCGTGAGGACCTCGCCTGACTGCCCCACCCAGGCGGAGGCGTCCACGAGGACGTGGTCAATGGTTGCCCCCAGGAGCCTGGTCCCGGTGTGGGTGGGCCAGGTCGCCAGGCCACCGACACCCGCCTGCTCCCCCGCGCTCGCGCAGGCGTGCAGGTCACGCAGCAGGGCGTGGTCGCGGGTGGCGTTGAAGTCACCGACCATGACCAGCCCCTCGGGCGGGTCCTGGCACAGGCCAGCCACCGTGGTCAGCGAGGACCTCCACTCCCCCATGAGCCCCGGCACCGGCGGGTAGGTGTGCACCCCGGTGATGACAGGCCCTGACCCGTCCACGGGCTCCAGCACGACCATTCCGCGCCCCGCACCCGCCACCCCCTCCGTCTGCCGGTAGCCCCCCAGGCGCTCGGAGACGAGGACCGTCGTAGCGCGCACCGGGTCGATGCCGTGATGCGCCCCGGAGTCGTCGTCGGCACCGTCGCCGTCCTCGTCGTTCCACCCGTAGGGCGGGCTGACTGCGGTGTAGACCGTCAGCTCCCCAGCCGCGCCCCGCAGCAGCCCTGCCAGCTCCTCGCCGTAGGCGGCTGTCGTCTCCGGCAGGACGACGACGTCGGCCTGCACGGCCCGGGCGGTCTCGGCCACGGCCTGGACGGGCGCGTCCTCCCTCTCGGTGTTAAGGGACATGACGGTGAAAGCAGCCTTGTCCGAGGGGGTGTCCGAGGAGGTATCAGAGGTTTCAAGAGGTCCCAGGGACATGCCGCGCCCTAGGAGGACGCCACCGTGGGCGAGGGCGACGAGGACAAGGACCAGCCCGAGGGCACCGGTGCGCAGTCCGGCACGCGACGAGGAGGACGCACGCCCAGCCCGGGACCGGGCCAGCCTGCGTCGCAGGACAGAGGTGGCCAGCAGGAGGAGGCCCAGGAGCCCCCACCCGAGCGTCATGAAGGTGCGCAGCGCCACGACCTGGGCGACAAAGGGCTGCATGGTCAGAGGAGGACGCAGGCTCACCAGCGCCACGGCTGCCGCGAGCGCGACCACACCCCATCCCAGGCCATGAAGGTAACGACTCATGCACGACATTCAACCAGAGCTCGTGAGAAAGTCCGGGCAGCGAGAGGAGCACGCGCAGCGGCCATGGTCTCGCGGCTGCTGCCTGCCAGGTCCCTGGACCAGCCGGTCCCGCCCATCTTCCGCCTGCACGCCCTGAGGCGGAAGGAGACGTGCTGGCCCGCCTCAGACGCGGGCGCGGATACTCGCAGTGCATCAACCACGAGCCACGCGGGCCAGGAGCCGAGCACATGCTGCCGAGCACAATCACCGGGCACGGCCTCTGTCCGCGTCATGGAGCCAAGCCATGGACAGTGCACTGACCGACCTCATCACCGACGACCGTGTCGTCATCCGCCAGCGGGTCAACGACTGGCGCCAGGCCATCACGCTCGCCGCCGAGCCACTGGTGTCCGACGGCTCCGTCTCACGTGCCTACGTCCGCTCCATGATCCGCTCCGTGGAGACGTACGGCCCCTATATCGTCCTGGCTCCCCACACAGCCCTGGCCCACGCGCGCCCCGACGGCGAGGTCTACCGACAGGCCATGAGCCTGCTCACCCTGTCAGACCCTGTGACCTTCGGCCATGAGGACAACGACCCGGTGTCCCTCGTGTTCTGTCTGGCGGCTGTAGACAGCGCCTCCCACCTGGCCGCCCTGCAGCAGTTCGTGTCCCTGGTCACCGACGTCACACGGCTGAGGCTCCTGGTTGCAGCGAGAACCGTCACCGAGCTCCAGCGGGCACTCCGCCACGGGCACGGCGCATCCACCACGTCACCGACAGACACCGGCAGCCACCGACAAAGGAGTACCTGACATGGCACGTTCCGCCCGCACGGCCGACACACCCAGGAAGCCCGACATCTACTTCGTCTGCGGGGCCGGCCTAGGCTCCAGCCTCGCCTGCCAGATGGAGGCCGAGGAGGTCCTCCGCCAGGCCGACCTGCCCGCCAGCCTCCACCACGACGGGATCTCCGCCCTGCCCGGTATCCAGGCCGACATCATCGTCTCGGCGGAGAACTTCCGGCCTATGATCGACAAGCACGGTCCTGACCCCTCGATCACCCTCGTGTTCCTTCACAACGTCGTGGACAAGGAGGAGATCCGCGACCGGCTCGTCCCTGTCGTCACAGCGTTTGTCACAGGGTTGCGGGACGGACACCGTGACCAGGACGCTCGCACGTCACCGGGTAGCGGGCCTGGGGCGGCTCTTCCCGAGACCAGCACGTCGGCCACCTCGCCCTCCATGACCCAGGAGCCCCAGCCATGAGCGCCCTGGGCTGGGTCATCTCCAACATCTTGACCCAGGCCGGGATCGTCATCGCCCTCATCGCGATGCTCGGCCTGGTCCTTCAGGGCAAGGGCGTAGGTGCCACCGTCGTCGGCACCTTCAAGACCCTTCTGGGCTTCTACGTCCTGGCCGCCGGCTCGGCGATCCTGGTGGACACCCTGACCTACTTCGGTACCGTGTTCCAGGCAGCCTTCAACATGACCGGCGTGGTGCCCAGCATCGAAGCGGTTAACGGCTACGCCACCAACAACCTCCAGCTGGGCGGCCAGATCGCCCTGACCTTCCTGGGGATCTTCGTGGTCAACATCCTCCTGGCCCGCCTCACCCCGTGGAAGTACATCTTCCTCACCGGGCAGGCCCTACTGTGGATGGCCACCATGACCGTGGTCCTGGGACACGCTGCCGGGCTGCACGGAGCCTGGCTCATCGCCGCAGCCAGCCTGGTGGGTGGGGTCTTCGCCGTGGGCATGCCCGCCGCCGCCCAGCCGATCGTGCGCAGGATCACCGGCAACGACGCCATCGCCCTGGGGCACTTCTGCACCATCGGCTACCTGGTCGAGGCCGGGGTAGCCTGGCTGGTGCGCAGGCGGGGCACAGACAGACAGCCCTCCACCGAGGAGGTCACGCTACCCCGCTCCCTGGAGTTCCTCCAGGACACCTACATGTCCCTGGCGGTGGTTATGGTGCCGCTCTACCTTGTCACCGCCGCCTTCGCCGGGGCGGATCCCGTGGCCGACCAAACCGGGGACATGAACCACATGGTGCACGCCTTCATCCAGGCGGTGCAGTTCGTCGTGGGCGTCTACGTCCTCATGGCCGGGGTGCGCCTCCTGCTGGGAGAGATTGTCCCCGCCTTCCGGGGCATCTCCATGAGGCTGGTGCCTGACTCCCGGCCGGCTCTGGACTGCCCGGTCCTGTTCCCCTACGCACCCAACGCTGTCGTGGTCGGCTTCATCACTACGACCCTGGGCACCGTCATCGCCATGCTCGCCCTGCCCGCCCTCGGCTTCGCCGTCATCGTGCCGGGCATGCTCACCAACTTCTTCGCCGGAGGCACGGCGGGGATCTTCGGCAACGCGGTGGGCGGCAGGCGAGGGGCGCTAGTGGGCGGGGTCGTCCACGGGCTGTTCATCACCCTCCTGCCCGCCCTCCTGGTGACCACCTTCCTCAACCTGGGCTTCCCCAACCTGTCCGCCACCGACGTCGACACCATCACGGCGGGGCTGGTCTTCGCCTACGTCATCGGCCCGATCATGCGGGCCTTCTGAGAGGAGGAGGCCATGAGACTGGGAAAGAGGTCGTGGGGGCGCAAGGGCCGCGGGAGCCGTGGGAGCCTGGAGAACCACGGAGCCGTGACGCCCGGTGAAGAAGGCAGTGCTGCCAGCGCTACCAGCGCCGCCAACGCCGCCAACGCCACCAGCGCCGCCAGTGCCGCAGCAGCCCCGTCGCTGCCGGTCCCACCACAGCGCGAGGCCGAGCTGCGAACCACCATCGCCTCGCTGACCGACCAGCTGGTGGCGCTGGGTGGGGCAGGAGTCGGCCCAGCACCGGAGACAAGTGCCCTGTCCCAGGCACCGGCCGGGCAGGGCCAGGTGCCGACAGGACCGGCCCAGGCAGTCGGCACCGGCGGGACCGACCAGCGCGTCACCGTCCTCAACGAACTGGGTGCCGCCTGCGCCGAGCTGGGGGACACCGAGGCTGCTATCGCCCACTACGAGGCCTCCATGGCCTTGCACGAGCAGTTCGGCCCCGCCTACCGCGGGCTGCTCACCCTGTACAACAACATGCTCCGTCAGGCCGCCGCTGCCAAGGACGACGACGGCGTCCGGCACTGGAGCTCCAGGCTCGACGACCTGACGGCCCTGTCCAAGCGCGTCATGCGCTCACAGTACTGACCCGGCACCAGCCCGGCACTGACCGCGCATCGGTGAGAGCGCCGCCCGGCACCGTCAGCAGGTGGCAGGCGGCTCCCACCCGGGAAGCAGCCCGCAGGGAGCCGTCGTACCTGAGACCCTCGTGAAAGGACCCCCATGTACGTATCCATGACCCCGATGCTGGCCGAGGCGGCCGCCGTGGGCTATATGGTCGGCGCGTTCAACGCCCACAGCCTGGAGATGGTGCCACCTATCATCCGGGCAGCCCGCGACCTCGGCGCCCCGGTCATCGTCCAGACCTCTCCGGGCACCGCCCGGTACGTCGGCATGCGCAACCTGGTGGCCGTATGCCGCTCCATGGCGGAGGACGAGGTCGTCGACGTCGCCCTCCACCTCGATCACGCCACCAGCCTGACCGATATCCGCGACGCCGTGGAGGCGGGCTACTCCTCGGTCATGTTCGACGGCTCCCTCATGGCCGTGAGCCGCAACGTGGCCACCTCGCGCCGCGTCATCGACTACGCCCGCAGCCGCGGCGTCTCCGTGGAGGTAGAGATCGGCACCATCGGCGGGACCGAGGAGGGGGTGAGCAGCACCGGGGGCCTGCGCACCCAGCCCCAGGAGGCCGTGTGGTTCCTGGAGCAGGTGGACGCCGACGCCCTGGCCGTGAGCATCGGCACCAGTCACGGCCAGTTCCGCTCCACCACCGACATCGACCTCGACCTTCTCTCCCGGATCCACCAGGCTGTGGACCTCCCCCTGGTCATCCACGGCGGTACCGGCGTGGACGAGGCCGACTACCCCTCCCTAAGCGCCAACGGGGTGCGCAAGTTCAACGTCGGCACCGAGCTCCTCGTGGGCTGGACCCGCCAGGCCCAGGAGCAGTTCGCAGCCACCGAGGTCAGCACCTCCCTTCGCCGCAACATCGAGCCGTGCAACGACGTCGTCCGCGATATCGTCGCCCGCAAGATCAGCCTGTTCCTGGGTGAGACCCGTGAGCCGCAGTGAGGCCAGCCAGGCCGGGGGCACGCTTATCCTCGTGGCAGGCCCCCCGGGCACCGGCAAGAGCTGGATGGCCCGCCTGGTCCTGCGCCACCTGGAGGACCATGTCCTGGCCCCGGGCGAGCGCTGCCAGCAGGTGTCGCTGGACCAGGTCAAGGAGGGCCTGTGGGACCGCCTAGGCTTCTCCGGGCCGCAGGAGAAGGCCTTGCTGGACCGGGAGGCGCTGAAGGAGTACGAGCGGGCTCTGGGGGCGGCCATGGGCCACAGCCGTGTGGTGGTCTCCGACTACCCTTTCAGCACCAGGCAGCACGACCTGCTGTCACGCCTGTGCTGCCAGCACGGGTTCACCCCCCTGACCGTACGTCTCGTGGCCGACACCGACGTCCTCTACGAGCGCCAACGGCACCGCGACCTAGAGACCTCCCGGCATCCGGGCCATCTGCTGACCTCCTACCGTCCGGGGCAGGTCCTGTTCGACCGGACCGAGGCCGACGCGCTGGTGTCCCGGGAAGAACTAGCCCGCCGCTGTGCCGAGCGCGGCTACTCCTCCTTCACGCTCGGGCAGACGCTGGAGGTCGATGTCAGCGACCTTGATGCCGTGAGCTACCCGGCTGTGCTGGCCTGGGTGGAGGAGCAGCTGAGGGGGTAGCGAGGCCCGTGGCACGGTTCAACGACATCATCCCCATCCTGGAGGACTCTCCCGGCCTCCGCGTGCCTGCGGCCCGGATCGCGCGCCGCCTAGGTGTGTCCACACGCACCGTGCGCAACTACGTCTCTGCCGCCAACCGCCGCTACGGCAACGTCGTGACCTCCACCAGAGCGGGCTACAGCCTGGACACCGAGGCCTGGGAGCGCGCGGGAGCCACGGGGCGGCGCGCCCCCCGTCCAGGTGACGGGCCCGTCGAGCGGCTCGCCCACCTGCTGCGTCTGCTCATGACCACCAGTAGCGGCCTCAGCGTGTTCGGGCTGGCGGAGGAGCTCTGCGTCTCGGAGTCCACCATCGAGTCCGACCTGACCCGCGCCCGGGTGCTCCTGGCCCACTCCGGCCTGCGCATCACCCGCACCGGTGAGACGGTGCGCATGGAGGGCGAGGAGGTAGCCCAGCGCCGCCTCATGCGCGGCCTCCTCACCAAGGCGGCGGCCAGCCGCCGTCAGGTCATCGACGTTGAGGAAGTGGCCCGCCAGCTGGACGAGCCCACCCTGCCCGGTCTGAGACAGCGGATGATCTCGGTGCTGGGCGACGTCGACCTGGTGGTCAACGACCGCACGGCCGACGAGCTCGTGGCCCACATCGCCGTCATGGTGGAGCGCGTACGCGCCGGCCACACGATCACCTGGCTGTCCGGTGCCAGCGGCCAGGCGGTGCTGCGCCCCATGTCCCAGGCGGTGGCCACGCTCGTGGAGGAGCAGTTCGGCATTCACCTGCCCGACCAGGAGATCACCTACCTGGCTCTGCTCCTCCTGGAGAAGGCGGCACCCGCCCACCCCGAGGGGCGCCCCCGGCCTGAGGTGCAGGCGTTCCTGGAGCCCCGCTACGTCAGGCTCGTCTCCGACATCGTGAGCAGGGTCAATGACAACTACCTCATCGACCTCAGCGACGAGCGGTTCATCTCCTTCCTCGCCCTGCACGTGCGCCGCCTGGTCGACCGCGCCTGCCAGCACACGGCGGTCCCGGTCCCTGCCGGGCAGTCGGTGAAGAACACCCACCCGCTGGTCCACGAGCTCGCCGTGTTCATCGCCCAGCAGGTTGAGCGCAGTACAGGGGTGGAGGTGGCTGAGGACGAGATCGGGTTCCTCGCCTTCCACGTGGGCGGACGACTGCTGTCCATGCACGAGCATGACGACCAGGTGGATGTCACGCTGGTCCTCCCCCGCTACTACGACGCCGGGGACGTCTTCCGCCAGGCGGTGGAGGGGGTTCTGGCAGGCAGAGGCAGGGTGGGACGAGTGGTGGCTGACCTGGATGAGGTGGACGGGGCAGACGAGGCAGGTGCCGGCAGTACCGACGCCGGGAACGACGGCTCCGGGGCCGGGTGGCCGGTCGGGGCGTCCAGGACCGTGCGCGGAAGAGGCACCGACCTGGTGGTTGTCGCTGGCACGGCCCGACCGTTCTCCCGGCTTTCGGCACGCCCCCGACGACGCCAGCCCAGGCCCGCCGTGGTACGCACCGGGGTCCTGCCCTCTCATGAGGACCTGGAGCGGGTCCGCTCCGCGGTCGCCGACGTCGCTGCTGGGCGCAGGCGCCTTGAGGTGGCCTCCTGGCTGGCTGCTGTCATGGACCCGAGCCTGTTTCTGCGGGTCGAGGGCGGGGGCCAGCGAGACGACGTGCTTCCGGTCATGGCACAGGCCCTGGTCTCCCGTGCGGCGGCGGGCGAGGGGTTCCTGGAGCAGGTCATGGAGCGTGAGCGGCTGTCAAGCACGGCCTTTGCCTCCGGGGCGGCCCTCCCCCACACCATCGAGATGACGGCGGCCAGGTCCGCCGTCATGGTGTGCCTGGCACGTCAGCCCGTGGACTGGGACGGGACCCCCGTGAGGCTGGTCGCCCTGCTGTGCCTGTCCGAGGACAGTCGCACCACCTTCGGCGACGTGTTCGACAACCTGGTCCACGCCCTCCTCGACAAGGAGGTGGTGACCCGGCTGGCCGCGTCCACCTCCTACGACGAGCTTGTCCAGACAGTGCTGGAGGTGGTGTAGGCCGGTCCCCGGCCGCAAGGTGCGTCGGCCCCAGCGCCATGACCCGCCACGGCCTGCTCCGACAGGAGGAACCGAAGGAAGCGTGGAGCACCTGGAGGTCTGCCGGACCGGGGAGGACGGAGCAATCCGGCGCGTCGGGTCCCTGGACCTGCTGGTCTCAGCCCGGATACGACAGTTCTCCTACGCGTCAGAGTGGCTGGAGCACGGCTTCGCGCTCGGCCGGGCGCAGCCTGGAGCAACTGCTTGACATGGACTGGGGGCTGGCCCGGGGCGAGGTCCTGCGCCTGGTGACCCGGGTGGCGCAGGTGGCGCGCGGCACGTGGGACCGGGCGCCCAGGGGGCTTCGGCCTTGACGCCGGGACCGCCGCCGCCTGCCACCGTCGCGTTGAGGAGGACTGCGACTTCGGCACCGTCCTGGACGGCAGCGACCCGAGGCTCACCAGCTGAGGTCTTTGACACGCCCGCCTGGCGGTGCGATCGCGGGCCAGTGGGGGCTGGCCGCGGGACCGGTTGCACGCTCACCTTTTCGGACAAGAGACGAGGACCGCGCGATTCCGCGGATCTCGGCCTAGGGTGTGACCGACGTACGGCACTCCCATGTGCATCAAGGATCTCGTTGCACATGGGAGCCTTCCAGGCCCTTCCACCCAGTCTGGCGAAACGGTGTCATTCCGCTGATCCGCATAAGCACGGAGAAAGGTGAGCGTGCCGTTCGCTCCTGGGGCGCAGGCTGCCAGCCGCAGGCACCAGACCAGCGGCTGGCGTCATACCCGACCGCGTCAGGTCATACCCCCGGCACGCAGGTAGGCGCGCCTGCGGCTGGTCGGCGGGGCAGTGGCCACGGCGTGCCCGTCAGCCACGAGCTTCCTGAGCACGGGTCTGAGCGTCCCCGGGGTCTTGCCGGTCTGCTGGGCAAGGTCGTGGACGGTCCTGGGCTGGTCCGCGTCAAGCAGGGACAGGACCTCGGCTCGCACGCCGGTCACCCTGGGCGTGCCGGCCTCCTCTGCCTCCCGGTCAACGGCCGCCGGGTGGGAGGCATCCCCCGGGGACGTGTAGCCGGGTACGGCCTCCTGGTCGCCGGGCGCCACAACGTAGGGGCCGTCCCCCAGGCCGGCAAGGGACCCTCTCTTCGCCAGGGCAGCCAGCAGCTGGCGGGCGTCGTCAGAGTCATGTCCAAGAGTGCCGCGCAGGTCCGTGACGCTCACGTGCCCGTCACGGCGGGCCAGGGCCAGGGCGGCCTTCTCGCGGCTGGAGAAGGGCGCGCCAGGCAGCGTGTCCAGCCAGGCGGCTACCTTTTCGTCAAGCAGCCCGAACCGGCTGAGCCGGACCACCACCTGACCCAGGTCGGACCCGGAGTAGTCGGGGGCCGGAAGGCCGCTGTCACGCATGGCCGCGATCATGCGCGGTACTCCGGAGCCCTGGTTCTCGCACAGCACCCCGGCACCGTCTGCGCGAGGCACCAGCGTGAGCAGGCGGGCCAGGTCCGGGTTACGGGAGTCGGAACGTCCTTCTCCGACGTTCTGCGCGGTCCGGGTCCCGTAGAAGCCACCTGGGCTGATGACCTCTACCCGGTCGGGGTAGACGTCAACGGCGACCTGGCGCCCCAGGGCGTCCCGGCTGTAGTCGCGGTGGGTGACCGCGTTGGTGATCGCCTCCCGCAGCACCTCCTCGGGGATCTCCAGGACGTCCACCCCGGCCATGCCCTCTACCCGGCGACTGCGCCCCAGGTGGCGCGCCACGGCGTTGACCGCGTCCTCAACCGCCACGGGAAGGTGCCCGTCACAGGTCCTGCGGTCCACGAACCTGATGTCGCCACGGTGCGACTTGGTGGTCTCAGGGTGGACGGCGACGTCAACCGTCAACTTCGAAAGGCGCTGCTGGGGGTAGGTGGCCAGGCAGAGGAACCCGGCCAGGGTCGGGGCGTCGTCGACGCCCAGCGCGCCCAGGCGTCTCAGGGCGCCCCGGACGTCGTCACCCGCCAGGCCGTCCAGCGCGTGGGAGCCGGTGGCCCGGAGCCGAGCCAGCATGCGCTGCACCAGCTCTGGTGACAGGTCTTCAAGGGCAGCACCGGGGACGACCGCCCGGTCGGTCCCCTGCGGCTGGCGGGAGGTCTGGAGCATGTAGATCTCGTAGGTGGTCAGGCGCCGGTCCTGGTCATCCACCCGCTTGTAGCTCCCCTGCGCGACCCCCCGGGCGACAACGTGGCAGGGCAGGTGGGCACCAGGATACTCACGCAGGGAGTCCACCTCCAGGACGACAACGGGGGCACCGTCGACAACAGCGCGCTCAATGCGATACGCCCCTTCCTGGACCGGCCTGACCTTCGGGTCCTGCTGCAGGCCTGCCACGAGCGCGTCCATGATCCTGTCCGCGTCAAACCCCTCAGCGGGTGCGAAGCCCTCGCGCTCGTCCAGACCGAGGATGATGGTGCCACCGTCAGTGTTCGCGAAGGCCGACACCGTCTCCCACAGGCTCTTGGGCAGCCCGCCAGCGGCCGACTTGACCTCGGTGCGGGCGTCATCGCTGCCGTGCGCCCGCACCTGGGCGACCCGCTCAGTCAGCTCCTCATCAGTCACAGGCTCAGTGTCGTCCACTGAGGGCCTCACTTTCTACACTGACGGCCTCACTGTCGTCCACTGAGGGCCTCACTTTCTACACTGACGGCCTCACTGTAATCCACTGAGGGCCTCACTTTCTACACTGACGAGCTCACTGCAGCTCACTGAGAACCTCAGCCACCACACTGACAACACGAGAAACATTCATGAAAAATGGGGTCTCGCCTGACTCGGTGGGAGACCCCGGCTGACAACACACGAGCCGTGAGTGAGCGACAATGGCCTCCTATGGCACAGGGAGAGGACACGCCGCACCGCACGGCACCGGGTCGGCAGGGCCGGACTGGTCGGCAGGCTCAGGAGACAGCACAGCCACGGGGCCATGGTGACCGACCGGGCAGCGGAGCCGTCGGGCAGCCAGGCGCCGGACAGCCGGGCCGCAGGCCTGGCCGCCCGAACAGGTCAGGCCGCCGCCGCGGGCGCGGCTCCGCCAGGTCCTCCGGCCCCCACCGCCCCTGGCCAGGCTTCACCCCCGACCAGCTCGCCGCGCGCGCCGCCAGCGTCCCCGCCCTCGTCTACCCTGAGGAGCTGCCGGTCAGCGCCCGCCGCAAGGAGATTGCCGCAGCCGTGCGCGACCACCAGGTCGTCGTCGTCGCCGGGGAGACCGGCTCGGGCAAGACCACCCAGCTGCCCAAGATCTGCCTGGAGCTGGGCCGGGGCGTGACCGGGATGATCGGCCACACCCAGCCGCGCCGCATCGCCGCCCGCTCTGTGGCCGAGCGGATCGCCACCGAGCTGAGCACACCCATTGGACGTGACGGCGTGGTCGGCTACCAGGTCCGATTCACCGAGGAGACCGGTCCCACCACCCTGGTCAAGCTCATGACCGACGGCATCCTCCTGGCGGAGATCCAGTCCGACCCCATGCTGGAGCGCTACGACACCATCATCGTGGACGAGGCCCACGAGCGCAGCCTCAACATCGACTTCATCCTGGGCTACCTGGCCCGGCTGCTGCCCAGCCGCCCCGCCCTCAAGGTCATCATCACCTCCGCCACCATCGACTCCGCACGCTTCGCCCAGCACTTCGCCCGCTACCTGCCCGTGACCACCACGCGCCCCGGCTCCAGCGGCACCGCCGACACCAGCACCACCGACGCCACCGGAGCAGGCAGCCAGCCGACCACGGACGGACGCTCAGACAGGGGCAGGGACAGCCAGTCAGGCAACCAGTCAGCCACGGAGCGCGTCCCGGTCATTGAGGTGTCGGGGCGCACCTACCCGGTCGAGGTCCGCTACCGCCCCCTGACAGCCGAGGACGTGACCGAGGGCGTGACCGAGGACCACGACTCCGTGCCTGAGAATGCCTCGGGTACCGGGGGCTCCGGGGACCTCGCCGGGGCCTCCCCCGCCCCTGCCGGGACCCACGCCCCGCGCGGGACACCTACTGCGGGGCCGGGAGAGCTGACCGAGGCCGAGCTGGACGCCCTGACCTCCCCGGACCCGGCCGTGCGGGCCGCCGCCCGCGCTCACCGAGAGGCAGTGCGCTCCTCGTCGCCCGGTCAGGGCCGGGTGGGCGGCACCGGCTCCCGGGGAGGAGGTCGCCCCGGCTCGCGCGCTGCCCGCTCCGGAGGCGGTCAGCGTACCCGGGAGGAGGACCGCGACCAGGTCACCGGGATCCTCGACGCCGTTGACGAGCTCATGGCTGAGCCCCCGGGCGACATCCTGGTGTTCCTGGCCGGGGAGCGCGACATCCGCGACACCGAGGCGGCCCTCATCGACCACCTGGGTCCGCGCTACACCCCCGACGGGCGGGCCCGCACGCCCGGGGCCGTGGAGGTCGTCCCCCTGTACTCCCGCCTGAGCGCGGCCGAGCAGCACCGGGTCTTCGAGGCCCACTCCTGCCAGCGGGTCGTCCTGGCCACCAACGTGGCCGAGACCTCCCTGACCGTCCCCGGCATCCGCTACGTCGTCGACCCGGGCGTGGCCCGCATCTCCCGCTACTCCAACCGCACCAAGGTACAGCGCCTGCCCATCGAGCCGGTCAGCCAGGCCAGCGCCGACCAGCGCTCAGGCAGGTGCGGGCGCCTGGCCGACGGCATCGCCGTGCGCCTGTACTCCCGCGAGGACTACGACGCCCGCCCGCGCTACACCGAGCCGGAGATCCTACGCACCTCCCTGGCCAGCGTCATCCTGCAGATGGCGGCCCTGGGACTGGGCTCGGTCCAGGACTTCCCCTTCCTCGACGCCCCTGACCCCAGGCAGGTCCGCGACGGCCTCCAGCTGCTCACCGAGATCGGGGCCGTCGTACCCGACGACGCGGGCGAGAGCGCCCGCAGGCGCACTGCCCCTCCTCACGCACCCGGCAGCGGCAGGGGCGCTGTCCCTGCCTCCGATGCGGCCCAGGGCCCCCGGCTGACCTCGGTGGGGCGCCGCCTGGCCCGCCTGCCTATCGACCCTCGCCTGGGCCGCATGCTCCTGGAGGCCGGGGAGCGCGGGTGCGCCGGGGAGGTCATGGTCATCGTGGCCGCCCTGTCCATCCAGGACGTCCGCGAGCGCCCGGCGGACAAGCAGGAGGCCTCCGACGCCGCGCACCGGCGCTTCGCCGACCCCACCAGCGACTTCCTCACCTACCTCAACCTGTGGCGCTACCTGCGCACCCAGGCACGCGAGCTGTCCGGCTCAGCCTTCCGCCGCATGTGCCGCGCCGAGTTCCTCCACTACCTGCGGGTGCGCGAGTGGCAGGACGTCCACGCCCAGCTGCGCCAGCTGGCCCGTCCCCTGGGGCTGGACGCCGCCCCCGTGGAGCTGCCTACGCCCACGGCGATCCGGGCGGCGGGGGACGCGCTGGAGCGTGGACACCACGGCTCCCAGGCGCCCCACGGGGACGTGGCTGCCGCCGTGGTCGCCCTGGGTCGCAGCGCGGACACCCCCGACGCCGAGGCTGTCCACCGCTCGCTGCTAGTGGGGCTGCTGTCCAACGTGGGCGGGTGGGACGAGCGCCGTCGGGAGTACTCCGGCGCCCGGGGCACCCGCTTCACCATCTGGCCCGGCTCCGGGCTGCGGCGCAAGACCTACGACTGGGTCATGACCGCCGAGCTGGTGGAGACCTCCCGGTTGTTCGCCCGCACCGTGGCCAGGGTGGAGCCCGACTGGGTGGAGGAGGCCGCCGACCGTGCCGGGCTGCTGCGCCGGGTCTACGGGGATGCGTACTGGTCCACCCGGCGTGGCGCGGCCATGGTCCACCAGCGCACCATGCTTTACGGGATGACCCTGGCAGCCGACCGTCCGGCCACCCTGGTCTCGGTGGGAACCCGGCAGGCCCGGGAGCTGGCCCGGGAGATGTTCCTGCGCTGCGGCCTGGTGGAGGGCGGCTGGCACGCCCGCCACGCCTTCGTGGAGCGCAACCGGGAGCTGGTCGAGGACCTGCGCGGGCTGGAGCAGCGGCGCCGTGTCCACGGGCTACTGGCCGACGACGAGGTGCTCTACGACTTCTACGACGAGCGCGTGCCACAGGAGGTGACCTCAGCAGCGGCCTTCGACGCCTGGTGGAAGGACCAGCGGCGCCTGGAACCGGACCTGCTGGACTTCACCCGCGAGCTGCTGCTGCCCGGCGATCGGGACGACCATGACATGTCCGGCTACCCCGACACCTGGGTCCAGGATGACCTGACGCTGCCCCTGGACTACGCCTTCGACCCCGGTAGCGAGGCCGACGGGGTCAGCGTGCAGGTGCCGGTGGAGGTCCTGGGGCGGCTGGGGCCGCAGGGATTCGACTGGCTGGTCCCGGGGCTGCGGCCCGAGCTGTGCGTAGCCACGATCCGCGCCCTGCCCAAGCGGGTGCGCCGACAGCTGGTGCCCGCCCCGGACGTCGGTGCCCAGGTGTGGGCTGAGGTGTCCCGCCGGTTCCCGGCACCGGAGGGTGCCAGCGCGCCGGGGACGTCCTTCCAGGAGGCGTTTACCGAGGTCGTCGCCGACCTGCGGGAGGTCGCTCTTACCCGGGACGACTGGCAGGAGGCGCACGAGCGGCTGCCCGACCACCTGCGCATGACCTTCGTGGTGCTGGACGACCGCGACGAGGTCCTGGGGCAGGGCAAGGACCTGGTGGCCCTGCAGAAGGAGCTGTCCAGAAGCACCGAGGCGGCAGTGCGCTCCGTGGTGCGCGGGGCGGTGGCCCAGGCCATGGCCGAGGCCCGCGCCCGTCAGCGCGCCGGGGCGGGCCCGGGCTCCGGAGGGGCCAAAGGTGCCCGGGGCGCCCGGGGCTCTGGGCGCCCCCGGAAGGGGCGTGGTCGTCGGGGTGCTGGCGACCGGGGACCGCTGGCGCGCAGACGGCCCTGGGGCCTGGCACCGCAGCCACTGAATCCACAGCAACCTCTGCCTCTGATGCCAGCACCTCGACTGCCACCACTGAGGCTGCCGTAGCGACCGGTCCCGCGAGCCCACTAGCCACCACCCTCGCGCCAGCAGCCGACCCCCTGACCTCGGGACTGGCCGAGCGTGAGGGGCTCACGGACTGGCCGCAGGGCGTGCCCGGGCTGGAGGGGCCGCAGGCCTCGACGATCCCGGGCACGGTGGAGTCCACCGGCCGGGCGGGCCTGGTGGTGCGTGGGTACCCGGCGCTGGTAGCGCGCGGACACCGAGCCGCAGACCTGCGGGTCCTGCCCGACGCCGCCGCGCAGGCGGGCGCCCACGGCGCCGGGGTCACCGCCCTGGCCCTGGCGCGCACGGCACTGCCCACCGGGCGGGTGACCAGCCGGTGGGACGCCACCCAGTCCCTGGTCCTGGCCGCCAGCCCCTACCCCTCCACCGAGGCCCTCGTGGCCGACGTCCAGCTGGCGGCGGCACGTCTGGTAGCCGGGCGCTGGGAGGAGTCCTCGGGGACGCCGCTGGCCCAGGTGCACGAGCGGGCGGTGTTTGAGCGGCTGGTCGCCGTGGCGCGCGAGGAGCTGGAGGACGAGGTCCACCGGGTGGCCTCGCAGGTGGCGCAGGCTGTGAGCGCGGCCCAGGAGGTGGAGCGGGTAGTGGCGCGGCACACCTCCCTGTCGCTGCTGTCCACGCTGCAGGAGGTGCGCAGCCAGGCGGCCGGGCT